>DAOUEP010000079.1:0-25380 GCA_034430515.1 Dehalococcoidales bacterium | reverse complement strand
CAGGCCGTGGCGGCGGCCTACCGGCGGGCTAAAGAGCTGGGGGAGCAAAATTGACTCCCGGAACTTCGGGTAGTACAATGGGTGCAATTCGGAGAGAGATGATACGATGAACTGGCTGGATATTGTTCTGCTGCTGCTGATGCTCATCCCCACCGCCATCGGGCTGAAGACCGGCCTCATCAAGGCGGCCTTTACCATCGTGGGGGGCATCGTCGGGATTATCCTGGCGGGCCGCCTCTACCAGCCGTTCGCCGGCGTGCTGGGCTTTATCTCTAACGAGGGCATCGCCAAGGTGGTGGCCTTCGCCATCATCTTCATCGGCGTGATGGTTATCGCCGCCGTCCTGGCGATGGTATTGAAAAAGCTGGTCTCGGCGGTGCTGCTGGGCTGGGTCAACCGGCTGGGCGGGGCCGTTTTCGGCTTTATCCTGGGCTTCATCTTCGCCGGGGCGGCCATGGCGATGTGGGTCAAGTTCCTCGGCCCCGGCGCCACCATCCAGGCCTCGCCGCTGGCCAATTTCCTGCTGGACACCTTCCCGGTGGCGCTGGGCCTGCTGCCCGAGGAGTTCGACTCGGTGCGCGGCTTCTTCAACTAGCCGCCAACGGCCCGTCCTCGGTGGTAAAGGGAAAGGCGACCCTCCCTGTCTCCCAACAGGCGGTAAGATTGGCGCTATTTCTTTGCGGCGCGATTGCCGGGCAGCGGATGCGGGCTATTTCTTGGGATGTTCCGGGTCTGGCTGGGGGGCGTCGACCGGGCAGATTTCGGCGCATTGGGGCGAATCGTTATATCCCACGCACTCGACGCACTTGTTGGGGTCGATGACGTAGATGGTCTCGCCCTCGCTGATGGCGCTTACCGGGCACTCCGGCTCGCAAGCGCCGCAGCTAATGCACTCGTCCGTTATCATGTAAGCCATTCAATTTACCTCCTGAAACTTCCCAGAAAACTTGTTGCACGGGCATCCCTGCCGCGTGGCACTACTTTTTACTAACGCCCTTTTCCCTCAGGGCCTCGGCGACGTGGGGGGGCACCAGCGAGGAAATATCGCCTCCCAGGCTGGCGACCTCTTTCATCAGGCTGGAGGAGAGGAACTGGTACTCCTGGCTGGCCATGAAGCAGACCAGGTCCAGGCCCGAGTTGAGCTTTTTATTGAGCATGGCCATCTCAAACTCGCGCTCGTAATCGGCGCTCATGCGCAGACCCCTTACCAGCACCTGGGCGTTGATTTCGCGGGCAAAGTCCACGGTGATGTTGCTGTAGGGCTGCACTTCCACCTTGGGGATATCGACGACGGCCCGCCGGGCCAGGTCCACCCGCTCCTCCAGGGTGAAGGTGAGGCGCTTCTCCGGCGTGGAGAAAATGCCGATGACGATTTTATCGAAGAGCTTGGCGGCCCGGACGGCGATATCGATGTGCCCGTTGGTGATGGGGTCGAAGCTGCCCGGATAGAGCGCGGTAATCAAGATGCGGCCTCCTTCTGGTAGATTGAGATGCAGCTGTCGCCGTGGCGGTGTTCTTTAATCATGGTGAGGGCGGCGTAGCCGGGGGCGAGGGGCCGGCGGGGGGAGTGAGTCACGACGACGGTTGTCCGTGACCCGACCAGGGGCGAGGCGGCCAGTTTTGTGATGAAATCACCTATCGATGCGTTGGCATAGGGCGGGTCCATCAGTATGATATTGTACTCCTTATTCAGCAGAGAGAGCGCTTTGGCGACATCGCAGCAGTAAACGCGGGCCTGGTCGGCCAGCCTGGTCGCGGCCAGATTTTCCTTTATTATACCACAACACCGCGGCTCGCTTTCAACAAAGTCCACCCAGTCGGCCCCGCGGCTGAGCGCCTCGATGCCCAGGGCGCCGCTGCCGGAAAAAAGGTCGAGGACGCGCGACCAGTCCTCGGTTAGGTTTTCCAGCATGGCGAAGATGGCGCCGCGTACCAGGTCGGTCGCCGGACGGGTCGCCGTTCCCGTGGGGAACTTCAGCCGGTGTCCCTTCGCCTTGCCCGTGATAACTCGCATTTTTCGCCCGGGGGGTAACTACTGGATTGAGGCCGGTATCGGCACCGGAACCACCGGATACAGGATAACCAGATAGGCCGGAATTTGTCAACCGGGCTAAAAAGCCGGCTGCGGACGCCCCGGCGTCCGCAGCCTTATGCTTATAAGAGGGCTGATGATGCTATTTTTTTATTCCCCGGGTCATCTGCCTCACCCGCCGCGCCGCTAGATAAAGTGGCGCTGCTTGTGCGGCTCCTCCGCCATCTTGCTGGCGGGTTGGGCGTGCCGCCGGTGACTGTAGAGGGGGCGGCGCAGGAACGAGGGCATATCCAGCTCGTCCTCGGTCTTCATGTCCTTGAGCAGCCGGGTGACCTCGTCCTCCTCGTCGCCGGCCCTGCCCATGCCCAGCTTGGCCTGGAAACCGGTGGTGATGAGGGTGATGCGGACTTCGTTATCCATGGTGGCATCGTGGGCCACGCCGAAGATGATGTTGGCGTCCGGGTCGACGGCGGCCTTGATGACGTCGGCGGCCTGGTTCACCTCGAACAGGGTGAGGTTGGTATCGCCGACGACGTTGAAGAGGACGGCCGTGGAACCCTCGATGGAAACGTCCAGCAGGGGACTGGCCAGGGCCTCCTTGGCGGCGTCCACCGCCCGGTTCTGGCCGGTGCCCCGGCCGATGGACATCCAGGCCGGGCCGGCGTCCTTCATGATGGCGCGCACGTCGGCGAAGTCCAGGTTGATGACGCCGGGGGTGGTAATCACCTCGGCAATGGCCTGCACGCCGTGCCGCAGCACGTCGTCGGCCAGCTTGAAGGCGCTGTCCACGCCGGTCTTGTGGTCGCAGAGGGTCAGCAGGCGGTCGTTGGGGATGATAATCAGGGTATCGACCTTATCGACCAGGCTCTCGATGCCGTCCTCGGCGGTCTCCATGCGGTGGGTGCCCTCGAAGCCGAACGGCTTGGTAACCACGGCGATGGTCAGGGCGCCGCTGTGCTTGGATATCTCGGCGATGACCGGGATGGAGCCGGTACCGGTGCCGCCGCCCATGCCGGCGGTGAGGAAAACCATGTCCGCCCCGGAGACGAGCTCTTTGAGGTCGTCGCGGTTCTCCTCGGCGGCTTTCTGCCCGATGACGTGGTCGCCGCCGGCTCCCAGCCCCTTGGTGAGCTTGGGGCCGAGCTGGACGCACTCGGGCGCCTCGCAAATAGCCAGGGCCTGCGCGTCGGTGTTCATGGCGATGAACTCGACACCCTGGATATTCTCTCGGACCATTCGGGTCACGGCGTTGCAGCCGCCGCCGCCCAGGCCGATGACCTTTATCTTAGCGGGATTGGCTACGAAACTCGATTTAGCCATCTCCTCCTCCTTTTACTTTTAACTCATGTTTTCGATGTATTCGGGCGTTATTCATTAGCCGAAGAGCTTTTTCAGCTGTTTGGCCAGACGATTGAGGAAGCCGCCGTTCCAGTGCCGCCTGCCGTCGTGGCGGGTGCCCCAGAGCAGCAGGCCGACGCTGGTGGCGTAGGCCGGGTCGCGCAGCACGTCGCCGATGCCGTTGATGTCGTCGGGGGCGCCCACCCGGACCGGTATCTTGAGGATATCGCGCCCCAGCGCGGCGATGCCGGCCAGGTTGGAGCTGCCGCCGGTGAGTACGAGTCCGGCGGGCACCAGCGACTCGTAGTCCGAGTTGGGCATTTCCAGCAGGACGAGCTTGAGGATTTCCTCGACCCTGGCCTTGATGATTTCGCACAGGTCCTGATAGGAGACGCCGTGGCCGTCCTTGGAGATGGCCGGCGCCACCTCGGCGGTCTCATCGTAGACAGGCATGACGCTGCCGTATTTCTTCTTCATCTCCTCGGCGATTTCAAACGGCAGTCCCAGGCCGATGGCCAGGTCGCGGGTAAGCTGGTAGCCGGCCACCGGGAGGATGGAGGTGTGCCAGATGCTGCCGTCGCGGAAGACGGCGACATCGGTGGTGCCGCCGCCGACGTCGGCCATAATCACGCCCACCTGCTTTTCGTCGGGGGTGAGGATGGCTTCGCTACTGGCCAAAGGTTCCAGGATGAGGTCTTCGATTTCAATCCCGATGGAGCGGATGCACTTTACCAGGTTCTGGATGGAGGTCACGGCGGCCGTGATAACGTGCGTTTCCACGTCCAGCCGGAACCCGTGCATCCCCACGGGGTTCATCACCCCGGCCTGACCGTCCACGGCATAGCTGCGGGGGATAACGTGCAGCAGCCGGCGGTCGGTGGAGGTCTTGACGCTCTGCGCCGCCGCCAGGACGCGTTTAAGGTCGTCGGGGCGTACGACGCGGTCGTTACGGGTAATGGCGACCACGCCGCGGTTGTTCATCGAGGTAACATGCCGGCCGGTAACGCCGACATAGGCTGATTCCACTTTATAATTGCTGGTCTGCTCCGCCTTTCGGACGGATTCGCGGATGGACTCTCTGGCTTCATTGATGTTCACCACCAGACCCTTGTGCAGCCCCCGGGACGGGGCAATGCCGACCCCGACGATACGTGGATTGAAGCTGTCGCTGGTATCGGCCAGTATGGTGGCTATCTTGGTGGTGCCGACATCAATTGAAGCTACAATATTTTTCCTTTTCATCTGCCCTCCTTAGTATCTGGATAAAGAGTGTGCTTGCCTGGTTTTGGCGTTACATCTTCCCGTACCTCCCTCTTTTGATTCTTACCAATGTTTTCAGGATGCCAGTAAGACTATCCCGTGATTTTCCAGATAGGCCGGCCGGTGCCAGCCCTGCGGCTGGGTAACGCCCCCCAGCGAGGCGTGCCCGCTGCCGCCGCCCAGACTGGCGATGTGCGCCGCCGCCCGCAACCGGGCGCTGCGGCTGCGCGGGTTGGCGGCGACCTCGTCGGCGGTGGGGGTAATTACCTTCTTATTTATCAGGTGGAGGCGGGGAGTGTGCCCGCAGACACAGACGGGAACCTCCGGCGGGCAGACGCAGCCCCGCGCCTCGCCCTGCATGAACTGCTTGACGATGCGGTCTTCCAGCGAGTGATAGGAAATGACCACCAGCCGCCCTTCGTGGCCGAGGAGGTCGATGGCCTGCTTGAGGGCCGCTTCCAGGTAGTCCAGCTCGTGGTTGACGGCGATGCGCAGCGCCTGGAAGGTCTTGGTGGCCGGGTGGAGCTTGCCGCGGCGGCCCACAGCGGCCTCGATAAGACGGGCCAGCTGGAGCGTGCCGGCGATGGGGCGCTCCTGGATAATGCGGCGGGCGATGCGCTGGCTCTGGGCCTCCTCGCCGTAGGTGCGGATGAGCCGGGACAGCTTGGCCTCGGAGGCGGTGTTGACGATATCGGCGGCGGTGAGCTTCTGGCGGGGGTCGAAGCGCATGTCCAGCGGGGCGTCGTGCTGGAAGCTGAAACCGCGGCCGTCGCCGTTGAGCTGCAGCGACGAGAGCCCCAGGTCGAAGAGGATGCCGTGCACCGGGTAAAAATCGTACTTGATGCAGATGGGCTGGAGGTTGGCGAAGTTATCGTTGACCAGCAGCGCCGCGTTCCGGTAGGGCCGGAGCGGCTCGCGGGCGGCCTCGATGGCCCTGGGGTCGGCGTCGATGCCCAGCAGCTGCCCGCCCGGGGCGCTCTGCTCTAAAATAGCGGCGGCGTGCCCGCCGCCGCCGAGGGTGCAGTCAATATAACGGCCGCCCGGTTGGACGGCCAGTGCCCGGAGCGTTTCGGCCAGCATCACGGGGGTATGGACGGCAGTTGACCGGGGCCGCAACATCAGTTATTCTCCAGGCTTTCAATGATCTGCCAGGCCTTTTCCTGGCTTATCCTTTTCAGTTCCTCCCAAAGCGCTTGGTTCCATATCTCCAGGTAGGTGTTGGCCCCGGCGACGACGACGTCGTTTTCAATCTGGGCGTGGTCGCGCAGCGGCGCCGGTATGGCGATGCGACCCTGATTGTCCAGTTTGGTGGGGAAGGCCCCGGCGAAGATGACCCGGTTGAGGGTGCGTATCTTGTCGCGTACTACGGCGCTGCCGGTGAGCGTATCGGAGAGTTTCTTCCATTCCGGCAGGGTATAGACCGTGATGCACTTGTCGGCCCCGGCCACCAGCACCATGCCGTCCTTGAGGACGGTGCGGAACCGGGGCGGGAGGGGCACCCGGCCTTTTTCATCTATTTTGTAATCGAACTCGCCGTAAAACATAACGTGCTAATCTACCACTAACTACCACTATCTACCATATTTCACCATTTTAACACACTATCTTCCCCTCTTGTCAACCCCTTTTCCCATGAATTTATGAGATTTTTAACATAATATTAGCTTACGCCCTGGTTTCCCGGTCCAAATGGCGAAAAATGGGTTTTATGGGGGGTGGGAGAAAATGGGAGAGATTTGTGAGAATCACCCTTAGTCTCCCTTTATTAAAGGGAGAGTGAGAAGGATTTAGTGGGGTAAAGGGGTGGGGTAACTACGGGCTAAGCCGCGGATATGCCAAGGGTGGTTTGGGTGGGAATAGATAACTCCGAAAGGAGGGGTGGGGAATAGTGGTGAACACGCCGCCCCAAAAGCCCGAAAATGCAGGACGAATGGGGGTTGGCGATAGAAAACGGGCGGATTTAGGCTGCCGGGTGGCGGCGCGGGGGGAGAAAGTGGGAAACGGCCCGGCTGACATAATTTAGAGACGGGCACTTCCTAAGCGAGCCCCGGATATGGTAAAATGTTATTTGTTTTGTAAGAGAGAGTCATGGTCAACATCGGCATACTCACCATCAGCGATAAAGGCTCGCGGGGCGAGCGGGAGGACCAGAGCGGCCCGGTTATCCGGGAGGACGTGACCGCCGCCGGGTTTGCCGTCGCCGACTACGAGGTCGTCCCCGACGCGAAGGACGCCATCGCCGGCAGGCTGGCCGCCTGGGCCGACGGCGGCGTCGTGGACATTATCCTCACCACCGGCGGCACGGGACTTTCCCGCCGCGACGTCACCCCGGAGGCGACGCTCGCCGTCATCGAGCGGGAAGTCCCCGGCCTGGCCGAGGCGATGCGGGCCAAGTCGCTGGAAAAGACGCCGATGGCCGTCCTCAGCCGGGCCGTGGCCGGGCAAAGGGGAAACTGCCTCATCATCAACCTGCCGGGCAGCCCCAGGGCGGTGCGGGAGTGCCTGGAGGTTGTCCTGCCGGCGCTGGCGCACGCCGTGGCGATTATCAAAGGGGAGGTAACGGAGCATACCGCCGGTAGGCTCGGCTAGGGCGATGCGCATTGATATTTTAACGCTGTTTCCGCCGCTGTTCGAGGCGCCCTTCGGCTTCGGGGTGTTCCAGCGGGCGATTGAGAACGGTCTGGTAGAGATAAACGTGGTCAACATCCGCGATTATACCCACGACAAGCACCACACCGCCGACGATTACCCCTACGGGGGCGGGGCGGGCATGGTGCTCAAGCCGGAGCCGGTCTTCGAGGCGGTGGAGGCCATTAAAACCATCACCGGCGGTGAGCCGCCGGTGATTTTGCTCACCCCCCAGGGGAGGCCCTTTTCCGACGCCATTGCCCGCGAGCTGGCGCGCCAGCCGCACCTGGTCTTTATCTGCGGTCATTACGAGGGCGTCGACGAGCGGGTGAGCCGGCACCTGGCCACCGACGAAATCTCCATCGGCGACTACGTGCTCACCGGCGGGGAGATACCGGCCCTGGTCATCAGCGACGCCGTGCTGCGGCTGGTGCCGGGGGTGCTCGGCTCGGAGGCATCGCCCGCCGAGGACTCGCACGCCGCCGGGTTGCTGGAGTACCCGCAATACACCCGCCCGGCCGACTTTCGCGGCTGGCAGGTGCCCCAGGTACTGCTCTCCGGCAACCACGCCGAAATCGCCCGCTGGCGCCGCGAGCAGATTATCCGGCGCACCCTGGAGCGCCGCCCGGAGCTTCTGGAGAAAGTAGAGCTGGGCCGGGAAGATAAAAAACTGGTAGAGCGCCTGACGGCCGCGCCGCCCCAGGCCGATGATAAGGAGTCGTAACATGGACGTGGCAGCTTTGGTCAAAACCAAGCGGAACAAGAAAATACCCGATATCGCCCCCGGCGATACCGTCCGGGTCAGCGCCCGCATCGTGGAAGGCGGCAAGGAGCGCATCCAGGTCTTCCAGGGCGTGGTGCTGGCTATCAAGCGCGGCGGCAACGGCGGCAACTTCACGGTGCGCCACGTCGCCTTCGGCATCGGCGTGGAGCGTACCTTCCCCTTCAACTCGCCGCTGGTGGAGAAGGTGGAAATCGTGCGGCAGGGCAAGGTGCGCCGCTCGCGGCTCTACTACCTGCGCGGCTTAAGCGGCAAGGCGGCCCGCCGCAAGATTAAGCGCGTCGAGCGCAAGGCGCGCCAGGTCGGCGAGGAGCTAATCGAGGCCGAGCCGGAGGAAGAGCTGGCGCCGGAGGACGTCCTCACCGAGGAGCCGGAGGCCGAAGAAGAGGCCGCCGAAGCCAAGGTAGAAGAAGCTCCTGAAGCTCAGGTTGAAGAACCGGTCGCCGAAGCGGAAACCGAAATCAAAGCCGAGGAACCCGTAGCCGAAGCCCCGGCTGAAGAGCCGGAGGCCGCCGCCCCCGAGGAGGCCCCGGAGGCCGAAGCTAAGGAAGAGGCCGAGCCGGAACCCCCCGCCGAAGAAGAGCCCAAGGAATCGGCTTAAGCCTGACTAACGTTTACCAAATCCGGTGCCGGAGAAAATCATGGCCACCGCCCTGGAGCCCGGGATGAGATACGCCGAGGTCAGTGTCAACTCCCCGGCCGCCCGGCGCCGGACTTTCAGCTACGCCATTCCCCCCGGTCTGACCGTCCGCCCCGGCCAGGCGGTGCTGGTGCCCTTCGGCGAGCGCGAGCTACAGGGCATCGTCATGGCGCTCAGTCCCCTCCCCGCCGTCGAGGACGTGCGCGAAATCAACGCCGTCATCACGCCGGAGCCGCTCATCTCGCCGGAGCGCCTCGCCCTGGCGCGCTGGCTCAGCGACTACTACCTCTGCTCCCTCTTCGACGCCGTGGCCCTGATGCTGCCCCCTGGTTTCGAGCGCCGCCCGGTTACTTTCTTGAGTTTGGCCAAGCCCGATACCGACCTCGCCTCGCTCAATGAAGATGAACGGTCGGTTTTGGAACTGGTCGGCGAGGAACGAGTAGCCCTGACCAAGCTGGAGCGTGCCCTCGGCAAGCGTAAGGCCGATGCTCTGATAGGACAGCTCGTCCGCCGGGGTGTCCTCAGTCGCAGCTACGAGCTGGGGCCCGTCCGCGTCAAGCCCCGGCGCGAGCTTTTCATTCGCCTGACGGGCCAGGACGAAATTCCCAAACTATCTCCCAGGCAGGCGGCCCTTTACGAATTTCTCAAATTGCAGCCGGGGCCGGTGGCCTGGGCGGCGGCGCGCCGCCAGACCGGCCTGGACAAGGCCGCCGCCAACGCCTTGGCGGCCAAGGGGCTGGCGGCGTTTGAAGAAATCGAGGTGCGGCGCGAGCCGGTCAACTACGACGAGATATTCCCCTCGGAGCCGCCGGCGCTGACCCCCGCCCAGCAAAAGGCATTGGATTCAGTCAAGGCGTCGCTGGACGGCCAGCCCGCCGTCTTCTTACTCTACGGGGTTACCGGCAGCGGCAAGACCGAGGTCTACCTGCACGCCCTGGCCGAGGCGGTGCGGCGGGGCCAGCGGGGCATCGTGCTGGTGCCGGAGATTGTCCTCACCCCGCAGACCATCGAGCGGTTCGCCGCCCGCTTCCCCCGGCGCGTGGCCGTGCTCCACAGCGGCCTCACCCTGGGCGAGCGCTACGACGAGTGGCACCGCATCGCCCGGGGCGAGTGCGACGTCGTCATCGGCTCGCGGAGCGCTTTATTCGCCCCCCAGCCCGACCTGGGGCTTATCGTCATCGACGAGGAGCACGAGTGGACCTACAAGCAGGATACCTCGCCGCGCTACCACGCCCGCGACGCCGCCGTGCGGCTGGCCGGGCTGAGCCGGGCGGCCATCGTCCTGGGCAGCGCCACCCCGGACGTGGCGAGCTATTATAAAGCCGGGTGGGGAGAATATACCTTGCTCTCTCTCCCCGAGCGCGTCGTCCCCGGGCCGGGGGCCAAGATGCCGCCGGTGACGGTGGTGGACATGCGGGAGGAGCTCAAGGCGGGCAACCGCAGCATCTTCTCGCGCGCCCTGACCGAGGCCATCAACGAGGCCGTGGCCGCCGGCGGGCAGGTGATTCTTTTCCTCAACCGGCGCGGCGGGGCCACCTTCGTCCAGTGCCGCAGCTGCGGCCTGGTGCTGCGCTGCCGCCGCTGCGAGGTGCCCCTGTCCCACCACATCGCCGGGGACGTGCTCACCTGCCACCAGTGCGGCCGGAAATATCCCGTGCCCCGGACCTGCCCCGGCTGCGGGGGGCGGCAGATTAAGTACTTCGGCGCCGGCACGCAAAAGCTGGAGCAGGAGGCCGGCTACGCCTTTCCCCGGGCGCGCCGCCTGCGCTGGGACAGCGACACCATTACCGGGCACGATTCTCACGAAACCATTTTACGAAAATTCCGCAGCGGCCAGGCCGATATCCTCATCGGCACGCAGATGGTGGCCAAGGGGCTGGACATACCGGCAGTGACGCTGGTGGGAGTGGTCAGCGCCGATACCTCGCTCAACCTGCCCGATTTCCGCGCCGGCGAGCGCACCTTCCAGCTTCTCAGCCAGGTGGCCGGTCGCGCCGGGCGGGGACCGGGCGGCGGACGCGTCATCATCCAGACCTACACCCCCGACCACTACGCCATCCGGGCGGCCGCCGCCCACGACTACGCCGCCTTCTACCAGCAGGAAATCGCCTTCCGCCGCGAGCTGCGCAACCCGCCCTTCGCTAGTCTGGCCCGCCTGGTCTACGTCCACCCCAACGAAGTCGCCGCCCGCCGCGAGGCGGAGCGGATGCGGGACGTGCTGGCGGGAGAAATGGCCAGCCGGGGCGTGGCCGGGATTGACATCGTCGGGCCGGCGCCGGCCTTTATCCCCCGCCGGCGGGGGCGCTACCGCTGGCAGCTCGTCCTGCGGGGCGGGGGGCTGCCGGACTTCCTTAAGCCGGTCGACCTGCCGCGCGGCTGGACGGTGGATGTTGACCCGGTGGGGCTGGTTCAGTAAACTGGTAGTGCCTCCGGCGCTATCATATTATAGATAAGGAGCTGCGATGACGGTTCTGCCCATCAGGACGCTGCCCGACCCGGTGCTGCGGCAAAAGGCCAAAAAGGTCAGCACCGTGGACAGGTCCATCAAGAAGCTGATTAAAGATATGCGGGAGACCCTCCACGCCGACGTCGGCCGGGCCGGTCTGGCGGCGCCCCAGGTGGGCGTCTCGCTGCGGGTGGTCGTCATCGGCCTGCCGGATACGGAAGACATCATCCTCGTCAACCCCGAAATTGTCCGCGGCAAGGGCGAGCAGGTGGTCAGCGAGGGCTGCCTCAGCGTCCCCGGCTACATGGGCCAGCTGCGCCGGGCCGAGGCGGTGACGGTGAAGGGGCTGGACGGCAACGGCAAGCCGCTGCGTATCAGGGCGGAGGGGTTCCTGGCCCAGGCGCTCCAGCACGAGATAGACCACCTCAACGGGATGCTCTACGTCGACCGGATGGACAATCCCGAGGAGCTGCGCCGGATTACCGAAACGGACGAGACCGCTATCTAGCAGCAGGGACTGTCGGGGTGGCCGCGGTGCGCGGCTCGGTCTTGAAGTAGAAGAGCTCATCGAGCCGGCAATCGGGGAAGGCCCGCTTCGCCCCGATGATGAATTTCTCGTTGATGCCGCGCTTGCCTTCGCGGACGCGGTAGACCTGGCTGACGGATAGACCCATGGCCTCGGCCAGGTGGGAAAGGTTCTGGTACCGGCCGCTGGCCATTTCGAAGACCCTTGTCTTGATAATCATTTTTGCATTCATATCAAGCCAGATTGCCAGTTGGCCGTATTATAGTGAATATCGTACCATATGTCAAGGGTTTAGCTAGTATAAACGTTGCCGTTTGGCAAAATCGTGGTGCTGCGGGAGACGCCGGCGGGGGCCGGGCAGGCGTGTATCATTACTCGGACTAACATGATATAATATTCCCGTTGAAGAAACATGCCTGAGCTTTGGAGTCACAAACCCGGCGACAGGATTTTCCGTCCCCGGAGAATCAAGCGGTTCCGTTTAAGAAGAGTGCTGGGGATTCCCGCCGTGTTCAGCGCCGGCTACGGGAACGTCGGCTCTTCGATTTACTACGCCCTGGGCATCGTGGCCCTGGTGGCCCTGGGGGCGACGCCGGTCGCCCTGGGCATCGCCGGGGTGCTTTTCATCTTCACGGCCCTTACCTACGCCGAGGGCACGGCGGCCCTGCCGGAGGCCGGCGGCTCGGCCAGCTTCGCCCGGCATAGCTTCGGCGAGACGGCCGGTTTCGTGGCCGGCTGGGCGCTCATGCTCAGCTACATCGTCACCATCTCCATCTCCGCCTTCACCATCCCACCCTACCTGGGGTTTTTCTGGGAGCCGTTCAAGGACAACATCATCATCGGCACCTTCACCTCCGTAGGCATCGTCTTTTTCCTCATGATGGTGAACGTCATCGGCATCCGGGAAACGTCCTTCATCAACGTGGGGGCCACCCTGATTGATATCCTCACCCAGGTATCGCTGGTGGTCATCGGCTTCATTTTGCTCTTCGACCCGTCCCGGCTGTGGCAGAGCATTATCAACAACTGGCCCAGCACCGAGAACCTCGTCCTGGGCATCGCCCTGGCCACCATCGCCTATACCGGCATCGAGACGATGTCACAGATGGCGGAGGAGACTAAAAGGCCGGAGAAAAGCGTCCCCCGGGCGCTGGTGCTGATGATTGTGGCCGTGCTGGTCATTTTCGCCGGTATCTCGCTGGTATCCCTCTCGGCGATGACGCCCCAGGAGCTGGCCACGGAATGGGCCCGCGACCCGGTGGCCGGCATCGCCTCTAACCTGCCGGTGGAGATTATCCGCACCGTGCTCAAACCGCTCATCGCCGTCCTGGCCGGGACGATACTCCTCATCGCCACCAACGCCGGTCTCATCGGCATCTCGCGGCTAGCCTTCTCGCAGGGGACGCACGGCCTGGTGCCGTCCTTCCTCAGCCGCGTCCACAAGCGGTTCAAGACGCCCTACATGGCCATCATCGTCTTCAGCGCCATCGCCATAGTGCTGCTGCTGCCCGGTTTCTTCGCTACCGATGTCTTCGCCAACATGGGGGCCCTCTACGCCGTCGGCTCGCTGCTGGCCTTTATGATGGCGCACGCCTCCATCATCGGGCTCAGAATCCGCAAGCCGGACCTGCCCCGCCCCTTCAAGCTGGGCTGGAACATCCACATCCGGGGCCGGGAGATACCCATCAGCGCCGTCATCGGCCTGGTCTCCACCGCGGCGATATGGGTCATCATCCTCATTACCCAGGCGTACAGCCGCTGGGTGGGCCTGGGCTGGATGGTGGTGGGGATGGTGATTTACTACTTCATCCGCCGGCGGCGCCGCAAGCCGGTGGACGAATGGCAGGTAAGACCCGGCGAAACCGCCGAAAAAAAACCCTGAAAAGTATTGTGGATTGGCGGCAATAGCGATATAATAGCCACTATCGGCGGAAAACGGGTTAGCGAGCATGGAATATAAAAAGATACTGGTAGCGGTAGGCGGCAGCGATGCCGACGAAGAAGCCGTCAAGCTGGCCTGCCGCCTGGCCAAGAAGGACAAGGGCAAGGTCTGGGCCGTCGCGGTGGTGACCATCAAGCGCGCCCTGCCGCTGGACGCCGAAATCCAGTCCGAGATTACCAAGGCCGAGGCTATCCTCGACCGGGTGGAGAACATCACCGACGAGGCGGACTACGAGGTGGAGACCGACGTCCTCCAGGCCCGGGAGGTAGGCCCGGCCATCGTCGACGAGGCGGTGGAACGGGAGGTGGACCTTATCCTGATGGGCTTTAAGTACAAGCGGCACTTCGGGCAGTTCAACCTGGGCAACGTCGTCCCCTACGTGTTGAAAAATTCGCCCTGCCCGGTTATACTCTATCAACAGCAAGCCGTAACGGAGTGAAACGGATTATCCGATGAAAATAGTCATTATGGGCTGCGGGCGCGTCGGCGCCAGGCTGGCGTCGCTGCTGGACGAGGACGGCCACGAAGTCACCGTCCTGGATAACGATACCTACAGCTTCCGGCGGCTGCCGGCCTCGTTCGGGGGCACCGCCCTCTACGGCAACGGCATCGACGAGGAGGCCCTGAAGAAGGCCGGCATCGAGGACGCCGACATGTTCGTGGCGCTGACCCAGGGCGATAACCGCAACGTCATGGCCTGCCAGATTGCCAAACATATCTTCGAGGTGCCCCGCGTCATGTGCCGCATCTACGACCCCCTGCGCGAGGAGATGTACGCCGCCCTGGGCCTGGAGACCATCAGTCCCACCAGGATTTTCGCCCAGCTGCTGCGGGAGAGAATCGGCCAGCCGCCGGAGACCGGTAAGGCCGAGAAGAAAGAGGAAAAGAAGTAAGCTATGTATATCATCGTTATCGGCGGCGGCCGGCTGGGCTATTACCTGCTCAAGGCCCTGCTTAACGAGGGCCACGAGGTGCTGGTGCTGGAAAAGGACGCCCGCGTCTGCAAGACCATCACCGACGAGCTGGGGAGCGTCTGCTTCCGTGGCGACGGCTGCGAGGCGGCCACCCTGGCCGAGGTGGGCACCGGCCGGGCCGACATGCTGGTGGCGGTAACCGGCGACGACGAGGACAACCTGGTGGCCTGCCAGGTGGCCAAGCACAAGCACAACGTGCCCCGCACCATCGCCCGCCTGCGCAACCCCCAGAACGCCGGCCTCTTCAAAAAGCTGGGGGTGGACGTTACCATCAGCACTACCGATATTATCCTGGAGACCATCGAGCGCGAAGTGCCCACCCACCCGGCCACCGAGCTGCTCTCGCTGGACGAAAAGGGGCTGGTCATCGTGGACGTCAAGATTTCCCCGGAATCGGCCACCGTCGGCAAGGCGGTCAAGCAGCTGAAGCTGCCCAAGGAGAGCAAGCTGGCGCTGATTATCCCCACCGAGGGCAGCGCCCGCGCCCCGGCGCCCGCCACCGTCCTCAAGGCCGGCGACCAGATTATCGCCGTGACGACGCCGGAGACCAAGGACGCCCTTCAGGAGGCCCTGAGGGGTATCTAGACAGGTTCAGGCGCTATTTTCCACCCCGCCTCCCCGGCGGGGTTATCTATTCCCACCCCGGCCCCGCCTGCGCACGAGGCTTCGGCGGGCAGGCCGCCCTCGGCACATCGGCGGCTTAGCCCGTTGCTTTGCCCCACCCAGGGGTGTTTAAGGGGGGGGCTATAGTTGACGCCGCCCCGAGAAAGCGGCACAATGGGAGGGATGGACGCCACCCTTACGGTTATCTTCACGCTGGCGGGCCTGGCCGTCGGCAGCTTTCTCAACGTCTGCATCGACCGCCTGCCGGAAGGCCGGTCGCTCATCTCGCCGCCTTCCCGCTGCGACGGCTGCGGGCGCCGCCTGCGCATTCTGGACCTAGTCCCCGTCGTCAGCTACCTCTGGTTGCGAGGGCGCTGCCGCTACTGCCGGGCGGCCATTCCCCGGCGCGTGCTGCTGGTGGAGGTGCTCGGCGGCGTCCTCTTTTTCCTGGCCTTCTGGCGCTTCGGCCTCAGCGTCCCCTTTGCCGTCACCGCCTTCTGGAGCTGCGTCTTCCTGGTGATTATCTTCATCGACTGGGAGCGCCAGCTCATTTTGAATAAGGTAACCTACCCGGCCATGGCGGTGGCCCTGCTCCTCCTCGGCGCCGCCTCCATCTGGCCCCAGGCCGGTATCCTCGGCAATCTGGAAATGGTGCCCCGGCCCGTCATCCTCAGCGGGCTTATCGGCGGGGGCATCGCTCTGGTATTTTTCCTCATCGTCTGGCTCATCGTGCCGCAGGGCATCGGCGTCGGCGATATCAAGCTGGCCGCCCTCATCGGGCTGGTGACCGGGGTGCCCCTGCTCATCGTCGGCCTGCTCACCGGGATACTGCTCGGCGGCGTTGTAGCCGTCTTCCTCGTCCTTTTCAAGCTCAAGGGGAGAAAGGACGTCGTCCCCTACGGCACGTTTCTGGGCATCGGGCCCATCGTGGCCCTGCTCTGGGGGAGCAATATCTACAACTGGTACCAGTCCCTCTTTTAACCCGCCCTCTGCCCCGCCGTACCGCCGGTTCATGCAATCTTAACCAAATATTTACGAATCCTTTATTACTTTTACACGTATATTTATGCCCCGATGCTAGACTAAACATGACAATATAAACAGAACTTTTGGATGGCACGGAGGCAAGCGCGATGAAAAGAACCCTGATGCTGGATGAAGACGACCTGATAATGGTGGTCAAAGAAGACGTTGTCAAGCAGATAGACCAGAACCGCGGCGAGCTGAACCGCACCGAGTTCGTCAACTATCTCATTCAGCACCAGCTCAAGGATGGCGAGCGGCGCGACGGATACGTCCCCAGGGAAGACTTCCTCAAGTTCACCCGGCAGCTGACCGGCCTCCTCGACGATTTTCTCCGGTCCTTCGCCAGCTACGTGATGTCCGGCGGCGAGGGAAGTCCCCCCGCCGATGTCCGGGCACTGACCGAGCGGCTGGCGTCCCTGGCCGGGGCGGGCGAAGCCGAAAAGGACGGCTAGCTCCTCTCCCCGCGCCAACCCGATATACGTAAATCCCCTCATCCTCTAGAACTTAGTTCTAGAGGATTGTTCTATAACTACGTTCTATAAAAAAGTACCTTCAAACCTGGCCTTAATTGTCTTAGGCTGGGGCTAAAGTATTGCCTTTTTCCGGCAATACCGATAGACTGGTAAGGTTCATTATGCCTAGAGCGGGAGACCTGTTACGCCAGGGCCGGAGCCAGGAGCTGTGGCAGATGTGCTGCGGCTATCTGGGGCTGACTATCGGCGAGTTCATGGATATCCAGCGGCGCCTCCTCGAAGAGCAGCTTGCCCGGCTCAACGCCAGCTCCCTGGGCCAAAAGATAATGCGCGGCGCCAGGCCGCAGACCCTCGCCGAGTTCCGCAAGAGCGTCCCCCTGACCACCTATAAGGACTACTGCCCCGAACTGCTGGAAAAACAGGCCGACAGCCTGCCGGCCGGGGCCGAGCAGTGGGTGCATACCTCCGGCCGCTCCGGCGACTACCCCTATAAGTGGATACCCTTCAGCCGCGCCTTCTGCGAGGAGCTGAGCGAAGTCCTCTTCGGCATCGGCATCCTTTCCAGCTGCCGGGACTGGGGCGATACCTCCAAAGTTCCCGATTGTATCAAGATACTCTACGCCGTGGCGCAGCGGCCCTACGTTTCCGGCGCCTTCGCCGATATCCTGCGCCGGCAGGCCCCCTTGGAATACATGCCGACTATCGAGGAAGCCGAGGGCCTGCCCTTTGAAGATAGGCTCAGGCTGGGCTTCCGTCAGGCCATGTCGCAGGGGCTGGACTGCTTTTTCGGCCTCTCACTGGTGCTGGTGGCCATCGGGGAGAGATTCCGCGATACGTCGCAGCGGGTCGACCTGCGGCCTTTCCTCGGCCAGCCCCGGGCGCTCTGGCGCCTGGCCAAGGGAGTGCTCAAGAGCCGCCTGGCCGGGCGGAAGCTGCTGCCGCGCGACCTGTGGGCGGTCAGGGGCATTATCTCCAGCGGCCTGGACAGCTGGGTCTACAAGGAAAAGGTCAAGGAGCTCTGGGGGCGCTATCCGCTGGATATCTATTCCTGCTCGGAGGGGGGCGTCATCGCCACCCAGACCTGGGACTATGAGGGGATGACCTTTGTCCCCAACCTGAACCTGCTGGAGTTTATCCCCGAGGAGGAGGTTATCAAATGGGAGATGGACCGCAGCTACCAGCCGCAGGCCCTGCTGCTGGACGAGGTGGAGGTCGGGGGAAGCTACGAGGTGGTTATCACCAGCTTTCACGGCGGGGCGATGGTACGTTACCGCATCGGTGACCTGGTAGAAATCACCGCCCGGCGCAACGAGCGGTTGGGCATAGATATTCCGCAGATGGCCTTCGAGCGGCGTACCGACGGTGTCCTCGACTTCACCGTCGTCAAGCTGACGGAAAAGAAAATCTGGCAGGCCATCGAGGGCTCCGGCGTGTCCTACGAGGACTGGATAGCCTACAAAACGCCCGGCGATACGGTGCTCCACCTGCTCATCGAGCCTAAAGAAGACTGCCGGACTACCGCCGCCGAACTGGCGGCGGCGATAAACCGGCAGCTCATGGCTGCCGGCGCCAGCGAGCGCGCCCGGGCGGGCACCCGCGAGGACTGGCGGGACGCCATTGGTTTCGGCGTGGAGGTGAGTCTTTTACCAATAGGTACCTTCGCCGTCTACCAGGCCCAGCGGCAGGCCGAAGGGGCCGACCCGGCCCACTTGAAGCCGCCCCACCTCAACCCCACCGGGGATGCCATGACTATCCTGGCGACCAAGCCAAAGAAGTCCGTGACGGAAACCGGAAACGGCACCGGGCCGGCACCGGCCTGAAAAGACCCAAAATTCATAGTACTTTAGTCTCCCTTACGATGGTCTCCCGACTTTAGTGACCCCTTGACAGGCGTGGAATTAGGGCTGATAATGCCTTTATATGAGTATTTCATCCCTGTTTCCCCTGATTGTCGCTGTAGCCTACATACCGCTGATTCTGACCACGGCCAGCAGCCGGCCGCTGCAGAAGCGGCACAAGCTGTTTCTGCTGTTTCTGGCCCCGGCGATGATATGGAGCCTCATTGATTACTTCTTCCGCAGCCAGTTATTCCCCGACTACAGCAAGCTCCAGTTCGACCTCATCGCCGTTGCCTTCCTGACGACGGCGGTACAGTTCCATGTCTTCATCTCTTCTTTCTACCCGCGGGGCAAGGGCCGCTGGCTGCCTTTTGCCTATACCTTGCTGGCGGTGAGTATCGCCATGGTCTTCCTGGGGTATGTCACCGGCGACCTCCGGACCGAGGATGGCGCCGTCTACGGCTCTTACAAATTAGGGGCCATTATCCTTTTTGTCCCCTTTCTGGTGCTGATTGCCCGTAACGCCTACGTGTTCTGGCAGGACATCAAGAGCACCGCCGACCCCAGGCGGTATAATCAGGTTTTATCCCTGCTCCTCTGCATGGTGTCAATGCTTATCTTCATCATCACGGCCTTTCTCCCCTGGGGCAAAGAATTCCCCATCAGCCATTTCGGCAATCTTATCAACGCCTTCATCCTCAGCTACGCCGTCATCCGGCACCGGCTGGTAGATGTCCGGCTCGTCCTGCGGCGGGGCAGCGCCTGGCTGGCGCTGGGCGTCGTCGGCGGGCTTATCTACTGGCTGCTGCTCTCCACCCTGCACGCCATCTTCAACTTTCAGCTGGACATGACGGCCACGCTGGTGGCCATCATCATCGGGATGCTCATCGCGGTCTTCATCTACAACTCCCGCGACTCTTTCTTCCGCTTTATGAGCCGGGCGTTTCAATGGCAGAGCTACAATTCCCGCCAGAAGCTGCTGGAGTTCACCGACGGGATACACAATGTCTTCAGCCTTAAGGAGCAGGGCGGCGAACTGCTCTCGCTCATCGTCAGGGCCATCAACATCAAGGAGGCCTGCCTCCTCTTCCCGGAGGCCGGCAGCGGGGATTTCCGCACCCAGTTCGCCGAGCCCAAGGACAAGGATAACCAGCTGGCCCATCTGGTGCTGCAGGCCGGCAACCCCATCATCCGCTATCTGGAGAGGGAGCGTAAATCGCTGCCCAGAGAGAGCCTGACCATCCTGCCGTCTTTCCTGGGGCTCTGGCCGCAGGAAAAAGAAGACATCGCCTCGCGCTCGGTGGAGGTATTCATCCCCCTCATCAGCCGCGACCGGGTTATCGCCATTCTGGTGGTGGGCGAGAAGCGCTCCGGCCGCTACACCCTCGAAGATATGAGCATTCTGGAAGACGTTACCGGCCGCGTGGCCGTGAGCATCGAGAAAGAATACCTGCGCGAGCAGCTCCGCGAGCGCGAGGAGGAGCTGTCCGTCATCAACAACTCCAGCACCATCCTGACTTCCAGCATGGATATCCAGGAGATATACGGCGGCTTCATCGAGGAATTAAAGAAGGTGGTGGATATCGCCTGGGCCTCCATCATCCTCGTCGACGATACGGAGCTGCGCTGCGTGGCGGTATCCTCCACGGAGGGGGTGGCCTACCAGGTGGGCGAAGAGCTCCCCATGGAGGGGACCGGCACGGGCTGGGTGATTAACCACAAGAAATTATTTATCGACGACGACCTGGCCAAGGAGAGGCATTTCAGCACCGGCGAGAATTTCTACCAGCTGGGCTTCCGCACTGTTGTCTACCTGCCGCTGATTGCCAAGGGCGAGGTCATCGGGTGCTTCATCGTGGCCAGCGGCGAGCCGAATGCCTTCGGCCACCGGCATATCAAGCTGCTGGAGCAGCTGGCCGCCCAGATTGCCATGCCGCTGGAGCATACCTATCTCTACGCCAAGGCGGAGCTCAAGGCCCGTATCGACGAGCTTACCGGCCTGCTCAACCGCCGCTCCCTGGACGAGATGCTGGATAGCGAAATCAGCCGGCACTCCCGCTACGGCAGCGTCTTTTCGCTGGCGATACTCGACCTGGATTCCTTCAAGACCTTTAACGATACCTGCGGGCACCTCTCCGGCGACCGGCTGCTGCGGCAGGTGGGGCAGGTCATCAAGGGCACCGTCCGCGCCTCCGACCACGCCTTCCGCTACGGCGGCGACGAGTTCGCCATTCTCCTGCCGCAGACGGATGCCGACGCCGCCTTTCAGGTGGTGGAGCGGGTACGCAGCAAGATTGCCGACAGCCTGGACTGCGGCGATATCCCCGTGAGCGCTAGCATCGGGCTGGCCGGCTGGCCGGATGACGGCATTACCCACAGCGATATCATCGCGGCGGCCGACGCCAACCTCTACCGGGCCAAGCGGGACGGGGGCAACCAGAGCTACCGCACCTCCAGCGTGCCGGTATCCTCCCGCCCGATTGAGGCCGGGAGAGACGCCAGAATCGTCATTGACGAGCGGACTTTGAGTGTTATCTCCGCCCTGGCGGGGACGGTGGACGCCCGCTGCCAGTATCCCGAGAATCACACCCGGAAAGTGGCCGATTACGCCCTGGCCCTGGCCAAGGCGCTGGGTCTGGACTCCCTGGAAACCGGCCGGCTGGAGGCCTGCGCCCTGCTGCACGACGTCGGTAAACTCAGCATCAGCGAGGCTATCCTCAACAAGTCCGGCGAGCTTACCGCCGCGGAGTGGGCCACGATGCAGACCCACACGGAGCTGGGGGCGGCTATCGCCAGCCGTACCCCGCAGCTGGCCCAGTGCGCCAATGCGGTGCGCCACCATCATGAGTGGTATAATGGTAAGGGCTACCCCGACGGGCTTAAGGACGAGGCCATCCCGCTGGAGGCGCGTATCCTGGCCGTTGCCGATGCCTACGCCGTCATGACTTCGGCCCGACCCTACGATACTACGATGACGCCCGCCCAGGCGCTCGACGAGATGAAACGGGGCGCCGGCGTCCAGTTCGACCCGTCGCTGGTAGAGCAGTTCGTCGCCCTTTATAAAACCGGGGTCAAGCCCAGGAAAAGAGTCAGGAGGTAGGCCGGTTCCGGCCGTCCCGGGCCGGGCGCGCCGCCGGGCAGCACCATGAACAACAACGGCAAGATACAGGTGTTCGTCATCAGCCAGCAGTCCCTGTTTCTGCAGGCGGTGGAGCAGACCATAGCGGATACAGAAGATATCCTTATCCTGGGTTCCACCGGCGCCCACGAAGACGTGCTCAAGACCATCGATAACCTGCCGCCGGACGTGGCCCTGCTGGACCTGGACGGCCTGCAGGAAGTCGGCCTGGAGCTGACCCGCCGGCTCAAGCAGCGCTCGCCCAATATCGGCGTTATCGTGCTGACCTCCAACCCGGACGAAAACCAGCTTTTCCTGGTGCTCAAGGCCCAGGCGGTGGCCTACCTCAGCAAGGAAGTTACCGCCTCGCAGCTCCTCGATACCATCCGCCGCGTCTACCGCGGCGAGCACCCCATCAACGAGAGCCTGACCACCCACCCCAAGCTGGCCGAGCACGTCCTGCAGCAGTTCCAGGAGCTATCCCTGCAGCGCGAGGCCGAGGCCTTCATCTCGCCGCTAACCCCCCGCGAGATAGAAATCCTGCGCTACATCGCCCAGGGCTTTCTCAACAAGCAGATTGCCGCCGAGCTGGGCATCAGCGAGCAGACCATCAAGAACCACGTGACCTCCATCCTGCGCAAGCTCAACGCCAACGCCCGCACCGAGGCGGTGGTGGTGGCCATCAAGCAGGGGCTGATTAAGCTGACATAAAGTTAGCCTCATTATCGGCGTCCGCATCCTCCTGGAGCACCTCCTCTAGCCCCTCTGCCCTTTGCGCCCGTAACGGGCTGTGCTAGAATATTTGCGTGGGTACTGCCGCGGAGCCGAAGACGGTCAAACCTCTCGTCGGCGAGCAGCTGGCCAGGCTGCCGCAGTGCCCCGGCGTCTACCTGATGCGCGACGCCGCCGGGCAGATTCTCTACGTGGGCAAGGCCGCCGTCCTGCGTCACCGCGTGCGCTCGTACTTCCAGAACCTCGCCAGGCTCACCCCCAAGCTCCGCAACATGGTCGCCCGCGTGGCCGATATTGATTTCTACGTGGCCGCCTCCGAGGCGCAGGCCCTCGTCATGGAGCTGAATTTCATCAAGCAGTATCACCCCCCTTACAACGTGCGCCTCAGGGACGACAAGACCTTCCCTTACCTCAAGGTCGACGTTGCCGACGATTGGCCGCGCGTCTACGCCACCCGCCGCTTTCAGGACGACGGCGGGCGCTATTTCGGCCCCTTCGCCAGCGCCGGCTCGGTGAAGCAGACCCTCAAGACGCTGCGGGGCATTTTCCCCCTGCGCACCTGCACCAGCTTCGGCCACCGCAGGGGGCAGCCCTGCCTGGAGTATCACCTGGGGCACTGCCTGGCGCCGTGCAGCGGCGCGGTCGGCCGCGAGGAGTACCGCCGCGTCGTCGACGAGGTCATCCTCTTCCTCGAAGGCAAGAGCGAGCGGGTGGTACGCGAGCTTAAGAGCCAGATGAGCCAGGCCGCCCGCGATACCGACTACGAGCGGGCCGCCCGCCTGCGCGACCAGATTGCGGCCATCGAGGACGTTATCGAGGGGGAGCGCATCTCCGCCGTCATCCGCGGCGAGCAGGACGTCATCGCCTTCGCCGGCGAGGGCGACCGGGCCTTCGCCCAGGTATTATTCGTGCGGGGCAACAAGCTCACCGGGCGCGAGGGCTTCCTCCTCCAGGGGGTCAGCCACGAGCCGCCCCGACGGGTAATGACCAGCTTCGTCCAGCAGTTTTACTCGTCTTCCCCCCAGATACCGCCGCGCTTGCTGCTGCAGCACCCCGTGGACGATAAAGAACTTCTCCGCGAGTGGCTCCGGGAGAGGCGCGGCGGGGCGGTGGCCATCGAGGTGCCGCGCCGGGGGGCCAAGAAACAGCTGGTGGACATCGCCGCCGAGAACGCCCGCCAGGGGCTGGAGCGCGTCCGGATTAAGGAGCTGGCCGCGCCCAAGTCGCTGACGGCGGCCCTAAAAGAAATCGAAAAAGAGCTCAACCTGCCCGCCCCGCCGGAGCGCATGGAGGCCTACGATATCTCCAATATCCAGGGCACCTCGGCGGTGGGGAGCCTGGTCGTCTTCGAGGGGGGGCGCCCCAAGCCGGCCCACTACCGCCGCTTTAAAATCCGCACCGTAGAGGGCGCCGACGATTACGCCATGCTGCGCGAGGTGCTGCGGCGGCGCTTCAAGCGCGCCGAAGGGAAGGCCGGCGGCGCCTGGGCGATAGCGCCCGACCTCGTCCTCATCGACGGGGGCAAAGGGCAGCTCAACGCCGCCCGCGCCGTCCTCCAAGAAATCGAAAACCCCGCCCCCCTGGCCAGCCTGGCCAAGGAGAACGAGGAGATATTCCTGCCCGGCCGCAAAGACCCGGTCGTCCTGCCCAGGTCGTCGCCCGGCCTCCAGCTTCTCCAGCGCCTCCGCGACGAGGCCCACCGCTTCGCCATCGGCTATTTCACCAGCGTCCATCGCCGCCAGACCTTCGCCTCGGTGCTGGACGCCATCCCCGGCATCGGCCCGCGGCGCAAGAGCGCCCTGCTGCGGCAGTTCGGCTCGGTGAGCCGCATCCGCGAGGCATCCGTCGAGGAGCTGGCCGCCGCCGCCGGCATGAGCCGCGACCAGGCCAGCCGCGTCAAGGAGCAGCTCTAGCCATGCCCGCCAACCTCACGCCCGACTATCTGGCCGCCGAAAAGGCCTTCCGCCAGGCCAAGACGACCCTGGAGAAAATCGCCTGCCTGGAGGAGATGCTGGCGGTGATGCCCAAGCACAAGGGCACCGACCACCTCCGCGCCGACCTGCGCACCAAAATTGCCAAGCTCACCCAGTCGCTGGACAAGAAAACGGCCACGCAGCGCGCCTCGATGATGATTGAGAAGGCCGGGGCCGCTCAGGTAGCCGTCATCGGCCCGCCCAACTCCGGCAAGTCGCAAATCGTGGCCGGGCTTACCAAGGCCCAGCCGGTGGTGGCCGCCTACCCCTACACCACCCAGGCGGCCACGCCGGGGATGATGGCCTACGAGAACGTCCAGATACAGCTTATCGACACGCCGCCCCTGGGCGAGGCCCCGCCGGAGTGGTGGGTGCTGAATATCATCCGCCGCGCCGACGGCCTGCTGCTGGTGGTGGACTTGAGCGGGGACGCCGCCTCCCAGCTGGACGCCCTGACGACTTTACTCATCGAAAAACGCATCAGCCTGACGCCGGTAACCGTCGTTGATGAGGACAGCGTGGTCAACTACAAGCGGGCGCTGGCCGTGGCCAACAAGGCCGACCTTGATGCTGGGGGGAGCAAGTTCGCGGCGCTAAAGAAAAAGTGCGGCGACGACCTGCCCGCCGTCGCCATCACGGCCACCGGCGCCGGCCTGGAGAGCCTGCGGCCGGCCGTCTTCAACATGCTGCATATCATCCGCGTCTATACCAAGACCCCCGGCGGCAAGCCCGACATGACCGACCCCATCATCCTGGCGGAGGGGAGCCAGATTGAGGCCGCCGCCGCCGCCGTCCACAAGGACTTTGCCCAAAGGCTGAAGTACGCCCGCATCTGGGGCTCCGGCAAGTTCGACGGCGTCATGGCGAAGAGAGACCACGTTTTGCAGGACGGGGATATTATCGAGTTACATGCGTAGTAATATGAAATTAGCAAGGGATGGGCTATGAATAAAGTCATTGTAGTGGGTGGTATCCATGCGAATATATCTCCCGATGCCTTTCACCTATGGGCAACTCACTTCATAAAATGCAAGAGAGATTTTAAATCTC
>DAOUEP010000078.1:0-2196 GCA_034430515.1 Dehalococcoidales bacterium | reverse complement strand
GGGGTCGCGGCTGCTGGGCGGGGACTACTCGCAGATAGACCTGCGGGCGCTGGCCCACCTCTCCGGGGACGCGGCGCTGACGGCGGCCTTTCTAAACGACGAGGACATCCACGCCGCCACGGCCTCCAGGCTCTTCGGGGTGGCGGCGGGCGAGATAACGCCCGACCAGCGCCGTTTTGCCAAGACGGTCAACTTCGGCGTTATCTACGGCATGAGCGGCTACGGGCTGGAGCAGGCCACCGAGCTTTCTCGCGAGGAGGCAGGCAAGTTCATCCGGGCCTATTTTGAGAAATACCCCGGCATCCGCCACTACCTGGACGCCACCAAAGAACAGGCGCGGCGCGACGGCTACGTGCAGACGCTGCTGGGGCGGCGGCGCTACATCCCCGATATCAACTCGGCCAACCGCCAGGTGCGCGAGGCCGCCGAGCGCATGGCCATCAACATGCCGGTACAGGGCACCTCCGCCGACATCATCAAAATCGCCATGATAAACCTGGCCGCCGAGATGAAGAAACAGAAGCTCAAGAGCAAGATGCTCCTCCAGGTGCACGACGAGCTGGTCTTCGAGGTGCCGGAGGGCGAGATGGACATCATGCGCGCCCTGGCGACGCGGGTGATGGAAACGGCTGTCAAGCTCAGCGTGCCTATCAAGGTGGATACCAAGGCGGGCAAGAACTGGGGGGAGATGAAGTAGCCCCATGCCCGAACTACCCGAAGTAGAAACGATTAAAAACGAGCTTATCCCCCACGTTATCGGGCGGACGATAACCGGCGTCACCCTGTCCTGGGACCGGATAGTGCGCCGTCCTGCCGTGGCCGAATTCATGAGCCGGGTTATAGGGCAGCGCATCACCGCCCTGACGCGGCGGGGCAAGTACCTTTTCTTTCACCTCAGCGGCGGCGGGATGCTGGTGATGCACATGAAGATGACCGGCTCGCTGCTCATCGACCCCGCCGAGGACAGGTTCAGCCGCGCCATTTTAGACCTGGACAACGGCACCCAAGTCCACTTCTGGGACCCGCGCAAGTTCGGGGTGATGTGGCTGGACGAAAGCGAGGACATTGTAGCCGCCAAGCTGGGGCCGGAGCCGCTGGAGGACGCCTTCACACCGGAGGCGCTGGCGGGGATGCTGCGCGGCCGCAAGGCCCCCATCAAGCCCGTTATCCTCGACCAGGGCGTCATCGCCGGCATCGGCAACATGTACGCCGACGAGTCCCTCTTCGACGCTCAAATTCACCCGCTGCGCCCGGCGGGCAGCCTCACCGGCGCGGAAGTCGCCCGGCTGCACGCCTCCATCCGCCGCGTGCTGCTCAAGGCGCTCAGGCTCCAGGGGGCCAGCGTGCGCAACTACATCCGCCCCGACGGGCGGCCCGGCACCGCCCACGAGGAGTTCAGCGTGGCCCACGGCGTCGGCAAGCACTGCCCCCGCTGCGGCGCGCCGATAGAGCGCATCGTGGTGCGGGGGCGCGGCACCTACCTCTGCCCGGCCTGCCAGGTATTGCCGTAAGGCGCGTTGACACCGCGGCGTGGGCAATAGTATATTTTGGAGAGGATGGTTTTCTTATCTCATAGTCTTATCAGGAGGCTGAAATGACCACTCAGGACAATACCCCGGTGAGGCCGGGCGTCGGCGCTTCGTACGATAACGGCTGGCGGCGGCTCTGGAAATACTTTCCCGAGCTGCTCCTGATAGTGATTGTCTACATCGCCATCAGTATTCCTTCGGGCGTGAACAACTGGTTTCCGGGCGTCGTTGCGGTGGTGGCGTTGGGATTTTTCACGACTTTATACAGCGTGTTTGTGGTCAACCCGGTG
Organism: Dehalococcoidales bacterium; assembly: GCA_034430515.1. Taxonomy (GTDB): domain Bacteria; phylum Chloroflexota; class Dehalococcoidia; order Dehalococcoidales; family RBG-16-60-22; genus DAOUEH01. The sequence goes on along the minus strand of DAOUEP010000078.1, from coordinate 377 downwards.
GGCTACGGGGTGGCCTACGCCTCGCTCAAGGCCGCCCGCGGCGAGAAGCCGGAGGTGGCCGACATGTTCGAGGGCTTTAAGAACTATCTCAACGTGGTGGCGGCCAGCCTGCTAACGGCGGTCATCATCGCCGTCGGCTTTATCCTGCTCATCGTGCCGGGCATTATCTTCGCCTGCAAGCTGGCCTTCGTGCCCTACCTGGTGTTGGATAAGAAACTGAACGCCACGGAGGCTATCCGGGAGAGCTGGAACATGACCAACGGGCGGGCCGGGACAATCTTTCTCATCGGCCTACTGGCCATCCCCATCTTTATCGCCGGGTTCATCTGTTTCGGCGTCGGCGCCATTATCTCGGCGATGTGGGTCTCGCTGGCCTT
>DAOUEP010000077.1:0-32638 GCA_034430515.1 Dehalococcoidales bacterium | reverse complement strand
GTATTGGTCATGCGCACGATGGGCGGGTAGCGGTAGCTCACGGCGCGGGCGTTGCCGGTGGGCTTCTCCTTCATCCTGGCGGCGGTCTCCCGCGAGTGCAGCCGCCCGACGAGCTTGCCCTCCCGGATGAGGTAGGTCTGGTGCGCCGGGGTACCCTCGTCGTCGTAGGCGTAGCTGCCGCGCAGGTTGGGCAGCGCCGCCGCATCGACGACGTTGAGGTGACGGCCGCCGAACTCCTTGCCCAGGGTCATGATTTCGCGCATGCGGTCGTTTTCGTAGACGAAGTCCGATTCGGATAAGTGGCCGAAGGCCTCGTGGACGAAGACGCCGGCCAGGATGGGGTCGAGGACGACGGTATACTCGCCGCCCGGGGCCGCCGGCGCATCGAGCAGGGCCACGGCGTTGCGGGCCATCTCCTCGACCTGCTGATGCAGACCCTTAATCGCCCCGAAATCGCCGCGGCTGCCCAGGGAGAGGCCCACCTGCTGCACCTCGCCGTCCTTGGCGGCGACGGCCATCAGGCGCAGGCCGACGTCGGCGCGCTCCTGGGTGATGCAGCTCCCCTCGGAGTTCATAAAGATAACGCGGCGGCGCGAGTCGCTGTAGCCGATGGTGGCCGTCTGGATGCGCGGCACGCTCCAGATAATCCGGTTGTACTCGTCCAGCAGGCGCTTCTTCTCGGCCAGGGGAATCTCCACCGGGTTCTGGGCTACTCCGCTGGGCACGTCTGCCCGCGCCGGGGCGACTTCGGCCAGCCGGCTCTGGCCCGATCCGGCGGCTTTGGCCTGGGCGGCGGCCAGACCGACGCGCTCGGAGAGCCCACTAAATTCGTTGAAGCTGGTGAAGCCCCAGCCCCCCTTTGCCAGCGCCCGCACGTTGCCGCCGCTGGCGGATGAGCGCCCCACCGATTCCAGCTGCTTGCCCCGGTAGGTGATGTGGCTGGTCTGGCTCTCTTCCAGGCGCGCTTCCAGGTAGTCGGCGCGGTGCTTTTTGAGCGCGGCGGCCAGGTTATCAGCGATGGCGTTGATGTCCGGCATGGGCAGTTCCTCAGGGAAGGGCGGAGTGTTAGTAAAAAGTTTAGCGAACACACGGACTAATGTCAATTTTGGGCGTTTTCCCGGCCACCCCGCCCCGTCGGTATTATCTATTCCCACCCTGCCGCCCTCGGCTCGTTCACGGCTTAGCCCGTTAATAAGGGGTGCTATCGGGCGGCAAGTATGCTACAATAATTTAGCGCTATCCGAGCGAGAGGTAACGGTCATGGCCAGTCTTAATGTCGGTAAAAAGGGAACCGGCCGCAAGAAGCCGGAAATCAAGGCAGAGCCGCTGCCGGAAGAGCCGCTGCACGTGGAGACGATTACCTGGGGCGACCTGACCTGGGTCAACGTGGAGCCGCCGACCCAGCGCGAGATAGATTACCTGGCCGAGAACTACCATTTCCATCCCCTCGACCTGGACGACACCCTCAGCCGCAAACAACTGCCCAAGGTGGACGAGTACCCGGAGTACCTCTTCGCCATCTTCCACCTGCCCGTCTTCGACAAGGTGACGCGGGTAAGCACCAAGCGGCAGTGGTCGGCCTTCGTGGGCGACAAGTTCCTGGTGACGCTGCATAGCGGCGAGCTGCGCACCCTTTCGGCCCTCTTCCGCGACTGCCAGGCCAACGAGGAATCGCGCCAGGAGTATTTCAGCCACGGCTCCGGCTACCTGCTCTACCGCATCCTCGACCGCTCCATCGACTCGTACTTCCCGGTGCTGGACAAAATCCTGAGCCTGATGGAGGACATGGAGGACAACGTCTTCGACGAGAACTTGGAGACGGCCAAGGAGCTGAGCATCCTGCGGCGGGACATCATCGCCCAGCGGCGCGTCATGTTCCCCATCCGCAACCTGCTGCTGGCCCTGGAGCGGCGGTTGAAGCGCTTTACCAAGATTGACCTGACCGTCTACTTCGGCGACCTGACGGACCACATGAACAAGATATGCGATACCCTGGACGAGGCCAAGGAGGTCATCGAGGTGTTCAAGGACACCGATTACACCCTGGCCACCTACCGCATCAACCGGGTGACGCGCCTTTTGACCATCTTTTCCACCATCGTGCTGCCCTTCCTGATTGTCTCCAGCCTCTTCGGCATGAACGTCGCCCTGCCCGGCGGCATCCAGGCCGGCAGCTTGCAGAGCTTCGTCATCCTGCTGGTGGTCATGGGGGTCATCGCCGGGGCCATGCTCATCTTCTTCCGCCACCGCCGCTGGATATAGGCCATGAAAATCTCCCACCGCCTGGTGATTATCATCGCCATCTTCGTCACCTGCTTCATCACCGCCAATATCGTCGTCATCAAGTTCGTGGATTTCGGCATCGTCAGCCTGCCGGCGGCGGTGCTGCTCTTCCCCTTGAGCTACATCCTGGGCGATATCCTCACCGAGGTCTACGGCTACCGCGTGGCGCGGCGGGTCATCTGGCTGGGCTTCGCCTGCAACTTAATCTTCGTCTTCTTCGCCTGGATAGGCCAGATTCTGCCCTCGGCCAGTTTCTGGGGGGAGCAGGCGGCCTACGAGGCCATTTTAGGGCAGACGCCGCGCATCCTGGGGGCCTCGCTGGCGGGCTACCTCGTCGGCGAGTTCGCCAACTCCTTCGTCCTCTCCCGGATGAAGCTGCTCACCCGCGGGCGTTTCCTCTGGAGCCGCACCATCGGCTCCACCATCGTGGGCGAGGGGCTGGACAGCGGCGTCTTCCTCACCCTGGCCTTCATCGGGACGCCCGTCTTCATGCCGATAACGATACTCTACCACTGGCTGGCCAAGACCCTCATCGAGACGGTCTTCACGCCGGTAACCTACGCCGTGGTCAACTGGCTGAAACGCCGGGAGGGCGTGGATACCTACGACTACCAGACCCGGTACAACCCCTTCGCCATCACCGGCTAGAGGAGTCATATTGAAGGTAAAAATCCTGGGGGCGCACAACGCGGCCTCGCGGCAGACCGGCTGCCTGAGCCTCCTCATCGACGATGTGCTCGCCGTGGACGCCGGCTGGCTGACCGGCCTCACACTTGCGGAGCAGCAGCGGCTTACCGCCGTGCTGCTGACCCACCAGCACTACGACCATGTCCGCGATGTCCCCGCCCTGGCGATGAGCTTTCTGATAGCCCGTAAGAGTGTTACCATAGCCACCACCCGGGAAGTTTACGACGTGCTCACCACCCACCTGCTCAATAACATCGTCTACCCCCGCTTTTTCGAGCGCCCCCCGGAAAAGCCGGTGCTGCGCTTCCAGGAGCTTACCCCCGGACGGGAGGCGGACGTGGCCGGCTACCGCGTCCTGCCGGTAACGGTGAACCACGCCGTGCCCACCGTCGGCTACCAGGTGGCCGCGCCGGACGGCAAAAGGCTCTTCTACACCGGCGATACCGGGCCGGGGCTAAGCGAGTGCTGGCGGCTGGTATCGCCGCAGCTGCTCGTCGCCGACGTTACCGGCCTCAACCGCTACGGCGGCAACGCCGGCTGGTCGGGGCACCTCACCGCCGGTATGCTCAGAGAGGAACTGGAAGATTTCCGCCAGATTCACGGCTACCTGCCCCGGGTGGTTACGGTGCACATGAACGTCCCCGACGAGGCGGAGATAAAGACCGAGCTCGCCAGCGCCGCAGCCGCGCTGGGAATCGAGATTGAAGTGGGCTACGAGGGGATGGAGATTGAGCTATAAAATTCATCGTCGACCATAACGTCGGCAAGCTGGCCCGCTGGCTGCGCCTGATGGGCTACGACAGCACCTTTTTCACCGGCGACGACGATACCGACCTGGTGCGCCAGGCCCTGGCCGAAGGCCGGGTGGTGCTCACCCGCGACAGCGGCATCATGCTGCGGCGGGTGGTCAAGAGCGGGCGGCTTAAGGCCGTCCTCATCGAGAGCGAGGTGCCGGAGCGGCAGCTGCCGCAGGTCATCGCCGCGCTGGAGTTGGCGGTGCCCCACTACCCATTTACCCTCTGCCTGGAATGCAACCGGGCGCTGGAAGCCCGCCGCCCGGAGGAGGTCGCCGGGCGCGTGCCGCCCTACGTCTTTAAGACGCAAAACCAGTACATGGAGTGCCCGGCCTGCCGCCGTATCTACTGGCGGGGCAGCCACTGGGAGGCGATGATGCGGCGGCTTGAAGAACTGGCGGCCAGCCGCGACAGCGATACTGAGGAGGTATGCAAATGAACGTCTACGAAGCCGCGACCACGCGTCGCTCGATACGGAGGTTTCTGGATAAACCCGTCCCCGACGCCGCCCTGGAGAGGTGCGTCGACGCCGCCCGGCTGGCGCCATCGGGCCGGAACGACCAGGTCTGCGAGTATATCGCCATCAATGATAGTACCATACTTCCGGGGGTCTACGAGCACATCGGCGGCTCGATAAAGCTGCCCCCGGAAAAGGGCGGCCCGCGACCCGCCAACACCCCCCACGCCTACATCATCGTCCTCATCAACAAGGACTGGGGAAAAAACGCCAACCGCCGCCGCGTCACTTACTACGACGTCGGCCTGGCGGCGGAGAACATTATCCTGGTGGCCTGGGACCAGGGCCTGGGCGCCTGCCCGGTACTGATGTACGACGAAAGCAGCCTCAAGCCGATTCTGGACATCCCCGAGAGCCGCGACATTGCCCTGGTCATCGCCCTGGGCTACCCGGAGGAGCATCCCGTGGCCGATGCGGCGACCGACAAGACGGCCATCTGGGTGGACGAAAATCTGGTGCGCCACGTCCCCAAGCGTCAGCTCGGCGACGTGCTTTACCGCAATAAATTCGGGGGATAAAAGGCAGGGGGAGTTTAAGCGCCGTTCTGCTTGGCCCGGAGGCCCCAGAGCTCCTTGAGGATGCGGCGCTTGCTGTCCAGCGGCAGGGGCAGGTTGCTCTCGAACTGCATCACGTGCTCGGCGGGGATGCCGGCCATCTCGGCCAGCTGGCAGGAGGTCAGGTCGCAGGCGGCGCGGAGCCGCTGCACCCGCTCGCCGGGCGATGACGCCTGTTTAACCGTATTGGTCTGTGGCATGGCTCGTTTCCTTATCATCAGGATACCGCCTGCCACGCCAGCTAACAATGATACCACCACCCCTTTCGCCTGAGGGTTAGCCCCCAGCCGACTTGCATTGGCGGCGCGCCGTCTGGTAAGCTTTCTGCCAGAGTGTACCCGCAGGAGGCCAAATGCCCCCGAACCTATCGGTAAAACTCGCCCCCGAAAGCCCGGCGGGCCTGACCCTGGCCAACCCGGTGATGACCGCCTCCGGCACCTTCGGCTACGGCACGGAGTACGCCGACGTTTTCGATATCCAGCGGCTGGGCGCTATCGTCTGCAAGGCGACGACGCTGGCGCCGCGGGAGGGGAATCCCCAGCCGCGCCTGGTGGAGACGGCCGGCGGCGTCCTCAATTCCATCGGCTTGCAGAATATCGGCGTGGCCGCCGTTATCAGGGAGAAGGCCCCCCTCTGGGCGAAGTGGCGGGTGCCCGTCATCGTCAATATCGCCGGGGACAGCATCACCGATTACGGCAAGCTCGCCGCCAGACTTACCGGCGTCAAAGGCGTCAGCGGCCTGGAGGTCAATATCTCCTGCCCCAACGTGAGCGCGGGTGGGGCCGCCTTCGGCGCCCGGCCGGATACGGCCGCCGCGGTCACCGCCGCGGTGCGTCAGGCCACCACCCTGCCCGTCATCGTCAAGCTGACGCCCAATACCGGCGATATTACCGCCGTGGCTCAAGCCTGCGTCCAGGCCGGGGCCGACGCCGTCGCGCTGATTAACTCCGTTAAGGGCATGGCCATCGACGTTGCTCAACGCCGCCCGGCCATCGGCAGCGTCACCGGCGGGCTTTCCGGCCCGGCCATCAAGCCTATCGCCCTGGCGATGGTCTACGAGGTAAGCGGGGCGGTGGACGTGCCCGTCATCGGCTGCGGGGGTATCGCCAGCGCCGCCGACGCCCTGGAGTTCTTCATGGCCGGCGCCAGCGCCGTGCAGGTGGGGTCGGCCACTTTCGCCAACCCGCGCGCCGCCCTGGACGTGCTGGAGGGCATCGAGGCGTTTATGGCTAAGGAGGGGATAAAGTCCCTCGACGAGATTATCGGCTGCGCCCGGAAGTAAGCCCCCACCCTCGGTGTTATCTATTCCCACCCTAGCCACCCTCGCGGCATCCGCCGCTTAGCCTATAATTCTATCCCCTCCTCCCATTGAGCCACCCGGCGGATTATGTTATCATAAAACTGTTAAAAATACTCTTTTTTACTGGCCGGGGAGGGGTCGCATAGTGGTCTAGTGCGGGCGCCTGCTAAGTGCTTACCCTGGGTAACCGGGGTCGAGGGTTCGAATCCCTCCCCCTCCGCCACCAAACCGTCGCGAGCTTGGAAAACTCCCGAATTCATCACTGATATTATCCCTTTGTCCCGGAAAGATAAATCATCATGCCTACCTACCATATCTGGACCATCGGCTGCCAGATGAACCATGCCGAGTCGGCGCGGCTGGCCGCCCGCTTCGAGGAGCTGGGCTATCAGGCCGCCGGCATTGACGAGGCCGACCTGGTCGTGCTCAACTCCTGCGTGGTGCGCCAGAGCGCCGAGAACCGCGTCGTCAACAAGCTGGCCGCCCTCCGGCCCCTCAAAAAGGCGCGCCCGGAGATAACTCTGGCCCTGACCGGCTGCCTGGTGGACGCCGATATTACAAATCTTAAAAAGCGCTACCCGCACGTGGACTACTTCTTCAAGCCGGGGGAGGCCGCGCCGTGGCTGGAGCCAGCCGCCACCCCGTCGCTCCCCCGCCACCCCGGCCCCACCGCCTTCGTCAACATCATCCAGGGGTGTGACAACTTCTGCAGCTACTGCATCGTCCCCTACCGGCGCGGGCGGGAGCGCAGCCGTCCGCCGGACGAAATCGTCGCCGAGGTCAGCAACCTGGCGGGGCGGGGGGCAAAGGAGATTACCCTGCTGGGCCAGAACGTCGATTCCTACGGCCACGACCTCCCCGGTAAGCCCGACCTGGCCGACCTGCTGGCCGCCCTTAACGGCGTCGCCGGTCTTGAGCGCCTGCGCTTTCTGACCAACCACCCCAAGGACATGAGCGACCGGCTCATCGCCGCCATTGCCGCTCTGGACAAGGTCTGCGAGCAAATCAGCCTGCCGGTGCAGGCAGGCAGCGACGCCGTCCTGCGGGCGATGCGGCGCGGCTATACCGTGGCGCAGTACCGCGACCTGGTGGCGCGAATACGGGAGAAAATACCCGGCGTGGCCCTGAGCACCGATATTATCGTCGGCTTTCCCGGCGAGACCGAGGCGCAGTTTCAGGCCACCCTGAACTTGCTCTCCGAGCTAAAGTTTGCTACAGTGCATATAGCCGCTTACTCGCCGCGGGCGGGGACGGTCGCCACCCGGGAGCTGGCCGACGACGTGCCGCCGGAGGTCAAAAAGGCCCGGCTGGCTGCGGCCGAGGCGCTCCAGGAGCGCCTCCAGACGGAGCACAACGCCAGCCTGATGGACAGCGCGGTGGAGGTACTGGTGGAGGGGCGGCGGCGGGGCAAGTGGTACGGGCGGACGCGCCGCGATATACTGGTGTTTTTCTCCGGCAGCACCGCTTACCGGGGGCAGCTGGTCAAGGTGTGGATTACTAAGACCAGTCCCTGGGCGCTGCAGGGTAAAATAGAAACCGGCAGGACAAATCGGGAGGAAAAATGAATAAGGTACTCAAAATCGCTCTCATCGCCGGGCTGCTCGTAGCAGTCATGGTGTTGTTCAGCGGCTGTTACTTCGGGGCCGCCGAGGGTGAGGAGGCCGACCCCAACTCCACCTGGTACATGCTGGCCTTCCTGGTGGCCATCTTCGCGCTTTTCTACTTCGTCATGATTCGGCCGCAGCGCAAGCGGCAGAAACAGCAGCAAGATATGATGCAAAACTTGCAGAAGGGCGACCGCGTCATGACCGCCGGCGGCATCTACGGGACGATTGATAGCATCTCGGAGGACAGCATCGTCATCAAGGTAGAGTCCGGCGCCACCATGCGCGTCGCCCGGGGCAGCGTCGTCGTCCGCCAGGAGAAGTAGGCGCCGGGGCAAGAATAGATAACTCCGACGGGGTGGGGAGGAAAAGATTGCCGCGTCGCTGGCGCTCCTCGCAATGACACATTGGGGGTTCGGGGTGGAGACAAGCCAAATGGATTTCAGCACTCCGCAGGGAGACCGTCCCGACCTCGCCGCTTACCTCTCCGCAGACCGGGTTCAGGGTATTATCGATACCGCCCTGGCCGAGGACACCCCCCGGGGCGACGTCACCAGCCGGGCGCTGCTGCCCGACTATCTCACCGGAAAGGCGGAGGTGCTCGTCAAAGAGGCCGGCGTGCTGGCCGGCATCGGGGTGGCGGCGCGCGTCTTTCTTACCGTTGACCCGTCGCTCAAGGTAGATATTCTCATCCCGGACGGCACCCCCATCAAGCCGGGCGACATCGCCGCCAGCGTCAGCGGGGGACTGGCCGCCATCCTCAAGGCGGAGCGCACCGCCCTCAACTTCCTGCAGCGCCTCAGCGGCATCGCCTCGCTGACGGCGCAATACGTGGCGGCGGTCGCCGGGACAAAAGCCCGCATCGCGGATACCCGCAAGACCACGCCGGGCCTGCGGCGGCTGGAGAAATACGCCGTGCGGGCCGGCGGCGGCCACAATCACCGCCTCCACCTGGGCGACGCCGTCCTCATCAAGGACAATCACCTGGCCGCCCTGCGCGCCACCGGCCTCAAGCTCAGGGACATTATCGCTAAAGCCCGCCGCAATGCCCCCGAGGGCATTACCATCGAGGTGGAGGTGACCTCCGCCCCGGAGGCCGCCGAGGCCGCCCGGGCCGGCGCCGATATCGTCATGCTGGACAACATGCCGCCCGACGAGATGCGGCGCGCCGTGACGCTGGTGGCGGGCAAGGCCAAAATTGAGGCATCGGGGGGGATTACGCTGGATACGGTGCGCGCCGTGGCGGAAACGGGCGTGGATATTATCTCGGTGGGGGCGCTGACGCACTCCTATAAGGCGCTGGACATCAGCCTGGAGCTGGAGGCCCAGACGTTGAAGCTGCTCTAGAGAAGCTGGCTAGGCGGCCTTCTCCAGCAGGATGCGGCTCGTCCTAAAGTCTATCTCTTTGATAGTACCGGTCACCTCCCGCTGCTCTCCGAAGAGCGTGGTTAACAGGAGCTTGCCGCCCTCGGCCTTGAGCGAGGCGACCTCCTCGGCCAGCAGCTCTTCCTGACCGTTACCGCCGATGTAAGCCTTGGCCAGACACATGACTAACTACCTCCCAGCCGCTTGAGTGTCCCCGAGAGGATGGCGCTGACCTTATCCATGTTGGCTACCGCCTCCAGGATTTCGGCGGCGGCCTCGGCCTCGCCCATGTCGCGGGCCTTACCGGCCCACTCCCGGAACTCCTCGCTGTGCTCCTGATTGTGCTCCACCCAGTAGCTCAGAAGCTTCTTGAGTTTCTCTCTGTCGTCGTTGCTCATGTCGTCCCCTTTCGCGCTTTAGCCGAACTTATCGCGGCTGTCCAGCATCACCGTGACCGGCCCGTCGTTCTGGATGTCCACCACCATGTGCTGCTGAAAGCGCCCGGTGGCCACCCGCAGGCCGCTGGCGCGGGCCAGCTCGACGGTGTAGTCAAAGAGCCGCTCGGCCTCTTGCGGCGCCGCCGCGGCCACGAAGCTGGGCCGCCGCCCCCGGCGTGTCTCGGCCAGCAGGGTGAACTGGCTCACCAAGAGTAACTCCCCGCCGGTATCCCGCGCCGAGAGGTTGAACTTTTCGTTATCGTCGGAGAAGATGCGCAGGTTGACCAGCTTCTCCACCAGATACCGCGCGTCCCGCTCCGTATCGCCTTCGGCCACGCCGACGAAGACCACCAGCCCCCGTCCGATGCGCCCCACCTCCTCACCGGCGACGGTGACGCCAGCGCCGCTGACCCGCTGTAATAGCGCCTTCACTTCTTGCCCTGGCCGGCCTCGGCCTTTCCCGCGGCGGGCTTAGTCTCGCCGGAGGCAGGCTTGCCCTCCCCATCTTTGGGGGCCGGGCGGTGGTCGGTAACGTAGAAACCCTTGCCTTTAAAGATTATCGGCGTGGGGTGAAAGATGCGCCGCGCCGTTTCCCGGCACTGGGGGCAGGCCGCCTCGGGCTTATCCTTAAAGCTCTGTTTTACCTCAAAGCGATGCTGGCACTTGCCGCACTCGTACTCGTAGATGGGCATATTATGTCACCTCGTCAGGTTATCCGCTACTATAATTTTACTATAGCCGGCCCCGGCAGACAAGCTGCGGGCGCCCGGCGCGACGGGGGGTGTATTGTCCGGGGGGCGTTTGTCTGGTATACTTTATGTTGCGGGCCCCCATCGTCTAGAGGCCTAGGACACCGGCCTTTCACGCCGGCAGCAGCGGTTCGAATCCGCTTGGGGGTACGCTCTTTTCCCCTCCCCGCCCCATCGGAGTTATCTATTCCCCGCCTGCGCTGAAGCTCCGGCGGGTAAACCACCCTGGCACATCGGCCGCTTAGCCCGCAGTTTGCCCCACCCCTTTACCCTACCATTCCCCGGCTTGCATCGTATCCCGAGGGAGAGTAAGATGCACTTAATAACAGCAAAATGGAGGTAAGCCATGGCCAAGCGAATCATCCTGTATAACCTGGCGGAGCACGTCACCGACGCCGCCTTCAAGGAGTACGTCACCAGCGAGAAAGGCCCCCTGATTGACGGCCTCCCCGCCGTGAAGAAGTACGAGCTGGTGAAGATAACCGGGTCGTCCGCGGGCGAGCCGCCCTACCACTACGCCGGCATCGTCCACCTGACCAGCGTCGCCGAGTTCGAGGAAAAGGCCGCCCCAACGCCCCAGTACCAGGGCTTCCTCCAGAAATTCATCCCCATGGTCAAGGACATGGTCATCCTGAGCGGTGAGGAGATTTACTGACCGGCCGGGCCGCCGCCTGCCCCGGCGCCCAGATGACACAGTTTTGTAACTTTTTATCCGGCGATTTTATAACTTCTCCATCGCCGCGCGCCTAAAATCCTGCTAAGATGATACCGGACGGGCGCGCCGCCGGTAACCGCGGCCCGCTACCAATTTTTCCGGATTAAACATATAATTAGGCTAAAGGCGAGGCAAGCTAAAGGAGGCAGTATGTTTAAGAAAATCCTGGTACCGCTGGACGGCTCCAAACTGGCCGAATGCGCCCTGCCCTACGCCGAGGAACTGGCCCGCGGCTGCCAGGCAGAAAAAGTCATCCTCGTCAGCGTTACCGAGCGCGTCAAGGGCTACCGTCCCATCGACGACCCCAATCAGCCGAATGAACAGCGTCTGGTGCCGGAGGCTACTGGCAAGGAGGAGGCCCAGGCGGAAAAATACCTGGCCAGGATAGCCGACGGCCTCAAGAAAGAGGGCGTCAAGGTGGAAACCGAGGTGCTGCTGGGTAACCCCGCCGAGGAAATCACCATCTACGCCAAGACCCCCGGCTGCGACATCGTCGTCATGTCCAGCCACGGCCGCACCGGCCCCAGCCGGTGGACGCACGGCAGCGTGGCCAGCAAAGTCCTCAACGCCAGCCCCGTGCCGGTGCTCATCATCCGGGCGCCGGGCTGCACCATCGGCTAGCGCGTCGCGAGTATTTTAGCAAGGAGGAGGCCATGACAACACTAGGAGAGCTTTATCAAACCGCCGACTGGAAGACCGAAAAGCACGTCCCCGTCATCGAGTGCGCCGACCGCGTTAAGGCCGGGGAGTTCTTTCCGGTCAAGGTAAGCGTGGGCAAGGAGATTGCCCACCCCAACACCACCGAGCACCACATCCGCTGGATTGCCGTCTACTTTCACGCCGAAGGCGAGAAGTTCCCCGTCCAGGTAGGCCGGGTGGAGTTCACCGCCCACGGGGAAGCGGCGGCGGGGCCCAACCAGGGGCCCGTCTACACCCACCACGAGGTGAGCCTGACCATGAAGACGGCCAAGCCCGGCGTGATTTACGCCGCCGCCTACTGCAACATCCACGGGCTGTGGCAGTCGCAAAAAGCCGTCAGCGTCTGAGCATCCCGCGCGTCCCGGAACTACCAAACGGGGAGGTATGCCCATGAAAAAGGTACTCATCGCCTATTTCAGCCTCAGCGGCAACACCCGGCAGATGGCCGACTACATCGCCGAGGGCGTCCGCATCAGCGGGCAGGAAGTCAAGGTCAAGAAAGTGGGCGAGATTAAAGATGCTGAGGATTTAACCGGCTGCGACGGCTATATCTTCGGCTGCCCTACCTATTATCTGGACATGACGGAGCCGATGAAGCAGTTTCTCTTCCGGGCGCGCCGGGCCGACCTCAAAGGCAAGCTCGGCGGGGCCTTCGGCTCCTACACCCACGACGGCAACGCCGCCAGAATGGTCTTTGATACCATGGAGCACGTCTTCGGGATGGAGCCCTTCGAGCTGGGCGCCTTCAACCTGGTGGAGGCCAAGGCAGCCACCTCGGAGGGGATGCACGCCTGCCAGGACTACGGGAGGGCCTTTGGCGAGAGGCTGGGCGCCTGAAGACAACATGAAACAGCCCGCGTTCCTCAGAAGACGCACCAAGATTGTGGCCACATTGGGCCCGGCGGCCGGCACGGCGGCCGTTATCGAGCGGCTTATCCGCGCCGGGCTGGACATCGCCCGCCTCAACCTGGCCCACGGCACCCTGGAGCAGCACCGCCGCTACGCCGCCACGGTGCGGCGCCTCAGCCGCCGCCTGGGCGTGCCCGTCTCCATCATTGCGGACATCCCCGGCCCCAAGTACCGCATCGGCCGCCTCCAGGGCGGCCAGGCCGTCCTCAAAAAGGGCGCTATCCTCACCCTGACCACCCGCGACGTTATCGGCGACGCCTCCCGGCTGCCGGTGGATTTACCCAATTTGCCCCAGGACGTCAAGCCGGGCGATACCGTCCTCCTCGACGACGGGGCGATGCGGCTGCGCGTCCTCGCCGAGGCCGGCGGCGACATTACCTGCCGGGTGATGGTGGGCGGCACCGTTACCGAAAGGCGCGGCCTGGTGGTGCCCGGCGTGCGCGGCTCGGCGCCGTTCCTGACCGAGGCCCTGCGCAATCACATCCGTTTCGCCGCGACCCTGAAGCCGGACTATATCGCCGTCTCTTTCGTGAGTGATGCCGCCGATATTGAAGCCGTGCGGGAGATACTGCGCCAGGAGAATAACGAAATTCTCCTCATCGCCAAGATAGAGCGGGTACAGGCGGTGCGCCACTTCGACGCTATCCTGGCGGCCTCCGACGGCGTCATGGTGGCGCGGGGCGACCTGGGCGTGGACATCCCCCTGGCAAAGGTGCCCCTGATACAAAAAGAAATCATCGCCAAGTGCAACCGGGCCGGCAAGCCGGTCATCACCGCCACCCAGATGCTGGAATCGATGGTCGGCGCCGCCCGACCCACCCGCGCCGAGGTCACCGACGTGGCCAACGCCATCTTCGACGGGACGGACGCCACCATGCTCTCGGCGGAGACCTCCATCGGCCGCTACCCGGTGGCCGCCGTGAGGATGATGGCCCAGATTGCCCGCGAGACGGAGCGAAAGCTCCCCTACGACCACCTCCTCAGCGAGCGGAGCGAGTGGATTGAGCGGGAGACCGACGAGCTCATCAGCTACAGCGCCTGCCACACCGCCGCCTGGCTGAGGGCGGCGGCCATCGTGGCCTTTACCCACTCCGGCTCCACGGCCCGGCGCGTCGCCAAGTACCGCCCGCGCGTGCCCATTTTGGCCATCACCTCCGACGAGGCCGTCTCCGGGCGGCTGCGGCTGCACTGGGGCGTCTACCCCTTCGCCACCGGCGGGGCGGCCACGCTGCGGGAGCTTTTCGCCTCCGGGGCGGCCCTGACGCGCCAGCTGGGGATTACCCGCCCCGGCGACCTGATTGTAATTACTGGCGGCGTGCCCATCGGCATCCCCGGCTCGACCAACCTGCTCAAAGTGGAAATAATCAACGAGGTGCCCCCCGCATGAAGTCTCTCAACGTGCTCCTGGTCAACTTCAGCTTCGATAAGTCCCTGCTCCCGCCGGACGAGCAGATTCTCCAGCGCATCGCCGCCGTCAGCCCGGCCATTAAGGTCAGGCAAATGACGATTATCCCCGGCGACCCCCCGCGGGAGGCGGCCCCCCGCGGCGACAAGGTGAAAGACCTGCTGGCCTGGGCCGAGGTGATGTACGGCTTCGTCCCCCCGGCGGGCGTCACCGAGCGCGCCCCCAACCTCAAGTGGTTCCAGACGATATCCGCCGGCGTCGACCGCCACCAGGGCACGCCCCTCTGGAACAGCCCGGTGACGATTACCGGCGTCTCCGGCATCCACGCCACCCCCATCGGCGAGTTCGTTATGGGGCTGATGCTCATGTTCGCCAAACGGTCGCACCAGAGCCTGCGCCAGCAGCTCAAGCACGAGTGGCGGCGCTTCGGCCCGGCGGTGCTGCGCGGCAAGACGGTGGGCATCGTGGGCCTGGGCAACATCGGGCGGGAGGTAGCCCGCCTCTCGCGCGCCTTCGGCATGAAGGTCATCGCCACGCGCCGCTCGGCCAAGAAGCCGGGGCACGCCCGCCACGTGGACACGCTGCTGCCGGCCGCCCAGCTCAACCTGCTCCTGCGGGAGAGCGACTACGTGGTCGTGGCCACGCCGCTCACGCCAAACACGCGCCACCTCATCGGTCAAAACGAGCTGGCCGTCATGAAGCCCACCGGCGTGATTATCAACATCGCCCGAGGCTCCGTCATCGACCCGGAGGCCCTCACCGAGGCCCTGCAAAAGGGGCGCATCGGCGGGGCCGGCCTGGACGTGACCAGCCCGGAGCCCCTCCCCCCGGACAGCCCCCTCTGGGACATGGACAACGTCATCATCAGCCCGCACGTCTCCGGCGGCATGGAGGACTACATGGAGCAGGCCACCACCCTCTTCTGCGATAACCTGCGCCTCTATTTAGCCGGCCAGCCCCTCCTCAACGTCGTCGACAAGCAAAAGGGCTACTGACCCCCGCTTGCTTAATCACCGCCCATCTGCTATTTTGGGAATGGCGCGTCATAAGCCAGATTCCTTCGTCATTGCAATCCTCGGAATGACATTTAAGATAAACCGGAAGTTAAATTGGATGATAACCTGATTATTACCCGGCTGGTGGTAGGCTCGCTATCGGCCAACTGCTATATCGTTGGCGAAGCGGCCTCGGGGGAAGGCATCGTCATCGACCCCGGCGGCAACGCCGCCACCATCCGGGAGGCCATCGCCGCCTCCGGCCTGGACATCGGCACCATCGTCCTCACCCACGGCCACTCCGACCACATCGCCGCCCTCCACGATATCCAGGAGGCCACCGGCGCCGGGGCGGCCATTCACATCGAGGACGCCGATTTCCTGGAAGGCCGCGGAGCCTACAGCTCGCAGTTCGGCATCTCCTACCCCACCCCCCGTCCCCCCGACCGCCTCCTCCGCGAGGGCGACGAAATCTGCTTCGGCGATACGACCCTGACCGTACTGCACACCCCCGGCCACACCCCCGGCAGCATCTGCCTGCGGGGCGAGGGGCGGGTCTTTACCGGCGATACCCTCTTCCGCCGCGGCATCGGCACCACGCTCATGCCCGGCAGCTCCCGCCGCGTCCTGCTGGAGAGCATCCGGCGCCGGTTGATGACCCTGCCGGACGCGACCATCGTCCACCCCGGCCACGGCCGCGAGACCACCATCGGCGCCGAGCGCCGCGATAACCCCTACGTCCGCGGCGACTGGTAAGCCGCGCCCCGGTCTTAGTCTTTTCCCACCCGGCCGCTCTGGCGGCAGCCGCAGTTAAACCACCAACGTATTCCCGTCTTCTTGCTAGCCGACCGGCGGATTTTACCTTTTGTTCAGTTTTTATTCAGTTTTTCCGCCGGATTTTTAGGTGGTCGCAAGCCCCCCCCTCATATACTCCAAACGTAACAAGCGCCGCAAGCACCATTATTGACGGGCGGTGCGGTTGCCGGGAACACGGCAGAGCCAGACCCGGAGAGGAGGCCAGCTTGTCGAACAGAACCGAATCCTGGACACCGGAATATATTTCGGTCGGCTTCGTGGCCAAGCAGTGCGGCGTCAGTAATACCACCGTGCTGCGCTGGATAAGCGCCGGGCAGCTGGCGGCCTTCCGGCTGCCCGCGGGGCACTACCGGATAGAGCGGAGCCACCTGGACGATTTCCTGGCCCGCTACCACATGCCGCTCATCGATGCCCCGGCCAGGCCGCCGGCAGAAACGGCGAGCGGCCCCAAATGCTAAAGGAAAAGGAAAATTAACCGGCTAAAACCGAGCCAATTAATAATAAACAGGAGGAAAAAGGACATGAACAGGTTCAAGAGGGAGCTGAAAGGCAGAAACAAGGGCTTCACGCTGGTAGAGCTACTTATCGTCGTGGCTATTCTGGGCGTGCTGGCCGCCATCGTGCTACCCAACGTCACCGGTCTTACCGACGAGGGGCAGGTGGAAGCCGCCAAGGCCGAGCTGGTCACCGTCCAGACGGCCGTGGACGTCATGATGGCTAAGAACAACCTGACCGAGGTCACCGCCGTGGAGACAGCCACGTCCAACATGTCGGCCTTCCCCACCGGCAACCCGATCTACCCCGACCACCTGAGGACGGCCACCACCAAGGGCACCTATACCTGCAGCGACACCGGCCTGGTTGAGCAGGACAGCACCGGCTACGAATAGGCCGCGCCAAACCGGAACGAGAAGTAAATAAGGGAGCATCGGCAGCCGGACGGATGACCTCTACGTTGGTCCGGCTGCCGGAGAAGAAACAATGACTGCCAGAAAAGCAAGTAAACCGAACTTAATAACCAGGGCGCTGCGGGCCATCCGGGCCGGCCTCATCTGGATGTCCCAACCTGCGGCCAGCCTGGCATCGCCGGAGAAGCGCCGGCGCGGGCAGATACTAGCGGCCTATTTCATTTTCATCTTCTTCTCGATACTGCTGGGGTTTATCGCCGTCTACAGAACCGGCGACCCCACCTGGATACCCATGGCCGGGGCCTCCTTCCTGCTGCTGGTCGGCTATCTAGCCATCCGCCTCGGTCATTACCACACGGCCCTGGTGCTGGCGCTGGTAGCGCCGATAATACCGGCGCCCGCCCAGATTATCTTATCCCAGCAGATGACCAACGTCGAAGCGTCGCTGATGTGGGTGGCCCTGCCGCTGCTCATCTCGCCCTTCCTGTTAAACCTGCGGCAGTCCGTATTCGTCGCCCTGGCCTACTTTACCGCCGCCGCGCTGCTCATAACTGTTCCCGGCGTCTCCTTTATTAACCTGGCCGAGGTGCTGGCTTTTATCGTCACCATCACCTTTTTTACGATTGTCATCTCGGCCGCCCGCCGCAACGACCAGAAAGAAATCGAAACGCAGCTCCAAGAGCTTAAAGAGAAGGACGCGGCCCTGGCCGATGAAGCGGTGCGCCGGCGCATCCTCATCGAGCAGTCCAGCGACGGCATCGTCGTCCTCGACCAGGACGGCCGCGTCTACGAGGCCAACCAGCGCTTTGCCGATATGCTGGGCTACTCCCTGGAGGAAGCCCGCCAGCTCAGTGTCTGGGACTGGGAGTTCCTCTACCCGCGCGAGCAAGTGGTCGAGATGATTAGAACCGTTGATGAAAGCGGCGACCACTTCGAGACGAAACACCGCCGCAAGGACGGCAGCATCTACGACGTGGAAATAAGCACCAACGGCGCCGAGTTCGCCGGGCAGAAGCTCATCTTCTGCGTCTGCCGCGACATTACCGAACGCAAAAAGGCCGATGAGGCCCTCAAGGAGTCGGAGGACAACTTCTCCAAGGCCTTCCGCTCCAGCCCCAACGCCATGTGCATCAGTACGCTGGAGGGAGGGGTTTTACTGGAGGTCAACGACAGCTTTACGCGCGATACCGGCTGGACGCGCCAGGAGGCCATCGACCACAGCTCCCTGGAACTGGGTCTGTGGGCTGACTCCGAGGAGCGGGAGAGGATATTAGGGAAGATACGCCAGGACAGCCGGGTGATGAACGAGGAGTACCGCTGCCACATCAAGTCCGGCGAAATCCGTACCCAGCTGTTCTCCGCCGAGCCGATTAGCTTTGCCGGGAAGGATTGCATCCTGGCGGTTACCGTCGACATTACCGAGCGCAAACGCGCCGAAGAAGAGCTACGCAAGAGTGGGGCCCACCTGGAGGCGGCCAACAAGGAACTGGAGGCCTTCAGCTATTCCGTCTCGCACGACCTGCGCTCGCCGCTGCGGAGCATCGACGGTTTCAGCCAGGCCCTGCTGGAGGACTATCCGGACAAGCTCGACGAAACCGGCCGCGACTACCTCAACCGCCTGCGCCACGCCAGCCAGAAAATGGGCGAGCTTATCGACGGCATCCTCAAGCTCTCCCGCCTCACCCGGGGCGAGCTGCATCAGGAGACGGTGAACCTGAGCGGCCTGGCTTTGGAGATTACCGAACGCCTCCACGAAGAGCAGTCGAAGCGCGAGGTCGAGTTCGTTATCGCCAAGGGCCTTACCGCTCACGGCGATACCCAGATGCTGCGGGCACTGCTGGAGAACCTGCTGGGCAACGCCTGGAAGTTCACCGGCAAGACCGACCACCCCCGCATCGAGTTCGGCCAGAACCGCGACGGCGACCGGCCGGTCTTCTTCGTCCGGGACAACGGCGCCGGCTTTGACCCGGCCTACACCGATAAGCTGTTCAACGCCTTCCAGCGCCTGCACAGCGAGACCGAATTCCCCGGCACCGGCATCGGCCTGGCCACCGTGCAGCGCATCGTCAACCGCCACGGCGGCACGATACGCGCCGAGGGCGAGGTAAATAAAGGCGCCACCTTTTACTTCACGCTGAATTAGAAAGGAGCCAATCAAATGGTTGTTAGAAACGAAATAATACTGCTGGTAGAAGATAACCCCGACGACGTGGAGCTGACGCGGCGGGCCTTACAGAAAAATAAAATCGCCAACCACCTGGATGTGGCCGGCGACGGCGCCGAGGCCCTGGACTATCTCTTCTGTCAGGGCGCCTACGCCGACCGCGACCCCCACAACTTGCCCAAGCTAATCCTGCTCGACCTCAAGCTGCCCAAGCTGGGCGGCCTGCAGGTGCTGGAACGCCTGCGCGCCGACGAGCGCACCAAGCTCATCCCGGTGGTCATCCTCACCTCGTCCAGGGAAGAGCATGACCTCATCAGCAGCTACAAGTCGGGGGCCAACAGCTACGTCCGCAAGCCGGTAGACTTTAATAAATTCGTCGAAGCCGTCCACAACATCGGCCTCTACTGGCTGCTGATTAACGAACCCCCGGTCTAAAAAATACCGCGCCGCCAGCGCCGGAAAGGAATGGAGTGAAATGGAAAATAAAAAAACCAACGTCAAGATACTGATTATCGAGGATAGTGCGGACGACGCCACCCTGATACAGCGCGAGCTGGATAGCTCCATCAATATCCGCTTCAGCGTCACCCGGGCCGGGACGCTTAAGGAAGGGCTGGCCCAGCTTACCGCCGCGGCGCCCGACCTGATACTGGCCGACCTCGGCCTGCCGGACAGCCACGGCCTGGCCACGGTTACCCGCCTCCTCGACGAGGCGCCCCAGGTACCGCTGGTGGTACTCAGCGGCTTTGACGACGAGGCCACCGCCACCAAGGCGGTGCAGGCCGGCGCCCAGGATTACCTGGTGAAAGGCCAGGCGGACGGCGCCCAGATAGAGCGCTCCCTGGCCTACGCCATCGAGCGGGCCAACCTGCAGCGCGAACTGGAGCAAAACGCCCGCGAAATTACCCGCGTCCGGAACAACCTCCTCGAAATACTGGATAACAACGCCGACGCCATTATCGTCGTCAACGGCGAAAAGCAGGTGCTCTTCGCCAACCCGGCGGCCGAGGCCATGCTGTGCAGCCAGAAACAGGACCTGCTCCAAAAGCCGTTCGCTTTCCCCCTGAAAAAGGGCAATACTTCGGAGATTACCATTGACCGCTGCGACCGGGAAAAGACCATCGCCGAGATGCGCGTCGCCGGCGTCGACTGGGAAGGCAAACCCGCCTACCTGGCCTCCCTCCGCGACGTCACCAAGCGCAAGCAGGCCGAGGAGGCCCTCAAGGAGTCCGAGGACAAGTTCTTCAAGGCCTTCCGCGCCAGCCCGGAGGCGGTGGTCATTACCCGGCGGGAGGACGGCACCTTTCTCGAGGTCAACGATTCCTTCCTGCGCCAGATGGGCTACACGCGGGAAGAGGTCATCGGCAAAACGTCGGTCGCCCTGAAAATCTGGGACGACGAGCAGCAGCGCCTGGCCATGGTCAAGACCATCAAGACAAAGGGCGTGGTGAGCAACGCGGAGTACGTCTTCCGCACCAAGAGGGGTCAGAAACGAATCTGGCTGTTTTCGGCCGATATTATCCATATAGACGGCCAGCCCTGCATCCTCTCCATGACTACCGATATTACCGAGCGCAAGGAGACGGAAGATGTGCTGCGCTTTTCGGACACCGCTTTCAAATCCATCCGCGAAGGCGTTATGGCCCTGGACACGGACTACAATGTCACCCTCTGGAACAAGATGAGCGAGCGGATTTACGGTCTGAGCGCCGAAGAGGCCATTGGTAAAAACATCCTGGACATTATCGATGTCGTCGAAGACCACCCCGGCGAAACTAAAGAGCGCGTCGCCAAGCTGGAAGCCGAAGGCTTCCTTCAGGAAGAAGAGCGGCACCGCACCTACCGCGGCGAGATATGGGCCGACGTTAACGTTCAGGAAATCGTAGCCAACGGCCAGCGTACCGGCTGGGTGACACTGATTGCCGACATCACCGAGCGCCGGGCGTCGGAGGAGGCGCTGCGCCGCAGCGAGGAAAAATTCCGCGAGATCATCAGCACTTCCTTCGATGGCATCATCGCCACCGACCCGGAAATGCTGGTAGTCATCTGGAACCAGGGGGCAACCAGGATACTCGACTATACGGAAAAGGAGATGCTCGGCCAGCCCATTATGACCGTAATCCCGGAGAAAGACCGGCTCAAGACGAAGAAGCTGCTGGCCGCCCTGAACCGGCGCCGCCCGGGGCAGTCCTCGTACCGGACGCTGGAAGGTACCGGCCTGAAGAAAGACGGCACGGAGGTGCCTGTCGAGCTTTCCATATCATCCCGGAAATCCGGGGGAAGTCACATTGTAACCGCCATCATCCGGGACATTACGGAGCGCAAAGAGGCCGAGGAAAGGCTGAGCAAGATGAAGAGCGACCTCCTCTCCAATGTCTCCCACGAGCTACGCACGCCGCTCCAGTCCATCAGCGGTTTTACCAAGCTGATTATAAACGGCCAGGTGCCCGATGAAGCCACCAAGCAGGAATTCCTGGAGATTATCGACCGGGAGAGCCAGCACCTCGGCAGCCTGATTGATAACCTCCTGGACATGTCCCGGCTGGATGCCGGCCGGTTCGAGGTCTACAAGCGGCCCACGCCGACAAGAGAAACCTTCATCGATGCCATCAAGAGCTTCCAAAGCCTGGCCCGCGATAAGAATATTACCCTTAATGAAGAAATGACGGAAGCGTTACCCGAGATGGAGATAGACGGCGGCCGGCTGCGGCAGGTAATTATTAACCTGGTCGGCAACGCCATCAAGTTCAGCGAGCCCGGGGGAAACATTACGGTGCGGGCAAAGGCCCTCAAAGACGCGGTGCTCTTCCAGGTCTCCGACGACGGCATCGGCATCTCGGAGGAAGCCCAGAAGCACCTCTTCGAGAGGTTTTACCGCGACGAGGCCGAAAAAGTCCGCGGCGGCACCGGGCTGGGGCTTTTTATCTCCAAGCAGATTATCGACGCCCACGGCGGACGCATCTGGGCGGAAAGCAAACCAGGCCAGGGGAGCACCTTCAGCTTCAGCCTTCCCCTCGACGAAAAAATACCCGCAATAAGCAAAGGAGTGAAAAATCATGGTAAAGAAAATACTGGTAATTGAAGACGACCCGGCGACCTCGCGGCTGGTGGACTACACCCTGCGGCACCAGGGCTACCAGCTCATCACGGCGGCCAACGGGCTGGACGGGCTGCGTCTGGCCCGCACCGAGCGGCCCGACCTGGTTATCCTGGACGTCATGCTGCCGGGGCTGGATGGCTTCGAGATATGCCACCGCCTGCGGACGGAGCCGGCCACCGCCAACCTGCCCATCCTGATGTTCTCCGCCAAGGTGCAGGAGATAGACAAAAAGACCGGACTCAAGGTGGGCGCCGACGGCTACCTGCCCAAGCCCGCCGCGCCGGAGGAAATAGTGCGCCGGGTGGCCAACCTGCTGGCGCGTAAGGCGCCCGAACCCAAGCAACAGGAGAAAGTAAGTGGCTAACGAAAAGAAGCCGACCACGGTGCGCCAGGACCTGGGCGACCGGCTGGTCGAGGCCAACCTGGTCACCCCGGAGCAGCTGACCGCGGCCCGCCTGCAGCAGCGCCAGAAGGGCGGCCGGCTGGGTGATATCCTCACCCGGCAGGGGGCCGTCCGGCCCGATGAGCTGGCCGTCGTCCAGAGCATTTACCTCAACCTGCCCCTCATCGACCTCAAGCGCCACCAGGTACAGCCGCAGGCGCTGGCCCTCATCCCGGAGGAGATGGCCCGCAAGCATACCATGATACCGCTGGACATCATCAACGACTCGCTGATGGTGGTTATGGCCGACCCGGAAGACATCCGCACCCTGGAGGACATCAAGGCCCAGGTGAAGATGCGCGTAGAGGCCGCCCTGGGCGTGCGCCCCGATATCGAGCGGGCGATTAACCTCAACTACCGCTCCGCCGACGCCATCGAAAAACAGGTGAGCCAGTTCGCCATCGAGCCGGAGGCGAAGATGAGCATCGCCGCCGAGATTACGGCGACGACGCCCGTCGCCGAGACCCTCGACCTGCTGCTGACCCAGGCGGTCAAAGACCGCGCCTCGGACGTGCACATCGAGCCGCAGGAGGCGCGCCTGCGCATCCGCTACCGCATCGACGGCATCCTCCACGATGCGTTCTCCTTCCCGCTCTCCATCCACCAGGCGCTGGTATCCCGCGTCAAAATCCTGGCCGGCATGGATATCGCCGAGCAGCGGCGCCCCCAGGACGGCCAGTTCGCCGTCAAGGTGGACGGCAACGAGGCGGATATCCGCGCCGCCACCATGGAGACGCCCAACGGCGAGCGGGTCACCCTGAGAATTTTAGACAAGTCGCTGTCCTTCTTCACCCTGGCCGAGCTGGGCATGCAGCCCGCCACCCTGGCCAAGTACCAGGCCATGCTCCGGAGTCCCCTGGGGATGCTCCTGGCCGGCGGGCCCACCGGCTCCGGCAAGACCACCACCCTCTACGCCGCCATTAACGAGCTGAACCGCTACGAGCGCAATATTATGACCATCGAAGACCCCATCGAGTACAGCTTTATTGACCTCAACCAGACCCAGGTCAACACCAAGGCCGGCATCACCTTCGCCAGCGGGCTGCGCGCCATCATGCGCCACGACCCCGACGTCATCCTCGTCGGCGAGATAAGGGACAAGGACACCGTCACCACCGCCGTGCAGGCGGCCCTCACCGGTCACCTGGTGCTCTCCTCCATCCACGCCAACGACGCCGTGGGCGTGCTCTACCGCCTGCTCGACCTGGGCGTGGTGCCGGCCTCGATATCGTCCACGCTCATCGGCACGGTCTCCCAGCGCATGGTGCGCAAAATCTGCGCCAACTGCCGCGAGGCCTACCAGCCCACCCCGGAGGAGCTGGCCTTTATCGGCGGCAGCGGCGAGGAAATCAAGGAATTTCATCAGGGCACCGGCTGCAATCTCTGCGCCGGCACCGGCTACCGCGGCCGCACCGGCATCTTCGAGCTGCTGGCCATGAACGAGGCCGTCACCAGGCTCGTCCGCGACCACGGCAACGCCAGCGAAATCAAGGCTCAGGCCGTCGCCGACGGCATGATGACCATGAAACAGGACGGCATCCTCAAGGTCAAGGAGGGCATTACCACCGTCGGCGAGGTGATGCGCAGTGTCTTTACCATCTCCCCATAGCAGGAGTCTTGGAGGGGCCGAAATTATAAAATGGCTTACAAATATCAGGCTTACACCGCCAATAAGGAAGTAGTCGATGGCACCATCGAGGTCACCTCCGAGGCCATGGCCGAGGACGCCCTCTACCGCGCCGGCTACGAGTATATCCTCAGCCTGCGCCAGGTCCCGGCGACCCTGAGCCTGGAGGGCCTCCTGCCGACGCTGTTCGGCGTCCGGCCTCAGGAGGTCATCGATTTTTCCACCCAACTGGCCACTTTGCTCGAATCGGGCGTACCCATCCTCACCTCCCTGCAGCTGCTGGGGAGCCAGGCCACCCGCAAGGCCCTCAAGCGAATCATCCACGGCATTACCGAGGAGGTCAAGGGGGGCGACTCCCTCTCCCAGGCGCTGGGCAATCACCCCACCCAATTCCCCGATACATACCTTCAGGTCATCCGCGCCAGCGAGCAGGCGGGACAGCTGGGCACCGGCCTGCGCCAGGCCGCCCTCTACATGGATAAGCAGCTCGTCGCCGGGCGCCGCGTCAAGCGCGCCATGGTCTACCCCGGCTTTATTTTACTCATGGCCGTGGCTGTTACCATCCTGCTCATTACCGTGGCCCTGCCGCCGTTGGTCAACCTCTTTCAGTCCGTCGGCGCCGACTTGCCCTTCACCACGCGGAGCCTCATCGGCGTAAGCTCGTTTCTCTCCACTAACGGCCTCTATATCCTGGCCGGTATCGTTGCCGTCGTCATCGCCGGTTTCGCCCTGATGCGGCTGCCTTCGGTGCGGCTGGCGCGGGACGTCTTCTGGCTGAAAATACCCTGGCTCGGCGCCGTTATCATCGAGCGCAGCCTGCAGCACTTCTGCCAGATGGCCGCCATGCTGCTCGGCGCCGGGCTGCACCTGCCCACCATCCTGGAAATCGCCGTGCCGACCAGCCGCAACCGGGTCATCCGCCGGGCACTGGACACGGTGCGCCAGCGCCTCGTTCAGGGCGAGGGGCTGGCCGAGCCGCTGGCCGAAAGCGAAATCTTCCCGCCCCTGCTGGCGGAAATGGTGGCCGTGGGCGAAAAGAGCGGCGCCATGGACACCACCTTCGCCACTCTGGCCGACTTCTACGAGCGTAAGGTGGAGCGCCGCATCGATACCATGGTTTCCCTGATAGAGCCGGTGATGACGGTCGTCGTCGGCCTGGTGGTGATATTTATCGCCCTCTCCATGATAACCCCCATGTACACCATATTGAGGTCAATCTAGCCCGGGCATCAGTGATAAAACCGATGATAACAACAATTATAAAAGGGCAGCGGGGACTGGGACTGGTGGAAACGCTGGTGGCCGTGGCCATCCTGGGGATAGCCATCGTCGCCTTCGTCGTCGCCCTCTCGACGGGCGCCATCGCCGTCGGCGGCCAGGACGAGGCCACCGCGGCCCAGGGGCTGGCCCAGTCGCAGCTGGAGTACATCAAGAGTCAGCCCTACAGCCCCGGCAGCTACGCCACCGTGGCGGCGCCGGCGGGCTACGCCCTGAGCGTGGCCGTCGCCCCCGTGCCGGGGACTGATACCGATATCCAGAAAGTTACCGTCACCGTCCTCCGCGACGGAGACGGCGTGCTGACGGTATCCGATTACAAGGTGAACCGATGAAGATTATTAAGGGCCAGCGCGGCGTAACCCTGGTGGAGCTGATGATGACCATCGCCATTACCGGCGTTATCGTCGCTTTCCTGGGGACGGCCATCTGGCAGATAAGCTCGGTAACGGCCTACGGCAACGACCGTCTCACCGCCCTGCACGAGCTGCAGAACGCCGCCAGCTGGTTCAACCAGGACGGGCAAGGGGCCACCGCCGCCAGCGCCGGCCCCAACACGTTGACCCTGGACGGCAGCCCCACGGTAACCTACACTCTGGTGGGCAGCCAGCTGCAGCGCAGCGACGGCGGCGCGCCGCTGGTGGTGGCGCGCAATATTACCAGCGTCAATTTCACCGTCAACGGGCGCGTCGTCACCATGTCGCTCACCGCAGCGCCGCAGGGCCAGTACGACGTGAGCCAGACGGGGACCTATGTCGTCAATCTCAGACCTACGGAGGCGGAGTGATGAAAGGCCAGAAAGGGGCCGCCCTGCCGCTGGCCATCATGGCCCTGGCTTTCGGGACGCTGGTGATAACGCCATTTCTCTCGCACGCCAGCAGCGCCATCATCGGCTCCGGGGTCTACGCCCAGGGGCTTTCCGAGCGCTACGCCGCCGACGCCGGCATCGAGTACGCCATCTGGGGGCTGATGAGCCAGACCCTGGTAGTGCCCGAAGGCGCCACCACGCCCCTGCCCGCCATGAGCCTCAACAATAAGGCGGTCAGCGTCAGTGTCCAGAACCAGGGGTCGGACACCTATCTGATAACCGCTACGGCCCTCTCCGGCGACGGCCACAGCACCGCCATCGAGAGCCTGGTGCAAGCGGGCG
The DNA here is from genome assembly GCA_034430515.1 of Dehalococcoidales bacterium. GTDB lineage: Bacteria > Chloroflexota > Dehalococcoidia > Dehalococcoidales > RBG-16-60-22 > DAOUEH01. Next base: position 6,143 of record DAOUEP010000077.1, on the reverse strand, counting down.
GCGGCGGCGATTATTACCCCGGCGACATCAACGTGGGGTATTACCAGACCTACAGCGGCGACGCCCTGGCCGACGGCAACATTTTTCTGAACAGCAATTCCCGTATTACCGGGGGCGCCTACGCCACCGGCGATATTACAATGGTTTGGGATAGCGATATTTACGGCGACGCCGCCGCCGGCGGCGATATTTTCCTTAACTCGCTGGCGGTCATCGGCGGCAGCGCCAGCGCCGGCGGCGCGATTACGCTGGACTGGTTGGCCCGAATCAGCGGCGACGCCGTGGCCGGCGGCGCCCTGACGCTCTATACCCAGACCCAAATCTGGGGCAGCGCCGTCTCCGGCGGCAACGTTTACCTGGGCTCGAACGCCCGGATAAACGGCGACCTCTACATTACCGCCAGCGGCCACAATCTGGTCATGGACAGCCAGGCCTGGGTCGGAAACGTCTATATCTCCGGCGATGTCAATAACGTCTGGCTGGGCTACCAGACCAGAATTAACGGGGGGCTTTACATCACCGGCGCCATCACCGGCACGCTGCAGATGGGCTATCAGGCCAGCATCGCCGGCGGCATCCACCAGCACTACTCCGGCAGCTTCCCCCCGACGCCGGACGGCCCGTCGCTGCCCGCGGGAGGGGACAATATCGTCATCCTCTCCTGGAACTGATGATACCGGAGCCGATTAAGGTTAAAAGAGGACAATAATGAAGAGGAAATGGTTACTAATAGCGGTACTGGCCATCGCCACGCTGGCGGCCTACCTCATCCTGGGGACGGGCTACCGCCGCGAGGGCCAGACCGCCCCGGCGCTGGCCACCCAGGTTGACGCCGCCGCCCAGGAGCTGGCCGGCATAGCGCCGCCTCCCACCGACCTGGCGGATAAGCTGGCCGAGGCCGAGACCGAGCTGGCCGCGGCGGTGGACGCCTTCCCGACGCAACCGAGCAGCACCGTAATCATTGATACTATTTTGCACCTGGCCGGGGATAGCGGCGTTACTGCCGTGCCCCTGGTCACCCAGCCCTGGTCGCTAGAGTTCGTCGGCGAGGAAGCCTACGCCGTCTTCCGGCTCAACGTTACCGCCTCGGGGACCTTCGCCAGCCTGACGGACTTCCTGGAGCAGCTGGAGACCGGCGGGCCGGGGACGCTGGTGGTGACCGGGCTTACCGTCGCCCGGGACGATGCGGCCGGCAGCGGCTACGTCAACGCCAGCCTGGATATCGCCCTCTACGCCCGTCCCGACGATGGCCAGTTATAAAAGGATTTGACCGAGATGAATATCGCGCTTAATATCAGCAACAGCCGCCTTCAGGTGGTCGCCCTCAAGGGGTGGCGGGTCAAGAAATGGGCCAGTCTCGCCATCCCCGAGGAGGTCGTCCGCGACGGCCTCATCCTCAAGCCGCAGGTGCTGGGCGAGGCCATCGACCGTCTCTTCCGGGCCAAGAAGATACCCCGCGACCACATCGTCGCCAGCCTCTCCGGGCTGTCCTTTACCTACCGTTTTATCAAACTGCCCCAGCTCAAACCGGAGCTGGTGGAGGAGGCCATCCTCCGCGCCACCAAAAAGGAGATATCGCTGCCCCTGGAGGAGCTCTACCTCGCCTGGCAGCCGCTCCCCGGCGGGGAGGAGGCGGAGTATTTCGTCCTCGGCGTGCCGCGCAACCTGGTCGACGCCCTGGCGGCCACACTGACCGCCGCCGACCTGACGCCGGCCGCCCTGGAGCTGCGCCCCCTGGCGCTGGCCCGGGCCGCCGCCCGCGGCGAGGCCATCGTGGTGAACATGGACGCCGATAGCTTTGACATCGTCATCATCGCCGGGGGCATCCCCCGGGTAATTCATACCATCGCCCCCCGGGGTGGCGACGCCACCCCGGAAGACAATATCCGCCGCCTGGCCGACGAGCTCACCAAGACCACCGCCTTCTACCAGGGCAGCCAGCCGGAAGGGCAGCTGGACGCGGCGACGCCCCTGCTCTTAAGCGGCGAGCTGGCCGCCGAGACGGCCGCCACCGGCCTGCTCCAGATCGAGGTGGACTACCCGGTGGAGCTGCTGGTGCCGCCGGTGGAAGTCCCCCCGCAGCTGGCCCTGCCCGCCTACGCCGCCAGCATCGGGCTGGTCCTGCCCAGGACGAACGGTACGCCGGACGCCCCTTACCACGATATTGACCTCAATATCCTCAGCGGCAGGCACCGCAAGGCCAAAAAGCCGCCGCGGTCGCCGGTTCTTGCCCTGCTGGCCGTCCTCCTGACGTTGGCCGTCGCCGGCATTTATCCCCTCTACCAGGCCCGCGCCGGCCTCATCGAGACCAACGCCGCCGCCCGCACCGAGCTGGATAACATCAGCTGGGAAATCACTCTGGCCGGACTCGCCGCCACCGAGGCCGCCCGGCAGGAGACCGATATCGCGGCCACGGCTGCGGCCGCCAGCACCCGGCAGCAGGCCAACGCCGCCATCCTGGCGCCGCGCGGCGGTTTTACCGCCGACCTCAATCTGGTTACGGAGAGCCTGCCGCCACTGGCCGATTTTAACTCGGTTACCATTGATACCGAGCAGATTACGGTAACCGGCCGGGCCGACAGCACCGCCACCGCCGTGGCCTACGCCACCGCCCTGGAGGCCAGCGGCGCCTTCGCCGGGGTGCGCATCGCCCGGCTGGACGAGGCGCCGCCCGAAGACGACACCGCCGCCGGGATTACTTTTGAAATTGACATCACCCGATAAGGAAGGATAATTATGACAACACCTATCAACAAACTGCTGAGCCTGGCACTGGCCCAGGGCGCCTCCGACCTGCACCTGGGGGTGGGCGCTCCCCCCGTTCTCCGCATCAACGGGCAGCTCGAAACCCCGGAGGGCCAGGCCGTCATTGACAATGCGACCATGCAGGCCATGTTTGAAGAGGTTGCCGGCGAGGCACAGCGCAAGGCCTTCGCCAGCGAGATGGAGACCGACTTCGCCTGCCAGCGCCAGGGTCTGGGCCGCTTCCGCGTCAACGCCTGCCGGCAGGGCGGCAGCGTCGCCCTGACCTTCCGCCCGGTGCGGGTGGAATGCCCCGCGCTGGCCGACCTGGGGCTGCCGGCGGTCTGCCAGGACCTGGCCCGCAAACCCGGCGGCCTGGTCATCGTCACCGGGCCCGTCGGCAGCGGCAAGTCCACCACCCTGGCCGCCATGACGGGCTACCTCAACCAGACCACCCGGCAAAAAATCGTCACCATCGAAGACCCCGTGGAGTTCGTCCACCAGGACGATAAGTGCGTCGTCTGGCAGCGCGAGGTGGGCCGCGACACGCGCACTTTCGCCAGCGCCCTCAAGTACGCGCTGCGCCAGAACCCGGACGTTATCCTGGTGGGTGAGATGCGCGACCTGGAGACGATGGCCGCTGCCCTGACCGCGGCCGAGACGGGTCACCTGGTGCTGACCACCCTGCACACCCGCGGCACCGTCGAGTCCATCGACCGCTTCATCGACGTCTTCCCGCCGCACCAGCAGGCGCAGGCGCGCGCCCAGCTGGCCACCACCCTGGAGGGCGTCATCTACCAGCTGCTGCTGCCCCGCAGCGACGGCGCCGGCCGCGTCCCCGCCACCGAGGTGATGCTGGTCACGCCCGCCGTCAGGAGCCTCATCCGCGAGGGCAAGACACACCAGATGCGCAATGTCATCCAGACCGGGAGCAAGGACGGCATGCAGACGCTCAACCAGTCGCTGGTCGAGCTCGTCCGCCACGGCACCGTCACGCGCGATGTGGCCCTGGCCCACAGCCTGGAGCCCGGCGAGCTGGCCGAGCTTATCGGCGGCTAAAATATCTTCTAAACTCATCTTGCTTTTTCCCGCCGGATAATTTATAGTATGAGCACAACTGAATAACTCCGCAGGGGTGCCCGAGCGCGAGCGAGGGCCCAACTGGAGAGCAAGCCGGTGAAAAACCGGCGCGGCCGCGCCACTGTGATTGATGGCCCGCCCATCAAAAGCCAGAACGCCAGCCCCTGACCAACCTACGTTACTCCGCGGGGAGTGGTAGGGCTTTTTGTTGAGTCTTACCCACCCCCCTCGGCGGCGTCGAGGGGAATATTTTTAAGGGAGGTCTCAATGAAAAGCACCCTCAAGTTACTCGCCGTCCTCGGCCTTGCGGCTGTGCTGCTCGCCGCTATCCTGACGGGCTGCACGTGCGGGGCCACCACGCCGGAGGAAACCACGCCGGCGACAACCGGGGTCACCACCCCGTCACCGGTCGTCGTCACCGACCAGAAGGGCCGCGAGGTCACCGTAGCGGCCGCCACCCGAATCGTCTCGCTGGCCCCCAGCAATACGGAAATCATCTACGCCATGGGGATTGCCGACCGCCTGGTGGGCCGGACGGACTACTGCAACTATCCCCCCGAGGCAAGCGAAGTGCCTTCCATCGGCGGCTTCAGCACTCCCGACCTGGAGACGATTGTCGCCCTGGAGCCCGACCTGGTGCTGGCCACCTCCATCCACGAAGAGATTGTCGGCCAGCTGGAGGCCCTGGGGATAGCCACGGTCGTCCTCAATCCCCAGACCATCGACGACATCCTCGCCAGCATCGACCTGGTGGGCCGGGCCGCCGGCGCCGAAGCCGAGGCCACCGCCCTCGCCAGCGAGATGAGCGCCCGCATCGAGGCGGTCGCCGCCAAGACCGCGGGCATGACCGGCGACGACCTGGTACGCACCTGCTTCGTCGTCTGGCACGACCCGCTGATGCTGGCCGGCGGCGACACCATCTACGAGGAGCTTATCCGCACCGCCGGGGGCGCTAACATCGTCAGCGACCAGTCGGGCTATCCCTCCATCGACCTGGAGGACGTCATCGTGACCGACCCGCAGGTAGTCATCGTCGGCTACGGCATGGGCGACGGCGAAGACCTGGCGCTGCAGTACCTGCGCGACGAGCCGCGGCTGGCCGGTATCGCCGCCCGGCAGAACGACCGGATCTACGGCATCGACCAGGACATCGTGGGCCGGTTCGGCCCCCGCATCGTCGACGCCCTGGAGCAGTTCGCCAGCTTCCTCCACCCCGAGCTGTTCGGCACACCCGACCAGTAAAAACAAGAGAAGAGAGCGATGCAACCGAAACATTCCGGGACTTACTTTACGGGACGGCGCACCCGCATCTACGGTCTGGTGGGCCTGGTCCTGCTGCTGATTGTGGTGGCGGCCATCGCCACCGGCATCGGCAGCGTGGGCGTCCCCCTGAATACCACCTTCTCTATCCTGGTGGATAAGCTGCCCTGGGTGGAGATTACCCCCACCTGGCCCGATGCCCTGACCACCATCATCCTGGATATCCGGCTGCCCCGCGTCATCCTGGCGGGGCTGGTGGGGGCGGCGCTGGCCGTGGCCGGGGCCACCTACCAGGGGCTCTTCCGCAACCCCCTGGCCGACCCCTACCTCATCGGAGTAGCCCAGGGGGCCTCGCTGGGGGCCGTCGTCGGCTTTCTGCTGCCGGTCTCCTGGAACCTGGCCGGCTACGGCCTCATCCCGCTGCTGGCCTTCGCCGGGGCGCTTGCGGCCACCGCCACCGTCTACCTGCTGGCGCGGGTGGGCAAGACCCTGCCGGTAACCACCCTGATACTGGCCGGGGTCGCCCTGGGGGCGCTGCTGGCCTCGATTGTCTCCTACCTGATTATCTCCAGCGGCGAGGCCATGCACGGCATCATCTTCTGGCTGATGGGCAGCTTCGCGCTGAGCAAGTGGTCGGAGATATGGGTCGTCCTGCCCTACGTGGCGGTGGGGACGGGCTTTCTCATCCTCTTCGCCCGCATGCTCAACGTCATGCAGCTCGACGAGGAGCAGGCCCAGCAGTTGGGGGTCAACGTGGAGCGGCTCAAGCTGGCCCTGCTGGCGGCGGCCACCCTGATTACGGCCACCAGCGTCGCCTTCGTGGGGACCATCGGCTTCGTCGGCATCATCATCCCCCACACCGTCCGCCTGATATGGGGCGCCGACCACCGCTACCTGCTGCCGCTGGCCTGCCTCACCGGGGCCATCTTTATGATTCTCACCGACCTGGTGGCCCGCACCGCCCTGGCCCCCACCGAGATACCCATCGGCGTGATTACCGCCATCTGCGGGGCGCCCTTCTTCCTCTACCTGCTGCGCCGCCGCAAGAAGGCGATTTTTTA
>DAOUEP010000076.1:0-13576 GCA_034430515.1 Dehalococcoidales bacterium | reverse complement strand
AGCTGCACCAGTGCGGCCTGCCGCGCCGCATGGCCCTGGAGCTGTTCAAGCCCTTCGTCATGCGCCGCCTGGTGGCCCAGGGGCTGGCGCCCAACATCAAGAGCGCCCGCCGCCTGGTGGAGCGCGCCAAGGCCGAGGTCTACGATATCCTGGAAGAGGTAATCAAAGAGCGCCCGGTGCTCCTCAACCGCGCTCCCACCCTGCACCGCCTCTCCATCCAGGCCTTCGAGCCGGTCTTGATCGACGGCAGCGCCATCCAGATTCACCCCCTGGTCTGCTCCGCCTTCAACGCCGACTTCGACGGCGACCAGATGGCCGTCCACGTGCCCCTCTCCAGGGCGGCCGTCAAAGAGGCGCGCGATATGATGCTCAGCCACCACAACATCCTGCTCCCCTCGTCCGGCGAGCCGACCGTCACCCCCACGCTGGACATGGTGCTGGGCTGCTACTACCTGACCACCATCCGCCAGGACGGCCAGGACAAGACCAAGACCTTCGGCAGCTACGAGGACGCCAAGCTCGCCTATGATTTAGGCAGCATCGACCTGCGCGAGGAAATCGAGGTGCGCGACCGGGATAAGGACGAGCGCATCAAGACCAGCGTGGGGCGCATCATCTTCAACGAGGTGCTGCCCAAGGAGCTGGGCTACTTCAACCGCATTATTGATAAGAGCACCCTCAAGCAGATTGCCACCACCTGCTGCAACCTCCTCCCCGACGAGGAGACCGGCCGCGTCCTGGACGATATCAAGCACCTGGGCTTCCACTACGCCTCGCGCTCCGGCATTACCATCGCCATGAACGATATCGAAGTCCCCGCCAGCAAGCCCCAGATGCTGGAGGAGGCCGAAGCGCGCATCGCCACCATCGAAAACCAGTACGACCGCGGCCTCATCACCGAGGACGAGCGCTATAACGGCATCGTCGGCGTCTGGATGGAGACCACCGACAAAATCACCAACACCATCTCCTCCAACCTCGACCGCTACGGCGGCATCTACATGATGGCCACCTCCGGCGCCAAGGGTAACATCTCGCAGATACGCCAGATGGCCGGCATGCGCGGCCTGATGACCGACCCCGCCGGCAAGATTATCGAGTTCCCCATCAAGTCCAGCCTGCGCGAGGGCCACAGCGTGCTGGAGTACTTTATCTCCACCCACGGCGCCCGCAAGGGTCTGGCCGATACCGCCCTGCGCACCTCCGACTCCGGCTACCTCACCCGGCGCCTCATCGACGTGGCCCAGGACGTCATCACCTCCGACAACGACTGCGGCACCACCGAGGGCCTGTGGATAACCGAGCCCAAGGAAAAGGGCCTGCTGCCGTCCCTGGCCGAGCGGATATTAGGGCGGATGGCCGCCGAGGACGTCGTCCACCCGAAGACGGGCGAGGTCATCGTGGCCAAGAACGAGGAAATCGACGAAGACAAGGTGGCGCAGATTACCGAGGCCGGCCTGGAGCGGGTGTCGGTACGCTCGCCGCTGACCTGCCAGTCGCGGCGGGGCACCTGCCGCCTCTGCTACGGGCGCGACCTGGCCCGCGGGCATCTGGTGGAGCACGACGTGGCCGTGGGCATTATCGCCGCCGAGAGCATCGGCGAGCCGGGCACCCAGCTGACGCTGCGCACCTTCCACACCGGCGGCGTCGTCGGGCTGGATATCACCAGCGGCCTGCCTCGCGTCGAGGAGCTTTTCGAGGCCCGGACACCCCGGGGGCAGGCGATTATCTCCGAGATTGACGGCACCGCCGAGCTCGTCCAGAACGAGGAAGGCCGCAAGATAAAAATCGTCTCCTCCGAGGTCTATACCGACGAATACCCCCTGCCCGCCGGCTGGAAGGTCATGGTCAAGAACAAACAAGCGGTGGATATCGGCCAGGTGCTGGCGGCTCCCCCGAAGGCCCCCGCCGAAGAGACCACCACCGCCCCGGAGAACCAGCCCATCGTGGCCCGCTTCGCCGGGGAAATAAAAGTCACCAAGAAGCAGCTGGTCATCAGCTACGCCGAGCGCGAGGAGCGAGAATACATCATCCCCTCCACGGCCAGCATCTGGGTCAAGGAAGGCGACGAGATAAAGGCGGGCCAGCAGCTTACCGACGGCTCCATCAACCCGCATGATATCCTGCGCATCCTGGGCAAGGATGCCGTCCAGCAGTACCTGGTGGACGAGGTGCAGAAGGTCTACCGCTCCCAGGGCGTCAACATCAACGACAAGCACATCGAGGTCATCACCCATCGGATGCTCACCAAGGTGCGCATCGATTCCGCCGGCGATACCGACCTGGTGCCCGACGAGCTTATCGACAAGTTTGCCTACGAGGATACCAACGCCAAGGTGCTCGCCGAGGGCGGCGAGCCGGCCACGGCCCATACCGTGCTGCTGGGCATCACGCGGGCCTCGTTGAGCACCGACAGCTGGCTGGCCGCGGCCTCCTTCCAGGAGACGACCCGCATCCTCACCGAGGCCGCCGCCAACGGTCGCGTCGACCACCTGGTGGGCCTCAAGGAGAACGTCATCATCGGCAAGCTCATCCCGGCCCGCTACCTGGACGACGAGCAGGTGGCCGAGCTGACCGCCGCCGTGCCGGAGGAAGACGAGGCTATGCGCCTGCTGGCCAGCCTGGCCGATGACGAAATCGTCATGCCCGGCGGCGAGGGGGGGGATAGTGGGGCGGCACTGGGTATGCTGGCCGGCGAGGCTGAGGAAATCGTCGAGGAATCTCTGGAGGCGGCCGCCGAGGCCGAGAATATCGCCGAGGACGCTTTAGAGGCCGCTGTCGAGGCCGAGGATGACTCGCCCGACGCTGCCGAAGACGGAGAAGACAAGTAACTCTTCGTTTGAATGAGGGGGTGAGGACGCATCGCACGCATTGTTTCGGGTAAGCCCAGCGTTGAAGACGCGCCGCTGGATACCAGCCTGCGACCGCGCACGCTTACCGACTTCATCGGGCAGGAAAAGACCAAGGAGAACCTGAAAATCGCCATCACCGCCGCCCGCGCCCGCGGCGAGGCCATGGACCATGTAATTTTCTACGGGCCGCCCGGCCTGGGCAAGACCTGCCTGGCGCACATCATCGCCGCCGAGGTGGGCGCCAACATCAAGACCACCTCCGGCCCGGCCATCGAGCGTACCGGCGACCTGGCCGCCATCCTCACCAACCTCAAGAAGCACGATATCCTCTTCATCGACGAGATTCACCGCCTCAACCGCACCGTGGAGGAAATCCTCTACCCGGCGCTGGAGGACTTCGCCCTGGACATCATCATCGGCAAGGGGCCCGGCGCCAAGAGCCTGCGGCTGAACCTGCCCGCCTTTACCATGATTGGCGCTACCACCCGCTACGCCCTCTTAAGCCCGCCCCTGCGCGACCGCTTCGGCGCCGTCTACCGGCTGGACTTTTACGACGAGGCGGCGCTGGAGAAAATCGTGCGGCGCTCGGCCCGCATCCTCCAGGTCGAGGCCGAAGAGGCGGGTCTGGCCGAAATCGCCCGGCGCGCCCGGGGGACGCCCCGCGTCGCCAACCGCCTCCTCAAGCGCGTCCGCGACTACGCCCAGGTCAGGGCCGACGGCGTCATCACGCAGGCGGTGGCCCGCGACGCCTTGGTCCAGCTGGAGGTGGACGCCATCGGGCTGGACGAAATCGACCACAAGATGCTGCTGACCATCATCGAGAAGTTCGGCGGCGGGCCGGTGGGACTGGATACCATCGCCGCCTCCATCTCCGAGGAGGCCGATACCGTAACCGACGTCTACGAGCCGTACCTGATGCAGCTGGGCTTTCTGGAGCGCACGCCGCGCGGCCGCCTGGCCACCAAACTGGCCTACGAGCACCTGGGGCTGCCCTATAACAAGAGCAATCAGCAGAAATTGATCTAGTCTTTTTGGTCTTTACTAGCTCACCTTTGTGGTTACCTCTCCCCCTTTGTCCCCCTCTCCAAACTGGAGTAATGGCTTACTCGTTGTCCTTTTGTTTGGAGAGGGGGAATATAAGTTAAGAGGGGCTAACGCCCCTCTTCGCAGGCTACTCCCCTGGGAAAATCCTCCTTAGTCCCCCTTTACAAAGGGGGACAATATGCCTTGCACGATGGGTCGTCTCCCTTTATTAAAGGGAGATTGAGAAGGATTTTAGTTCGGTGGGGTAAAGGTGGGACAGGCCTCCGGCCCAAGCGGCGGATGCCGCGAGGGTGGCCAGGGTGGGAATAGATAATACCGAGTGGGATGGGGGATAATACTACTTCCCCCCGGTTGACAGAACAAATATTTTATTATACACTTGTTTCAGAACGGGTGTTCGTTATGCAGCACCCAAAGGCTGGCAGATGAAAAAGCTATCCGACAAGCAGCGGCGCATCCTCGGTTACCTCGACCGCTTTATCGCTGAGCGGGGCTACCCGCCCTCCATCCGCGATATCCAGAACGGCTGCGATATCAGCTCGACGTCGGTGGTGGACTATAACCTCAATATCCTGGAAGACCGGGGCTATATCCGCCGCCACTCGGAGGTCTCGCGCGGCATCACCCGGCTCAATCGCGAGCCGGTCGAGGCGCTGGTGCCGGTGCCCGTCATCGGGCTCATCGCCGCCGGCCAGCCGATACCCGTGCCCACCCCCGATACCTGGGACGCGACCGCCGCCGCCGAGACGCTGGGCGTCTCCCGCGAGCTTACCCGCGATAGGGAGGGCGTATACGCCCTGCGGGTGAGGGGCCTGTCCATGATTGACGCCCTCATTAACGACGGCGATATCGTCCTCATGCAGCAGGTAAGTTCGGTGGACAACGGCGAGATGGCCGCCGTCTGGCTCAAGACGGAAAAAGAGGCCACCCTTAAAAAGGTCTACCGGGAAACGGGGCGCGTCCGCCTCCAGCCCGCCAACGGCCAGATGCAGCCCCTCTACGCCGACCCCGCTAACGTGGAGATTCAGGGGCGCGTCCTGGCCGTTATCCGGCAGGTGGAGTAGGGGGCTTCGTCCCTCTTAAACACCCCTTCGGTCTTCTTGCTTTTTATAAACCGGCGTGCACCAGTGCATATACTTGGGGTGGTCGCCGCGGATGACCTTCACGTAGAGCGCCTGTAATTTGGCCGTAATCGGGCCTATCTCCCCGTCGCCTACCGGGCGGCGGTCTATCTCCGCCACCGGCGTCACGTGGGCGGCCGTGCCGGTGAGAAAGCATTCGTCGGCCACGTAAAGCTCGCTGCGGTCGATGGCGCGCTGGACGGTGGCGATGCCCAGCTCCTTCTCGGCCAGCTCGATAACGGTGTTGCGGGTGATGCCCATGAGGATGTTGTTGGTAGTGGCCGGCGTCACCAGTTTGCCGCCCATGACCAGAAAGAGATTCTCGCCGGAGCCCTCGGAGAGGTGCCCGTCCGGCGCCAGCATGATGGCCTCGTCGTAGCCGTTGCCCACCGCCTCGGTCTTGGCCAGGGCATTATTGATGTAGATGCCGGCGGCCTTTATCTGGGGCGGGATGACGTTGTCCTCGGGGCGGTGCCAGGAGGACACGCCGCAACGGGCCTTGTCCACGTCGAGGTAGGGCCCCCAGGGGATGACCAGGACGAAGAAATCGTCGTCCAGGTTGTGCAGGCGCACCCCCAGCGCCTGGGAGCTTTTGTAGGCCACCGGGCGGATGTAGACGTCCTCGGAGAAGCCGCACTTGGCCACCAGGTCAATCGTAATTTGGCACATCTCCTCGATGGAGTGGTGCAGCTTGATATTGAGCACGCGGCAGCCGTTGGCCAGCCGCTGGTAGTGCTCCTTGAGGCGGAAGATGTAGGTCTGCTTCTCTGTATCGTTCCAGTTGCCCCGGATGCCCTCGAAAATGGCCGAGCCGTAGTGGAAGGAATTGGTCATTATCCCTATCTTGGCGTCCTCCAGCGGGACGACTTTATTCTCAAAATAGGCGTAAGACGGCATGTTGGGCTCTCCTTTCCCGATACCGTCCATTATAGCGGTTGGGGAGGCTGGAATACAAGGGGCGGGGTAAACTCCGGGCTAAGCCGTCGTTTCTTCCTCGCCCTCGATGAGCTTGCGCCCGTACTCCATCAAGACCTGCTGGCGCTCCGGGGAGACCTGCTGCGTCTCCAGGTAGGCTTGCAGGGCTTCGAGGGGGGTAATCTCCTCGGCGGCGCGGCTGCCCAGGCGCGAGCGCGCCTCCCTCACCAGTTCGCGGGCGATGCTGAAGGTATGCGCCTCCTTGAGCGCCTCGCGAATTTCGCCGTCGCGGAGCTGCCCGGCCATCTCCGCCGGCAGGGTGATTTGGAGCCGCACGATGGCGTCCCTGACCTTTTCGCCCGCTGCGGCGACGGCCTCAAGCACCGTGGCGGTGGGGTCGAGGTCGTCGGCGGCGGGGCTGGCCTTGATGGTGAGAAAGCGGCGGGCGCTAACGGGGCGGAACTGGTAGGAGGTGCTCCGCTTCCCGGTGGCGGGGTCGCTCTCAATATTAACCACGCAGAACCCTTTTTCGTCGTTCTCCTCGCCGAAGTCCACCCGCTCCAGGCTGCCGGAGTAGACCACCGGGGGGCTCTCGGCGAGCACCTGGTGCTTATGGAGGTGCCCCAGGGCGCAGTAGTCAAAGGCGGGCAGGGCGATGTTGCTCAGGAGCAGGGTCGGCTCCTGGCCGATGGCCATCAGGCCCTCCGAGCCGACCCTGGCGCCGGTCACCCAGACGTGGGCGGCCAGCACCGCGGGCAAAGCGGGGTCGAGCCGGGATGCCAGGTCGGCGACGGCCTGGGTCAGGGTCTCCTGGAGCCGCTGGTTGACCTCTTCCAGGGTGAGGTTCTTGGCGTCCTCGCGGCGGAGCAGGGCGCTGCGGCGCAGCCAGGGCAGGGCGGCAACCTGGAGGGGGCCGGCGGCGGTATCGATTTTAAAGACGTCCGGCCGGCTGGCCACGTGGACGTTCTTGATAGCCAGCGTATCGAAAATCTCGGTGGCGGTAGCCCGCCAGGTGGCGTTGGGGACGTCGTGGTTGCCGGTGAGCAGGAAAACGGGGACGCCGCCGCTGGCGAGGCGGTTGACGCGCCGGGCGAACTCGCGCTGCGGCGTCTGGCCGGGCTCGCGGGTCTTGTAGGCATCGCCGCAAAAGAGCACCAGGTCGACTTTCTCGGCGAGGGCGTAGTCCACCAGCTCGTCGAAGGAGCGCAGGAAGTCGCCCAGGCGTGAGGACAGGCCGGTGGCCGGGTCGGCGCGCCCGTAGTTTTCCACGCCCAGGTGCAGGTCGGCGAAGTGGACGATTTTCACGCCTTAATTATAGCCGTCCGCCGCGATGACATCAATCGGGTTGGCTCCGGTTTTCCAGCGGGGTGGCAATAGGTTATACTGGGACGTATGGTGATAACGGATACCCCGCCGCCCCCAACCGCCCCGGAAAGGCGCGTCTGGGGCTTCTGGCCCACCTTCGGTCTGGGCGTGGCCGCCATGGTGCTTTCCCTGATTGCCCAGGCGGTGGTGGTGGTTATCTTTACCGTGGTCAAGGTCATGCCCCTCCTGAGCGGCGCCGCGCCGGACATCGAGACGCTCTACAGCGCCCTCGAAGCGGCCCTGCTGGACTACACCGGGCTCATCGCCGCCCTCTCCGTCATCGCCTCGGCCCTGGTCGGCGGCGGCTTCGTCCTCCTAATGATAAAGGCCCGGGGGCGGGCCGGCATCGCCGACTACCTGGGGCTGCACCGCTTCGGCGTGAAGACGGCCACCATCGCGGTAGCGGCCACGGCGGCCATCATCGCCTTCACGGCGCTGGTGAGCATCCTGCTGGACAGGTCGGCGTCCGCCGAGGTCGACCTGGACATGTACGGGACGAGCGTCTGGCCGGCGCTGCTCTGGCTGGCCGTGGTGCTGGTGGGGCCGGCCTTTGAGGAGATGTTTTTCCGGGGCTTCCTCTTCGAGGGGTTCCGCCGGTCGGCGGCGGGCGCGGTGGGGGCCATCGCGCTGACCTCGGTGGGCTGGGCGATACTGCACATCCAGTACGACTTAATCGGCATGGCCGAAATTCTGGTGATGGGGGTCGTCATGGGCGTCGTTCGCCTCAAGACGCGCTCGCTGTGGAGCACCTTCATCATCCACGCCCTCAATAACTTCGTGGCCCTGCTGCTTATCGCCCTGTCGGCGGGCTGAAGCAGCCCCTCTTAAACACCCCGGTTTTATTCTCTGGGGTGGTGTGGACAAGACTATGGGCTAAGCTGAGGATGTGCCGAGGGTGGCTTGGGTGGGAAAAGATTACCCAGACGGGGCGGGGCGGCGCCCCCTTAGCCCCCCTTAGTCTCCTCTTTCCAGATAACCCCGCCCTCCGGCAGGACGAGGATGTCCTCCCCGGCCAGCTTTTTCGCCAGGGTATCGGCCAGCGCGGCGGTGGGCACGCGTATCTGGTTCATCGTGTCGCGCTCTCTAATCGTCGCCATGTTGTCCTCCAGCGACTGGAAGTCCACCGTGACGCAGTAGGGCGTGCCCAGCTCGTCCTGGCGGCGGTAGCGCCGCCCGATGCTCTGGGTATCGTCGTACTGGGTGGCGAAGCACGGCCGCAAGCTGGCATAGACGTCTTTGGCGCAGGCGGCCAGGTTTTCTTTGCGGCTCAGGGGCAGGACGGCCACCTTGACCGGGGCGACGTCGGGGTGGAAGTGGAAGAGGACGCGGATTTCGTCCTTGTCCGGCTCCTCGTCGTAGGCGTCGCAGAGGACGGCCAGCACCGTCCGGTCGACGCCCGCCGACGGCTCGATGACGTAGGGTACGATGTGCTGGTTGGTCGCCTCGTCCAGGTAGGTAAGCCCCTTGCCGCTATACTCCATGTGCTGCTTGAGGTCGTAGTCGCCGCGGTTGGCGATGCCCTCCAGCTCGGCCCAGCCCATCGGGAAATTGTACTCGATGTCCGAGCAGCACCGCGAGTAGTGGGCCAGCTCGTCCTGGCCGTGCTGGCGCAGACGCAGGTTTTCCTTACGTATGCCCAGCGACCCGTAGAACTTGAGGCGCTCGTTTGTCCAGTACGCGAACCACTCGTCGTCCGTTCCCGGCCGGACGAAATATTCTATCTCCATCTGCTCGAACTCGCGCGAGCGGAAGATGAAATTGCCGGTGGTAATCTCGTTGCGGAAGGACTTGCCGATTTGCGCGATGCCGAAAGGCAGGCGCTTGCGGCTGGTGTTGAGGACGTTGGCGAAGTTGACGAAGATGCCTTGGGCCGTCTCCGGGCGCAGGTAGACCACGCTGGCGGCGTCCTCCACCGGCCCGATGAAGGTCTTGAACATCAAATTGAACTGCTGCGGCTCGGTGAAGTCCCCGCCGCAGTTGGGGCACTTGCCTTCGGCCTCGGGGGGCAGGTCGTCGGCGCGGAAGCGCTGGTGGCACTTTTTGCACTCCACCAGCGGGTCGGAGAAGGCCGTCACGTGGCCGCTGGCCTCCCAGACCCTGGGGTTCATCAGGATGGAGGTATCCAGCCCCACCATGTCGTCGCGGTCCCGGACGTTGGCGCGCCACCAGGCCTCCTTGACGTTGCGCTTGAGCTCCACGCCCACCGGCCCGTAGTCCCAGCAGCTGGAGAGGCCGCCGTAGATGTCGCTAGAGGGGAAGATAAAGCCGCGCCGCTGGCAGAGCGAGACGAGTTTTTCCATGGTCACTTTACCTGGTGTTGCGGTCATTTTTACTACTCCCGGTCGGTACTGGCGCGGAGGCGGCGCAGGTGGCGGATGGCCCGGGCGAAGAAGACGGCCAGCACGCCGCCGCCCAGGACGAGGATAATGATGGCGAAGAGCCAGAGCGGTATCAGTTTGACATCGTAGACGTTGTAGAGGAAGATATCCAGCATGGCGAAGGTCAGAATAATCTGGGGCAGGGCCAGGGTGTTGCCCATGACGACGAGGATGCCGCGCAGTGGGGCGTTCTGCGCCGGCCAGTAGCGCGTACTGGCCAGGACGACCCGGACGATGCCGTAGGCCAGCAGGGCAAAGAACGCCTGCGGCACCAGCATCCAGAGAAGCAGGGAAGAACGACTCAGCCAGGCGTCGGCGGCGCCGTCGGCGAAGCGGTAGGCAAGCTCGGCGGGGAGCCGGGCGTAGAAGCCGGCCGCCAGCGCCCCGGCGATGACCAGAAAGGCCAGCGGCAGGGCGATATAGCCCCAGCGGAAGGCTAACCTTTCCGCTTTAGGGTCGTTTAACTGTTCAGAAGGGCTGATGGCGGCCACCTGCATTTTTACTTTGGGTATATTATACTACAAATAAAGGCGCTGAATCTCTTGAAGAGTGCCGGGGGAGCAAAATGAAAGTCGGACGGATTTTTCATCTGGGGCTGGTGGCGCTGGCTTCGGTTCTGCTGGGGCTGGCCGGCTGCGGCGGTTCAGAGCCGACGACGGAGTCGGCAGAGGCTAAATACGCGGCGCTGGCCGAGGCGTACAAGGATAGCCCCGAGCTTCTGGATAAGGCGATATACGCCGATTTTTACGGTATCAGCGTCGAGGAGGCCGTGGCCAGATTCGCTCTGGCCGACGAGTTCGGCTGGTTGAGCGCCGAACTTGAGGAGAAAGAGGCGGCGACATTCGGCGGCTACTGGATACAGCACCAGCCGGATTACAAATTTATCGTGGCCTTTACCCGCGACGGTGAGGCGACAATGGCGCGTTATATCCCCGAAGACTCCCTCGGTTATTTTGAGGTGCGCACGGTGACGTATACCTACACCGAGTTACTGGCGGCCCAGCAGGAGGTCATGGCGGCGTTGCGCGACCTGGGTATCCCGGCCGATTCAGCCGGTTACGTTCAGAATAATAATGTCGAGTTTTACGTAACCGACCTGGCCCCGGTCGAGGCGGCGGTAGCTGACGGCAGGTTGATAGTACCCGATTGTGTCGCGTTCGTGCTGGTCGAGGGGCTATCACAACCCGATTAACCCCGGTCAGGCTCTAGTCAAACATGCTCTTGTCCAGGTCGCCCGAATCGGAGTAGCCGCGCATTTCCCAGTAGCCCCGGTAGTTGGTGTCGTCGGATAGCTCAATCCGGGTTATCCACTTTATCCACTTGTAGCCCCACTTGCTCTCGGCCACCAGCTCGAAGGGGAAACCCCGCTCCGGCGGGATGACGACGTCGTTCATCTTGTAGGCCAGGAGGATGTCGTTGTTCTCAAAGTACTCGATGGGGAAGGAGGTCGTGTAGCCGTCGTAGGCGTGGAAGATGACCGTCTTGGCCTCGGGGAGGGGGCCGGCGGCGGCCAGCAGGTCGTTGACGCGCACGCCTTCCCAGAGGATATTGACCACCCAGCCCTCGACGCACTGCAGGCGGACGACCTTTTGGTAGCTCTCGTTATCGTTGATGACCTGGTCGTAGGTAAAGGCGACCGGGTTCTCTACCAGGCCGTTTATCTCCAGCTGGTAGTTATTAATGTCAATGTACTGGGGGCCTTTGATGGAGTTCTCGCGGAACTCGCTGATGGGCGAGAGGAGCTCGCCCTCGTACTCTCTGATTTCGACACCCGGCAGCTGAGTGGTGGGGGCGGTAGTAGGGGTGGCGGTGGTGGTGGTGGTGGTGCTGCCGGGGGCGCAGGCGCCGAGGAGACCGATGGCGGCCAGCATCACCGCGCCGATGACGGCGGAGGCGATAATAGTAAATCTACGCATAGAACACTCTCCTTACTGAGGGGGCATCAGTGATTGGCAGGCTGCCCTAGTTTAATCTTAGGCAGGCTATAAGGTGAGTGTATGTGACTTTTATCCCAGGCGCATCCGGGAGAGCCTGGCGAAGGCCCCCCGCTTCTCGGACAGTCCCAGTTTCGTCCGGTTGATGGCCTGGCTTAAAAGCTCGATGCTCTGGTCGTAAGTCTTTCTGTCCACCGGGTAGGGGATGCCGTCCTTGCCGCCGTGGGCGAAAGAATAGCGGGCCGGGTCGCGGTAGCTGGGGGGCACGCCATGGACAAGCTCGGCGATGAGGCTCAGGGCGCGGATGGTCTTGGCGCCCACGCCGGGCAGCCCCAGGAGCTGCTCGAAGTCGCCGGGGTGGCGCTCGTAGGCGCTCAGGACAATCCTGGCGAGGCTGTCGGGGTGGAGGTCGGTGGCGTAAATCTGGTGGCGGGCGGGCAGGCTCAGGGTCTTGATTTTCTTGAGCTCGGCGACGACTTTATCCGGCCTTTCCTCGGCGGCAATCCGGGTGATGGTGCTCCGGGCGGGGGCGCTCTCGCCGGCGGTGAGGTTGAGGGTGACGCCGGTGGCCTGCGACTGGATGGCGGCGTGCGGCTCGTTGACGAAGTCGGCCACGGTCTCGCCCAGCCAGTGGTAGCGGCGGGCGTAGTGGTTGGCGTCGTTCATGCCCTGCTGGACGACCGTCCAGCTGCCGCGATTGGTAAAGATAAAGGTATGATGGTAAAGCTGGTAGCCGTCCTGGACGGCGGCGCTGTCCACCTTGGCCGACAGGCGGGAGGCGTAGACCAGCGGCGCCGGGTCGAGGGCGATGCGCTCGCCCCAGGCCACAATCTCGGCGGGCGTCTTGCGGGAGGTCTTGCCCTTGCCGCCGGCCACGTAGAGGCCCAGGTCGCGCTCCAGCCCCCGAAGACCCTCCTTGAGGGCGCCGCAGAGGGTGGTGGTGACGCCGGAGGAGTGCCAGTCGAAGCCGATCACGCAGCCGAAGGCCTGGAACCAGTAGGGGTGGCTGAGGCGCCGCAGCATCTCCTCCGGGCCGTAGTCGGCCACGATGGCGATGGTGATCTCGCGGGCCAGGGGCACCATGCGCTCGAAGAGCCAGCGGGGGGCCTTGCCGCCGTGCAGGGGCAAATTGGCGATTCCGGTGCGTCGGGTAACGGCCATCGTTTGGCCTCCGCAGTTTAAGAAGCGCAGGTGGAGCAGTCGCCGGAAGAGCAGGACGAGCAGGAGCCGCCGCCGGCGCCGGGCACCGCCTGGGGCACGCCGCTGACAGAAGTGCTCATGGCGGAGAAGAGGGACATCTTGCGCCGGGCGGGCTTTTTACACTTGGGGCATTCCGCCGGCTGGTCGGACTGGCTCAACGGGCGGAGCTGCTCGAATTTATGGTTGCACTCCGGGCAGACGTATTCGTATATCGGCATTTTTGATTCTCCTGATTATAGTTTAGCTCATTTGAGCTAAGGGGTCAAGCCTTGCCTTGATGAAGATGTTTTAGACCTCACCCCCTGTATCCCCCTCTCCAAACTCAGCACCAGATAAGACCTCTGATATTCTGTTTGGAGAGGGGGAATTTATATTAAGAGGGGGTTTCACCCCCTCTTCGCGGGCTACTCCTTTTTAGAAAATCCTCCTTAGTCCCCCTTTACAAAGGGGGACAATACACCTGGCACGATGGGTCGTCTCCCTTTAATAAAGGGAGAGTGAGAAGGGTTTTTATCCGGTGGGGTGGTGGGGTGAAACCTCCGGGCTAAGCCGTGGCTGCACCGAGGGCGGCCTGGGTGGGAATAGATAACTCAGATGGGGAAGGGTGGGGTGTTACTTCTCTAACAGGCTGTTAATTTCTCGTTCATTCAACCGCCTGACCTCGCCCTCCTTAAGCTCCCCAAGCTTAAGCTTACCGAGGCGCACGCGCTGGAGGGCCAGCACCGGGTGCCCCAGGTGCTCGAACATGCGGCGCACTTGCCGTTTGC
>DAOUEP010000075.1:0-41721 GCA_034430515.1 Dehalococcoidales bacterium | reverse complement strand
TTCCTCGAGGCCGTCCTGAGAGGGGAGGAGCCGCTGGCGGCCCCCGGCGTGCTCAGCTTTGAGGCGGCCCTGGCGATTCTGGAAAAGCTGGAGGCGGCCCGGAGCCGGGCCGGCGCAATGGCGTTTTACGATATCGGTACGCCGGCGTCACGTATCGCCAGCCCGTAACCCGCCGCCCGCATTCCCCTCAGCCGGCCAAAGCCGGCCGTTTGACAGATAAAGGGTAACTCTGTAACATTATCACGGCTGGTCGCATGTCCAGCCGTCGGGCCGCCGCGCCCGGAGCGGTGCCATTCTCCAGGACGTGATATAAAGGAAACAATTACAGGATGACTGGGGTTTAATGAAAGGTTTTATCTTGGCCGCCGGTGAGGGAACCAGGTTGCGCCCGGTGGTGCTGGAAATTCCCAAGCCCCTCCTGACGGTGAATAGAATCCCCGTCCTGACTTACCTGGTGGAGCTCTACTTAAAGTACGGGATAGACGATATTAAAATAAACGTTCAAAAAAAACATTTAGAGGACTTCCGCAGGTGGAGGGTTCTTTATTTCCCCCGGGAGCGGATAGAGTTTATCATCGAGGAGAAGCCGAGCGGGACTTTCGGCCCCCTTTTGAAGGTAAGCCGTGCCTGGTTTTCGGAACCCATCGTGGTCTCCAACGGCGACGAGCTGAAGGAGCTAAACCTGAAAAAGATGGTGGACTGGCACCGGCGCCAGGGCGCTCTGGTTACCATCGGCCTGGTAAGGGTCGCCGACCCGCAGGCCTACGGGGTGGCCCGGATGAACGGGGATAAAATCGTTGAGTTCATCGAGAAGCCGGAAATCCCCCCGTCAAACTACATCAACTCCGGCACTTACGTCATGGAGCCCGGCGTGGGAGGCTACTTTCCCCCCCGAGCCAAATACTCCATGGTGGAGCTGGACCTTTTCCCCCGGCTGGCCCAGGAAGAGAGGCTCTACGGTTATAAATTCCGGGGCAAGTGGCGGGACATCGGGACTTTTGAGAGATGGGAGGAGGCCATTAAAAAGTGGCATCACGGAAAATGAAAAAGGTTATTCTGATTACCGGGGGTTGCGGCTTTATCGGTACCAACGCCGCCGACCTTTATCTGAGCAAGGGATATAAAGTGGTGGCCTTTGACAACCTCTCGCGGGTGGGCGCCGCCGAGAACCTGGGCTTTCTGGAGAAGCAGGGGGGCGATTTCGCCTTCGTCCGCGGGGACGTCCGCGACGACGGGCAGGTAGGGCGCGCCTTTGAGGAGCACAAACCGGACATGGTGCTGCACCTGGCGGCGCAGGTGACCATGGTGACCTCGGTGGAGAACCCGCGCCAGGATTTCGCCATCAACGCCCTGGGCACTTTTAATGTCCTGGAGGCGCTCCGCCAGGTGCGCCCGCAGGCCCTGGCCATCTACAGCTCGACCAATAAGGTCTACGGCGAGATGACCGACGTGCCCATCGCCGAGAAAGAGCGGCGCTACGCCTACCGGGGCATCAAGGGGATTTCCGAAAGCTATCCCCTGGACTTTCACGGCCCTTACGGCTGCTCCAAGGGCACCGGCGACCAGTACTTTCTGGATTACGCCCGGATTTACAACCTGAACACCACCGTTTTCCGCCAGTCGGGGATTTACGGCCCGCACCAGTTCGGCATCGAGGAGCAGGGGTGGCTGGCCTGGTTCTGCAACGCCCTGCTCTTTGATATGCCGGTGACCATTTACGGCGACGGCAAGCAGGTCCGCGACGTGCTGTATATCGCCGACCTGCTGCGCGCCTACGATGCGGTCTTCCAGAACCCCGCCAGGTCGCGCGGCCGGGTGTATAACATCGGCGGCGGGCCCGACTTCTCCCTCTCCATTATGGAGCTGTTCGAAATCCTGGAAGGATTATCCGGTAAAAAGTTCCGATATTCTTATGGCGACTGGCGCCCCGGCGACCAGAAGGTATATATCTCCGATATCACTCGCCTTGATAAAGAGCTTGGCTGGCGGCCGGAGGTCTCCCCGGCGGAGGGGGTGGCCCGGCTCTACAACTGGATTGCGGAGAATAAAGGGCTGGTGAAGCAGGCGGGGGTCTTCGGGAAATAAAGACAGCTAGCCCACCGGAGGGATTGGGATGGACAGGCAAGACGGCGAGATAAAGGCCGAATCCGTCCGCGACGTGCGGCCCTGGGGCAATTTCACGCGCTACGTCTATAACCAGAAGTGCACCGTGAAAATCATCGAGGTTAACCCCAACCAGAAGCTCAGCAAGCAGGTGCATAAGAAAAGGGACGAGATATGGGTTATCCTCGACGAGGGTCTGGAGGTGGAGCTTAACGAGCGGGTGCTCCAGCCCAAGCCGGGCGACGAGCTGGTCGTCCCCCGCCAGACGGTGCACCGCCTGGCCTCGTTGGGCCCTAAGGCGAGATTGCTGGAGATATCCCTGGGCGATTTTGACGAAGACGACATCGAAAGGTTTGAAGATATCTACGGCCGCGCCTGAGCCGTAGAGCACCAGCGGGTTAAATCAGAAATCCCCCGGAATTCCGGGGGATTTTTCTTGGCCCGCTAGGGTTCGGGTTAGAATTTCCGGTAGCAGCTCACCCAGTGGTTGCCCTTGCCGCGCTTGCGCAGCTCCGGCACCTCCGTAGAGCACCTCTCGGTGGCCTCGGCGCAGCGCGGGTGGAAGCGGCAGCCGGGCGGCGGGTTCAACGGCGAAGGCATCTCGCCGCTGAGGATAATCTTCTCCACGCCTTTTTCCTCGTCCTCGGGCAGGGTTAGCATCGAGGCCGATATCAGAGCCTTGGTATAGGGGTGCAGTGGGTCTTTAAATAGCTCTTCGGCGTCGCCGTATTCCACAATCTGCCCCAGGTACATAATGGCCACGCTGTGGCTCATGTAGCGCACCGTGGCCAGGTTATGGGCGATGACCAGGTAGCTGAGGTTATACTGGTCCTGGAGGTCTTTGAGCAGGTTCATAATCTGCGCCCGGATAGAAACGTCCAGGGCCGAGACGGGCTCGTCGAGGACGACCAGCTTGGGATTGAGGGCCAGGGCGCGCGCCACGGCGATACGCTGCCGCTGCCCGCCGCTGAACTCGTGCGGGTAGAGGTCGGCGTGGCTGGAGTTGAGACCTACCTGGTCGAGCAGCTCCTCCACCCGCGCCCGAATCTCTTTCTTATCCTTTTTGGTGTTGACTGCCAGCGGCTCGCCGATGATGTCCCGCACCCGCATTCTGGGGTTCATGGAGCTCCAGGGGTTTTGCTGTACCGCCTGGACGTTGGAGCGGTAGTCCTGCTTGAGCTGGGAACGGGAGAATTTAGTGATGTCTTTGCCTTCGAAGATGATTTGCCCGGAGGTGGGTTTCTCTAAAAGCAGCACCTGCTTGGCGGTGGTCGTTTTGCCGGCGCCGGATTCGCCGACCAGGCTGAGCGTCTTGCCGCGCTCGATGGTAAAGGATACATCGTCCACCGCCCTCACCCAGCCGATGGTACGCTGCAACAGCCCCTTGGTCACGGGGTAGTATTTTTTAAGATTGCGTCCTTCTAATATGACATCTGCCATGGGTTATTTCACCTTCCAGCAGGACACGAAGTGGCCGCCGGCTACCTCCACCTCTTTGGGCTCCTCCCGCTGGCAAATCTCTTCGCCCAGGGGGCAGCGGGGGTAGAACCGGCAGCCCGGCGGCAGGTTCATCAGGGAGGGGGGCTGCCCTTTGATGGAGTAGAGCCGCTCGTCCTTCTCGTCCAGCCGGGGGACGGACCTAATTAGGGCGATGGTATAGGGGTGCTTGGGGTTCTTAAAGATATCGCGAGTGGCCGCCGTTTCGACAATTTTACCGGCGTACATCACCCCCACCCGGTTGCACATGTTGGCCACCACGCCGAAGTCGTGCGTGATGAAGATAATGGAAACGTCGGTCTGGCGCTGCACGTCCTTGAACAGGGCGATGTACTGGGCCTGGATGGTGGCGTCGAGGGCGGTGGTGGGCTCGTCGGCAATCAGCAGGCGCGGGC
Organism: Dehalococcoidales bacterium; assembly: GCA_034430515.1. Classification (GTDB taxonomy): domain Bacteria; phylum Chloroflexota; class Dehalococcoidia; order Dehalococcoidales; family RBG-16-60-22; genus DAOUEH01. The sequence continues at coordinate 37,726 of DAOUEP010000075.1, read as the reverse complement.
GACAGGACATGGCGATGGCCCCCACCACGCGCTGCCGCATGCCGCCGCTCAGCTGGAAGGGGTAATCGTGGAGAATCATCTCCGGCGAGGGAATCTTGAGCAGCCTCAGGGCCGAGATTACCTCCGGCTCCACCATGTTGTCGGGCAGGCCCTGATGCAGCCGCACCGACTCCGATATCTGGTCGCCCACGGTAAACACCGGGTTAAGCGAGGTCATCGGGTCCTGGAGAATCATGGATATCCTGCTGCCGCGGTAGGCCCGCATGGCCTTCTTGCTCAGCTGGAGGAGGTCGGTGCCCTCCAGGATAATTTTGCCTCCGGTAATTTTCCCGGCCGGCTCGGGGAGGAGGCGCAGGATGGAAAGGCCGGTGACCGTCTTGCCGCAGCCGGACTCGCCGACGATGCCGAAGGTCTCGCCCTTATGTACGGAGAAACTAACCCCGTCAACCGCCTTGACCACACCCTTGCGGGAAAAGAAAGAGGTGTGCAGGTCTTCAACCCGGAGAACTTCTTCGGTCATTGCTGCCTTAACCTCGGGTCCAGTTTATCACGAATCCAGTCGCCCAGGAAGTTGCCGGACAGCACCACCAGGCCGATGCAGATGCCGGGGAAGGCCGATATCCACCAGGCTCGGTCGAGGTCGGTCCGGCCGTCGGACACCATCGAGCCCCACGAAGCCTGCGGCGCCGTAATGCCGATACCCAGGAAGCTCAGCGCCGATTCGGCCAGAATCATCATGCCCACGGAGAGGGTCATGATAACTATCAGCGAGTTGAGAACGTTGGGGAAAATATGCTTCATCATGATGCGCATGGAGGAGGCGCCGTTGACGCGGGCCTGGGCCACGAAGTCGGAATCGCGCAGGCGGAGGGCCTCGCCGCGAACCAGACGGGCGTAGCCGGCCCAGCCCAGTATCGACAGGGCAAAGACAACCGTCCAGTAGCCCGGCCCAATACTCACCGCCAAAAGCATAGCCAGCACCAGGCCGGGGAACGACAAAGCCACGTCCACCACCCTCATGATAAATCCATCGGTATTGCCCCCCATGTAGCCGGCGATTACCCCCAGGGCCGTCCCGATGGCGGCGGTAATGGCAATTACCAGCAGCGACACACTGAGGGATACCCTGGCCCCGTGAATGATGCGGCTGAGGACATCGCGCCCCAGCCGGTCGGTGCCCAGGAGATACTCGCTTTTACCGCCTTCCATGAAGGCGGGCGGGAGGAGCTTGTCCCGGGCGACGCCGTCGTTGGGGGCCTTGGGGGACAGGCCCACATCGGGCAGGCCAATCCAGGACAGGTCGGCGAAGATGGCCATAATGACCATAAGGACCATGACAGTTAGCGGGACAACCAGCGAAAGCTTGCGGACTATCCTGGCCCGCCGGGAAAGCCCGGTGTACTGCTTTTCCGGTTTCTTTACTTCTATTGTTGGCGTTATGCTAAACATAACCTGCCGCTCCTAGGTTCTCTGGTAGCGGATCTGCGGGTCGACGTAGGCGTAGGAAATATCCACCAGCAGGTTTACCACCAGCACGAGGATGGCCGTGAGTATAGTAATGGACTGGACGACGGCAAAGTCTTTGGCGAAAGTTGACTCCAGTATCATCCTGCCCATGCCGGGCCAGTTAAAGATTTGCTCGGTGATGACCGCGCCGAGGACAAGGGTGGGAATCAGCATGCCGATTGTCGTCAGCGGCGTTATCAAGGCGTTCCTCAGGGCGTGCTTCCAGATGACCATCCTCTCGGGCAGGCCCTTGATTCTGGCCAGCTTGATGTATTCGGTATCCAGCACGTCCAGCATGCTGGAGCGCACCAGGCGCATCATGCCCGGCAGCGTGAAGAAGATGATGGTCCCCACCGGCAGGACGTAGTGGGCCAGGCTCTGCTTGGTGGGGTTGGGAACCGGCAGCACGCCCCAGTAGACGCAAAATACCAAAATGGCCATAATGGCCACCCAGAAGCCCGGCAGGGCTTGCCCCAGAACGGCGATAAACTTCACCCCCTGGTCCCAGAACGTATCGCGGCGGGTGGCCGCCATGATGCCCAGGAAAAAGGCCAGTATCATGGCGATGACGAAGGCGGGGACGGTTATCTTGAGGGTATTGGGCAGCGACTGCGCAATCATCTCGCTAACCGGTTTCTCTTTGAGGATTGAGTCGCCCAGGTCGCCGCGCGCCAGGTCGGTCAAATAAATCCAGAACTGCTCGGCGTAAGACTTGTCCAACCCCAGCCGGGTCTTGACGGCTTCAAACTGCTCTTGCGTCATGTTGGGGTTCTTGATTAAATCGAGGGGGTCTCCGGCGGCGCGGATGAGAAAGAAGACTATTACCGCAATGCCTAGAACGGCCACAAAGGCCTGCAGTATCCTGATGATAATGAAGCGCGTCATCTATAATCTACCTGGGTAACGGGCTGAACTTGGTATGGCCCTCACATAATCTGGTAATATGGCGCATTTACTTATCTTCGGTCAGTCCGGCTTACATGAGGAACATCCGTTTTTGAGCTGGTTTAATATTATCGCCGGCTAATTGATTTTTTCTATTATAAAGGGTGATTATTGAAGTGTCAAACAATTCCAGCTAGGGGCGCCGGCCAATTTTCTGTTGACACCTGTTTTTGTTATCATCGGGGGCGCTTGAGATGGCCGGGGAAACTTACAGCATCCGGCTTTACGGACTTATCCGGGGGAGCTGGGTAGCTCCCCCGGATAAGTCCTTGTACGCTTCTAGCTACTGGTTCGATAGTCCGTTCGTTAAGGGTGCTGGATGCCGTAGAGGCAGTCCTGGTAGCTCACCCAGGTCATCCCGGTCCATTCGCCAATGGTCTCCGGGTTGTAGAGAATCAGGGTGTCGAACCGGACGATACCGATATTCCAGTATTTAGTCTTAACAAGTTTTTGGAAGTCGGAGAAGTACTGTGCCGACAATACCGGGTCAGCCTCACCGGCGGCTTTGAGGTAGGCTGCATCGACAGCGGCGTCTTCACCAACGTTGTGCGTGCCCCACGAGGTATACATGTTGGAGCAGTGGTACATGGAGTTGAAGAAGCTCTGGTACGTCCAGGTGAATATCCACCCTACGTTATCGTCGCCCTCCTGGATCCGCGCGAAGTTGAAGAAGTAGCCGTTGTAGATACCGGCGTCGACAACTTCCAGCACGACGTCAAGGCCGACGTCCAGCCAGTAGTCCATGAGCAGCAGGTGGTAGTCCTGCCCGGCGGCGGTGGTGTAGATGTGGATGGTCGGGTCGGCAAAGGCGTCCGGATAGTTGGCCTGCGCCAGCAGGTCCAGAGCCATCTGCTTGTCAAACGGGTCGGGCTCCAGAGCGTCGTCCCAACCGAAACACCCGGGGTACATGTAGAACTGGGCGCCCGGCTCGGCAAAGCCGGCGTACCAGGTATCGCTTATCTCCTGCCGGTCGAGGGCGTAGGACATGGCCTCGCGAACGCGGAGATCACCCATGGGGCCGGCATCCGGCAGCCAGGAGCCCTGGATGCAGAAGCTGCTGGTTCCGGGAGGCCCGAGGCTTACCGTGGTGAAGCCCTGGTCTAGCATCTCGGGGATGCGGTCGTAGGTGATGCCCTGGGCGATATCAATCTCGCCGGTCTCCAGCATGGCCAGCCGGGTGGACTCTTCGGGCACCTGGAGCTCTACGTAGTACTGGTAGGCGGGTATCATGTCCGGAATCCAGTAGTCGGTATTGGCTTCCATGGTCATGCTTGTTTCCGAAACCAGATCCACGAACTTCCACGGTCCGGAGCCGATGGGATTGGCGCGGAACGCGTCCTGGCCAACTTCCTCAAAGTAGTTCTTGGGCAGGATGCGCGTCCAGGCGAAGACAATCTGCTGGGCGGGCTCGGGATGGTCGCTGACAAACTGGAAGGTGTAGTCATCGATGACTGCGGAACTCACCTTGTTATAGGCGGCGCTGATGTAGTAAGACCACGGGTTGGAAGATAGCTCCATGTCCCCGAAGCGGTCGACGGAGAACTTGACGTCGTAGGCCGTCAGCGGGTCGCCGTTGTGGAACGTAATGTCATCGCGGATGTGGAATGTCCAGGTGCAACCGTCCGCGGCTACCTCCCAGGCTTCGGCTACCCAGGGGATGAAAATACCGTTCTCATCCCACCGCAGTAGCGGATCCCACCAGGACCAGCCCCAGAGCGACTCATAAAAGACCGGGTCGGTCGATTCCTGACCGAAGTCGGGACTGGCGGCGGTAATGGTGCCGGTGGGGACAGTGACCGTCGGCGTTGCCGAAGTCGGGGGAACTGTGGTCGTGGCCGGCGGGGTCGTCGTCTTATCGGGATTACAGCCTATCATTACCAGGCTGAAGGCAAAGACGACGACGAGTGTAAGTAGTAGCAACTTTTTCATTTAATACCTCCTCTAATGTTTGGGTGTGTATAGCTTTGTGTTGTCCTGCTTATTAATGACCTCCTATCAGCTTAGATTTGGGTTACCCCCATTAATTATCTATAAAGGCGGATAGACTTACATTTGCTCCGGCGCCTTATTTCAGGAGGCGGCATTCGGGAGCTTAATATAGTTAATATAATATAAGCTACATTTCTCAAATTGTCAAATTTCCCCCCGTTTTCCTTGCAAAGTATTATGATACGCTGGTTTACGCTTGTCAAACGGCTATAATCGGGGTGAGTACCGCCGGGATTGGCGGCGGCTTGAGGGCGGCGGTCGTCGGGTGGCCTTAGAGGCCGGCCGCCGCCAGGATATCGGGGACGGCTTCCTCCCGGCCGATGGCCATGATGTGCACGCCGTCGCAGACGGCGCCCTTTTTCAGGGCGGCGATGGTGCGTCCGGCAATCTCGATGCCCCTGGCCAGCATCTCCTCCTTGGAGGCGGCGGCCATCTCGGCAATCAGCTCCGGGGGGACGAAGATGCCGGGGACGTTCTCCGTCATGTAGCGGGCCATGCGCGCCGAGGACAAGAGCACGATACCGGCCAGGACTTTCACCTTGAACTTGCGGGCGTAGTCCATGAACTTGGTGAAGTTGTCCAGGTCGTAGATAGCCTGGGTCTGGAAGAACCTGGCCCCGGCCTCGACCTTCTTCTCGAACTTGATGAGCTGCGGCTCGATGGGGTTTGCCTCCGGCGTGACGATGGCCCCGGCGCAGAACTCGATGGCGCCGTCCAGCTTATTGCCGCCCAGGTCGGCGCCGTCCGTCAGCTGGTAGATGGCCTTGAGCAGCTGGAGGGAGTCCAGGTCGAAGACGCCCATGGCCTCCTTGTGGTCGCCCACGACGACGGCGTCGCCGGTGAGGCAGAGGACGTTGCGCACCCCCCGGCTGTAGGCGAAGAGGAGGTCGGCCTCCAGGGCGATGCGGTTGCGGTCGCGGCAGGTCATCTGCATGATGGGCTCGCCGCCCGCTTCGAGGACGGTCAGGCAGCCGCCCAGCGAGGGGAAGCGCATCACCGAGCTCTGGTGGTCGGTGAGGTTGATGGCGTCCACCCTGTCCTTGAGCAGGTCGATGTGGTGGCGCATTTTGTCCAGATTCGTTCCCTTGGGCGGGGCCACCTCGCTGGTGACGACGAACTTGCCGGAGTCGAGGGCCTCCGCGAAACGTGATAGCATTGTCTTACCCCCTACTGGATAATCGTAAACCTGGGCCGCAGCGCCACGTGGTGGTTGCGGGGCGGCTGGTACCTGCGCATCAGGTCGAGCCGGCCCTGCTCCTTGAGGCGATTGTAGATGAGCGTCCAGGCGCAGTCCCGCTCCTTGTCCACCTCGCACTTGCCGTTATTGGTGCCGCCGCAGGGGCCGTTGACCAGCCCCTTGTGGCAGGCGGTAATGGGGCAGATGCCGGCCGTGTAGCCCAGCAGGCACTGGCCGCACTGGTCGCAGGCCTCGCGGAAATAGCCGGGGGCCTCCTCCACGCCGATGAAGAGCGTGTCCACCGCCGGAATCACCGGTTTTCCCAGGTAGTAGCTGAGGCGGTGCACCCCCAGGGCGCAGCTCATGCAGAGGATGGCGTCGGCGGCGCGGACGAGCGCCTCGTTCTCCCGGAGCGCCTCGCTGGTCATGTCGTCGCAGGCGGTGGGGATGACGGTGGTGCCGGTGACGCGCTTACCCGTCTCTTCGAGCTTCCCCTTCATCTCGGCCACCTGCTCGACGCCGCCGGTACTGGTCAGGGTGGTGCAGGTGCCGCAGCCGACGACGAAAATCTTGTCCAGGCCCTCCAGGCTTTGCTCTATCTCCTCCATCGGTTTCTGACGGGTGATTGATTTCATGGTAAATCCCTCCTCTAGCCCTCCAGGTCGCAGCGCAGGCAGCGCCGCGCCTCCCGCCGGGCGACTTCCTCGGTGAAGCCCAGCTCGATTTCGTTAAAGCTGCTGCGCCGCTCCGGCAGCGGCAGCGTCTTGACCTTCGTCCGCGGCTGGGTCTCCCAGGTATCCTCAAGTTCCCGGGTCTCCCCGGCGGCGGCGAGCGCCTGCTTGCGGTCGTAAATCTCCACGCGGGAGCTATCCTGCCGCAGGTACTTGTCGATGGCGATGGCCCCCCGCCGCCCGGCGGCGATGGCCTCCACCACCATGCCCGGCCCGGTGACGAAATCGCCGCCGGCGAAGACCCCGGGGACGTTGGTGGCCAGGGTGTTGCTGTCCACCACCAGCGTCTCCCAGCGGGTGCGTTCCAGGGCGCTGTCCGGCGGCAGGAAGGATAAATCGGGCGCCTGCCCCACGGCGGCGATGACGGTATCCGCCGTGATGGTGAACTCGGAGCCGGCGATGGGGACGGGCCGCCGCCGCCCGCTCTCGTCCGGCTCGCCCAGCTCCATGCGGATGCACTGCAGGCCGCTGACCCGCCAGTTGTCGCTGGCGACGCGCGTGGGGCTGACCAGAAACTCTATCTTGACCCCCTCGGCGGCGGCCTCCTCGTACTCTACGTCGGAGACGGGCATCTCGTCGCGGGAGCGGCGGTAGCAGATAACGGCCTCTTTGGCGCCCAGGCGCAGGGCGGTGCGGGCGGCGTCCAGGGCGACGTTGCCGCCGCCGATGACGGCCACCTTGTTGCCGATTGTAACCTCCCGCCCCAGCCGGACGTCGCGCAGGAAGCGCAGCCCGTAGTGCAGCCCGCTCAGGTCTTCCACCTCGCCGGGGATGCCCAGCCGCTGGCTGCGCTGGGCGCCCGCCCCGATGAAGACGGCGGCGTAGCCCTGCTCCTTGAGGTCTTCCACGGTGAAATTGGCGTTGATGGGGGTGTTGTACTTTATCTCCACCCCCCGCCTGACGATGTAATCGATGTCCTGCTGGATGGCCGCCCGCGGCAGGCGGAACTCCGGTATGGCCACCGAGAGCATGCCCCCGCCCACGGGCAGGGCTTCGTAAACGGTCACGCCGTAGCCCGCCTGGGCCAGGAAGTAGGCGCAGGCCAGGCCGGTAGGCCCGGCCCCGACCACGGCCACCTTCTCTTTTTTCGTCCGCGGGAAAGGCTCGACGGGGGCGGACGCGGCGCCGTGCTCGGCGTACCAGTCGGCGGCAAAACGCTTCAGGGTGCGGATGGCCACCGGGTCGTCCAGTTCGCCGCGGCGGCAGCGCCCCTCGCAGGGGTGGTGGCAGATGCGCCCGCAGACGGCGGCGAAGGGGTTGCGCTCCCGCACCGTGGCGATGGCGGCGGCGTAGTCGCCCTCGGCGATTTGGGCCACGTACCGGGGGACGTTGATGCCCGCCGGGCAGGTGTGCTGGCAGGGCGAAATCATCAGCGCCTCGCAGACGGCCGCCGGGCACTTCTTCTCGCGGATGTGCGCCTCGTACTCCTCGCGGAAGTACTTTATGGTTGAAATGACCGGGTTGGGGGCCGTCTTGCCCAGGCTGCACAGCGAGCAGTCCTTGACCGTCTGGGCGATGGAGAGCAGGGTATCGATGTCCTCGTCGCGCCCGCGGCCCTCGGTGATGCGGGTGAGGATTTCCAGCATCTGGCGCGTCCCCAGCCGGCACGGCGAGCACTTGCCGCAGGACTCGCTCTGGGTGAAGCTGAGGAAGAAACGGGCTACCTCCACCATGCAGGTGGCCTCGTCCATGACGACCATGCCGCCGGAGCCGACAATCGAGCCCAGGGCGGCCAGCTCCTCGTAGCCGATGGGCGTCTCCACGAAGCGGGCCGGGATGCAGCCGCCGGAGGGGCCGCCGGTCTGGACGGCCTTGAGCCGCCGCCCGCGCGGGATGCCCCCGCCGATATCGTAGATGATGCGGCTGAGCGGCGTGCCCATGGGCACCTCCACCAGGCCGCTGTTGGCAATCTTGCCGGTGAGGGCGAAGACGGTGGTGCCCCGGCTCTTTTCGGTGCCGATGCCGGCGTACCAGGCGGCGCCCTTCTCTAAAATAACGGGGATGGTGGCCAGCGTCTTGACGTTGTTGATAATCGTCGGCTGGCCGTCCAGGCCGGACTGCGGCGGGAAGGGGGGCCGCGGCCGCGGCATGCCCCGCTTGCTTTCGATGGAGGCGATGAGGGCCGTCTCCTCGCCGCAGACGAAGGCCCCGGCCCCTTCCATAATGTGCACGTTGAAGGTAAAATCGGTGTCCAGGATGTTTTTACCCAGGTAGCCGCCCGCCTCGGCGTGGGCCAGGGCGGTGCGCATGTGCTTCACCGCCAGGGGGTACTCGGCGCGGACGTAGATGTAGCCCTCCGATGCGCCGATGGCGTAGGCGGCGATGGCCAGCCCCTCCAGGACGGCGTGGGGATCGGCCTCTAAAATAGACCTGTCCATAAAGGCGCCGGGGTCGCCCTCGTCGGCGTTGCAGATGGCGTACTTCTGGGTGCCGGGGTTGTTGCGGGCGGTCTCCCACTTGACGCCGGTGGGGAAGCCCGCCCCGCCCCGCCCGCGCAGGCCGGAGGCCTTGACCTCGGCGATGACCGTTTCCGGCGTCATCTCGAAGAGGGCCTTTCTAAGCGATTGATAACCGCCCCGGCCCAGGTAGTCGTCCAGCTTCTCGGGGTCGATGTGGCCGCAGTTACGCAGGATGATGCGCTGCTGCGACTGGTAAAACTTGATGTCGGCGTAGCGGGGGATGGCCTGGCCGGTGACGGGGTCGGTGTAGAGCAGCCGCTCCACCAGCTTGTTTTCCTGCAAATGGCTGCTTACGATTTCGGGAACGTCGTCCTCGCTGACCTGGCAGTAGAGGATGTCCTCCGGCTCGACGAGGACGGTGGGGCCGCGCTGGCAGAAGCCGTGGCAGCCGGTGGCCTTGACGGCGACCTCAAGGTTTTGTTTCTTTATCTCCGCTTCCAGGCGCCGGCGCACCTGCTCCGAGCCGGGGCAGCCCGAGCCGCAGCAGACGAGGACCTGACGCAGGCCGCTGGCGTTATTTTTCGCCCGGCGCGGGGTCGTGGTGCTTTTCGTCTTGCCTATCGCCATGTCAGTGCCCCCCGCGGTGGCCGAAGATGGCGGCGACTTTCTTGGGGTTCATGTTGCCGTAAATCTGGTTGTTCACCGCCAGGTTGGGGGCCAGGGCGCAGACGCCGATGCAGGCCACCGTCTCCAGGGTGTATTCCATATCCTCGGTCGTCTCGTCCTCCTCCAGGCCGAGGTGCTGCTTGACCAGTTTTAGTATCGACTTGCCGCCGCGCACGTGGCAGGCGGTGCCCCGGCAGACCCGCACGATGTTGCGGCCGCGCGGGGCGGTGTAGAGCTGGGAATAGAAAGTGACCACCCCCTGCACCTGGCTGGGGAAGATCCCCAGGGCGGCGGCGATGACGGGGACGGCCTCCGGGGGGATGTAGCCGTACCTGGCCTGCACCTCCTGGAGGAGGGGTATCAGCGGCCAGCGGCGGCCGCGGCGGGCGGCGGCCATCTTCTCAATCTGTTTTAAATTGACCTCAGGAGACTTTTTCCTGGCGTTTTTGACGGGCATGAGCGGGCGTCCTTTCCAGCCTCACGGCGCACGACTTGAGCGCCGGGGCGCGGGTCTGCGGGTCGAGGGCGGCATCGAAAAGCTCGTACACGGGGCTTTCCGGGAAAGAGACGGGCATAAAGACCTGACCGGGAGCCAGCGCGTCGCTGAGGAGTACCTGGGTCGTAAGCTCCCCGTGTGCCGAGGTAATCTTGACGCTGTCGCCGTCGCCGAGGCCGAGTTCTCCGGCGTCGGCGGGGTTGATTTCCAGGCTTGCCCCGGGGCAGAACTGGCTGAGCCGGGCCGAGCGCGCGCTGCGCGTGCCGCTGCCGAAGCGGAAGCGCGTCGAGCCGGCCAGCAGGGTGAAGGGGTATTTCGTACTCCCGTCGGGCGGGGGGTTAAAGGCCACCGGGGAGAAACGCCCGAAGCCGCTGGGAAAGAGACCCTTGTAGAGGCGGCGCGTCCCCGGCGGGCTGGCGGCATCTGCCGCGCCGTTGGCTTCGGCCTCGCTGTCCGGCGGCTGGCCGTAGAACGGCACCACCGCCTCGATTTCCTCCATCACCGCCGCCGGGGAGGCGTAGGGCATCGGGGCGCCCAGCGCCGCCGCCAGCCGCAGGATAATCTCGCCGTCGGGCAGGCTCTCGCCGACGGGGGCAACGGCCGGATGCAGCCGCTGTACCCGCCCCTCGAAATTGGTGAAAGTGCCGTCCTTCTCGGCGAAGCTGGCGGCGGGCAAAATGACGTCGGCCAGGCGGGCCGTATCCGTGGGGAAGATATCGGCCACCGCCAGAAAGTCGAGGGCGGCCAGCGCTTCCTTAACCTGGTTTGGCTGGGGGAAGCCGGCCACCGGGTTCTCGCCCACGATGAGCATCCCCCTGACCTTGCCTTCCTTGGCGGCGGCCAGCATCTCCGGGGCAGACAAGCCTCTGGCGGCGGGCAGCGGGCCGCCCCAGCGGGCGGCGAACTTATCGCGGCTGCCGGCCTCGTCGACGCCCTCGTAGCCGGGCAGGAAGCCGGGCAGGGCGCCCATGTCGCAGGCCCCGCTGGCGTTGGCGTCGCGCTGGAGGGCGAAGATGCCGCCGTGTCGGCCGGTATTGCCGGTGAGCATGGCCAGGTTGGCGATGGCGATGACGGCGCCGGTGCCGCCGGCGACCTGGGTAACGCCGTTGCCGTAGACGATGGCGGCCTCCTCCGCCCCGCCGAGGAGGCGGGCGGCCAGCTGGATATCCTGGCGCGGCACGCCGGTAAGCGCCTCGACGCGGGCGGGGGTAAATTCCCGGAGGCTTTCCGTCCAGGGGTTGAAATTGTCCGTCATGCGGGTGACGAACTCGATGTCAAATTCCCTGGCGTCGGTGATGACCCGGGCCAGCCCGTTGAGCAGGGCGACGTCGGTGCCCGCTTTGGGCCGCAGCCAGAGGCGGGCGAAGGCGGCTAGCGCGGTGCGGCGCGGGTCGACGGTTATAAGCTGCGCCCCCCGGAAGCGGGCGGCCCGCTTGATGGCGTAGGCCACCGCCGGGGCGGATACCTCCGGGTCAGCGCCGACGACCAGAATGACCCCGGCCCGCTCCAGTCCCTCCAGCGAGCCGGTGGTGCCGGCGTAGCCGATGGAGGCCCCCAGGCCGGTGCGGCTGGCGGCGCTGTAGAGGCGGCTGGCGTTATCAATATTGTTCGTCCCCAGGATGCCCCGCGCCAGCCGTTGCAGGAGATAGTTTTCCTCGTTGGTGCCGCGGGCCGCGCCGAAGCAGGCCAGGGCGTCGGGGCCGTGCGCCTGCTTGATTTTTTGCATGGCGGCGGCCACCCGCTCTAACGCGTCCTCCCAGGTCGTTTCCTCAAAATCGCCGTTTACTTTAATCAGGGGGGCGCGCAGGCGCTGGGGGCTGTGGATAAAGTCCAGCCCGTAGCTGCCGCGGACGCAGGCCGTCCCCCGGTTGACCTTGCCGGTGGGCGACGGCCTCGCCTGCACCACCCGCCCTCCCTCGATGCCCAGATTAAGCTCGCAGCCGCAGCCGCAGTAAGGGCAGACGGTGGTGACCTCGGTGGCGGGCGTGCCGGAATAGGCGCGGTCTTTGTCCATGATGGCGCCGGTGGGGCAGATGGCGACGCACGTCCCGCAGAAGGTGCACTCCGATTTTTCCAGCGGCGTGTCGCCCAAAGTGGCCACCCTGGCCTGGGGGCCGCGGTTCATGTAGTCGATCGCCCCCTCGACGACCATCTCCTGGTCGGCCCGCAGGCACTTGCCGCAGAGGATGCACTTGGAGAGGTCGCGCTCGATGAAGGGGTTGACCTCCTCGATGACGTCGGTCATGGGGAGGCGCTGGAACTCGATGAAGCCGACGCCCATCTCGGCGGCCAGCTTGTGCAGCTGGCAGCGGTTGCCCTTATCGCAGATGAGGCAGGCGTCCGGGTGGCTGGCCAGCAGCAGCTTGAGAATCTGGCGGCGGTGGGCCTCGACGCGGGGCGAGCGGGTGTTGATGGTCATGCCGGAGGCAATGGGGGTGACGCAGGCGGCGTGCAGGGCGCCGTTGCGCTCGTCCTCCACCAGGCAGAGGCGGCAGGCCCCGGTGGGGGCCAGATTGGGGTCGTCGCAGAGGGTGGGGATGTAGACGCCCGACTCCCGGGCTAGCTCCAGAATGGTGGTGCCGGTGTAGCCGGATACCGCCACGCCGTTAAGAGTGATGGTGACGGCTTCCACTCAGGCGGACTCCTTTCCCGCCCCTTCGGCCTGACCGCTGAGCGATTCTATCCACGACTGGTCGCCGCGCGCCACCGACCTTATGCCGGTGAGCAGCCGGGAGCTGGCGGCGGCCTTGGGGATAAAGCCCACCGCCCCCACCTGCCGGCTGGCCAGCACGTTCTCTTCGTCGTCGTACTGGGTGAGCATCAGTACCTTGGACGACGGGCATTTCTGGCAGATGGCCCGGGCGGCGTCCAGCCCGTTCATCACCGGCATGACGATGTCCATGACGACCACGTCCGGGATGAGCTCCTTTGTCTTGGCCACGGCCTCCTGGCCGTTAACCGCCTCGCCGACGACCTGCATGTCGCGCTGCAGGGTCAGCACCGAGCGGATGCCGTCGCGGACGACGGCGTGGTCGTCGACGATGAGCACCCGTATCTTCTTGGTAGCCCGGTCCAGCAGTTTCTGGATGCGGGGCACCAGGGACGAAGTCTTTACCGGCTTGGCCAGAAAATCCTCGGCGTCGCACTGCATGCCCTCGTACATCTTCCACCCCTTGAGTAATTGTTTCTCCGGCGGGGCGTTGATGACCATGATGGGCAGGTTACTAAACCCCAGCGTCTGCTTGAGCCACTTGTGAAAGAGGAAGGCGTCGCCGCGGGGCATGATAACGCCTAGCACAATCATGTCCGGCTCGTTGGCGCGCACCGCTTTCTCGGCCGCCTCACGGTCGACGGCGGCAAAGACGGTGTACTTCTCTTTCTCCAGTGTGCTGGTGAGAGCCGTTACAAATTCGGGCTCGTCGTCCACAATGAGTATCTTGGAGCCTTTTTCCACAGCGCACCTCCTCTCGCTGGCAGCGCTTACATGTCTTATGATAAGCGCCTTTTGGGGAGAGGGGGAACGGGGCGTTTCCCCCGATGGTGGCCGGGGAAAACCCCCGAATCCGGCCGGATTTGGCCTTTGGGAGAGGTGGGGACGAACTACGGGATAAGCAGCTGATGATGCAGGGTGGCCTGGGTGGGAATAGATAACTCAGACGGGGAGGTGGGGCGTGGCTTACAGGCTACTCGAAAACGCCCTTGGCGCGCAGGCTGTCAATCTCTTCCTGGGCCATGCCCAGAATCTCTTTACAAATATAATCGGTATGCTCGCCGAGCAGCAGCGGGCGGTTGACGGCCGCCGGGGCGTCGGAGAGCTTGATGGGGGCGGGGTGGTAGTAGCGCAGTTGGCCCATGCAGGGGTGGTCCAGCTCGCGGTAGAAATTATAGTAGTTCATCTGGGCGTCTTCGTCGATGTCCTTGGCGTCGGCGACGACCCCGGCGCCCACCCCGGCCTTTTGCAGCATGACCTCAATGGCCTCGGGCGGGTAGTTGACCGTCCATGCCTCCACCTTTTTATCCAGTGTGTCGCTGGCCTTGACGCGCCCGGCGGCGGTGGCGTATTTCTTGTCTTTGGCCCAGGCCGGACTGCCGATGACCCTGACGAAACTCTGCCACTCATCATCAGTCATCACGGCGATGGCCACCCAGCGGTCGTCGCCCTTACATCTATAGATACCGTGCGGGGCGGCGTAGTCGCACTTATTTCCTCTAAGTGCCAGCTCGCGGCCGTTGGCCTGGTAATCGAGGATGAGGGGGGTCATGTAGTTTAAGCCCGCCTCAATCTGGGCGTGGTCGATGTACTGCCCCTTGCCGGTACGCTTTCGGTAGTCCAGCGCCGCCATGATGGCCAGTGAGGCGTACATTGGCGAGAGCTGGTCGGTGTAATAGGTGGAGGGGGGCACCGGGGGCCGGTCGGGGTAGCCGACCATCGTGTCCATCATCGTCACGGCGGTCAGGATGCTGCCGAAGCCGGGCTGGTCGGCCATGGGGCCGGTGTGCCCGTAGCCGCAGGTGCGGAACATGATGATTTCCGGGTTGACCTTCCGGAGTCCCTCGTAGTCCAGCCCTAACTTATCCATGACGCCGGTGGGGAAACCCTCGGCGACGACGTCGGCCCAGGCCACCAGTTTCTTGAATACCTCGATGGCCTCCGGCTGCTTGAAGTTGAGGGCGATGCCGTACTCCGGGGCGGTGTGGGTGATGGAGAAGAAGGCGCTGCGCTCCAGCCCCAGCGGCTCGCCGGGCTTGGCGGTGGGGGCGTAGGGGGCGAAGAGGCGCACCGGGTCGGGGCGGGTGGCCGTCTCCACGCGGACGGTGGTGGCCCCGTAGTGGCTCAGGTAGTTGCAGGTATAGACGCCCACGCCCGCCCAGCAGAGCTGAATTAGCTTGACGCCTTCAAAGGGCTTTGGGGTCACTTTATAACATCCCCCCGGCTTAGCTTGGGAGTATTATTGTTCTGATGACGGCACCGTTATATTATTCTCTTCCTTTTCAGGCTCTTGAGTTCATCGGACGATAGACCTAATTCCCGGTAAACCTCGGCGTTGTGCTCGCCGATGAGGGGCGCCCGGTGCCGCGTGCCCACGTAGCCCTGGGTGGTCATCACGGCGCCGCCGGGATACTTGAGACTCACGCCCAGCTCCGGGTGCTCGATTGCCTTCCAGAAGCCCCGCGCCGTAAGCTGCGGGTACTTGAGGGCGTCGGCGGCGTTGTTGCACGGCCCCAGCTGGAAGCGGTTTTCCGTGGCCAGCTTGAGGAGCTCGTCCTTGGTGTGGTTGCGGAAAAACTTGCCCAGGACGTCCAGCAGCTCTTCGGCCTGTGCCCGGCTCATGTCCCCCCAGCTCTTTTTGTCCCAGGCCCAGTCTTTAAACGTGCCGGTGGCGATGCCGTCGTTGGCGATGAACTGCATCATGCTCAGGTTGTTCTTGGCGGCGGAGGGGTTTAAGAGCAGGTTGAGGGCGATGTCGCCGTCCTGGCACTCCCAGAGCAGGGGGTTGTAAAAGGTCGAGCCGTCTTTAAGCGTCACCGCCGCCCGCGCCCGCCCGTGGCGGCCGGGAATCTCGCCGAAGAGGGCGTACGGCCCCTCGATTTCCGCCGAGCAGACGATGTCCAGCGCCTGCTGGGTGATGGCCTCGACGTGCTGGCCGCGCCCGGTAAGGGCGCGCTGGCTTAAGGCAATCATCGTGCCGCAGGCCCCGTTCATGGCCCCCAGCGTGTGGGTGTGCTCGTAGCTTACCGTCAGCGGGGCGCGGTCTTCGTAGCCGGCGGTATAGACCATGCCTCCCCGCGCCCGCACCACGATGTCCGGGTCTTTATAGTCGCGGTAGGGGCCCTCCTGCCCGAAGCCGGTCATGGAGGTGAGGATGATGCCGGGGTTGACGGCGCTCAAATCTTTGTAGCCCAGGGCAAGCCCGTCCAGGTAGCCGGGGGCGTAAGACTCCAGCACGGCGTCGGCGGTCTTGACGAGCCGGAGGAATATCTCCCGGCCCTCGGGCTTGGCGATGTCCAGGGTGATGCCCTGCTTGTTGGCGTTAAAGGCGAACCACCAGAGGTTTTTCTCCGGGTCGGGGTCGTCGTGGTAGAACGGGCCGCGCGAGCGCGAGGGGTCGCCGCCGGGCGGCTCAATCTTGATGACCTCGGCGCCGAAGTCGCCCAGGGCGCGCCCGCAGATGAAGGCCCGCTCGGTGGTGAGGTCGAGGATGCGGTAACAGCTCAGCATAAGGCTCCCCCCGGATGGCTAAAGAGAAACGGCTAAGGTGGCTCGCCGTGCGAGTATGGCTATAGGTAATTATAGTATGGAGGGGTAAGGGAGGGCAAATGGTGGGGGTACGCTATATCCCCAAGCTTGCCTTAATGGCTTCATTTACCCCGGCCATTTTAGCCTCGGATAATTTCCCGCATTTATCACCCAGACGGATCTTATCTATGGTCATGATTGCCGCCAGGTTTACCGTGCTGTCTTTCGGCAGGCCGCTTTCCCCGGCCGTAATCCTCACCGTAAAAGGGTAGGGCTTATTTATGGCCGTCGTTAATGCGGCGACGATAGTAGTGGGGCTGTATCTATTACCGGTATCGTTCTGAATAACAAGAGCGGGCCTTAACCCGCTCTGCTCGCTGCCTCTGACCGGATTCCAGTTCACCCAGTAAATCTCACCACGTTTTATCTCTTGCTTCATAGTCTATTTCCATTCCGGTAAAACTTCGTGAACAATTTCGGAAGCTAAGTCTGCGAACTGTTTATTCTCTTTCGCCATAGCCTGGTAGCCTTCGGCCATTTCCGCAACTCTATAGCTCTCGGCGGTCGCCCGCAGGCAGGCAGAAATAACCTTGCTGCGGCTCAATTTCTTTTTTCGGGCAACCTCGTCCGTAAAAGAAACCAGTTCCTCCGGCAGGCTGATAGTGAGTTTGGCTGTTTTCCCCATCTTGTCTTACCTCATGGTATGATAAAAAACCCTTACCTGTTAAGTATACTACCATTATACCCGTTTGACAATCCCCCGCCTCTAACTTAAAATTAGCTAGGTTGCATTTTCCCAAGTCCAGCGGGGCGTAGCGCAGCTTGGTAGCGCGTCTGAATGGGGTTCAGAAGGTCCCCGGTTCAAATCCGGGCGCCCCGACCATATCCCCTCTCGCCGGTTGAACCCGGCGCCTTAATCTGCCAAAATATAGACCGGAATAGCAACACGGGGGTGTTTTCGTGCCCGAGCTTACCAAAACGCGGCCAGAGATTATCGCCAAAGCCGGCGAGCTGTCGGTGGCCTACGAGGCCAAGTACCGGGGCTGCGCCCAATCCACCTTCCTGGCCATCGTCGACTCCCTGCGCTGGGGCGGCTTCGAAATCATCCCCGAAGACATGGAAGACAGACTTTTCCCCGGCATATCGCTCTTTGCCGGGGGGGTCAACAGCACCAGCGACGGCACCTGCGGGGCCGTTATCGCCGCGATACTGGCCATCGGCATGGCGGTGAGCGTCATCCAGGGGGTCGAGGGCAGGGACACGCGTATCCTCCCCTACGCCGCCGAGAGCGTCCAGGAGGCCATCCTGGACAAGTTCAACGCTAAATACGGCTCGCAGCTCTGCCGGGACGTGCAGCGGGGGCGCTACGGCAAGTCGTGGGATTTGAAGCGGCCCGACATGCTGGAGGAGTTCCTGGGGATGTCGGAGGGCTGCGCCATCAAGGAGACCGCCGTCATGGCGGTGGAGTTTATCCTGGACGAGCTGGAAATGGCCGCTTAGACGTTGGGATAAACGGGGCGCATGCGCTATAATAGTTGCGGCATTTGAACGAATAAAATAAAAAGGAGGAGCATATGTCACCGGTATTAAAGGGTAAGGTAGCCGTCATCACGGGGGCCAGCCGCGGCCTGGGCAAGGCCTTCGCCGTGCGGTTCGCCGAAGAAGGAGCCGACCTGCTCCTGTCCACCACCAACCCGGATAGGGCCAAAGGCACCGTCGACGAGCTCAAGGCCAAGGGCGGCAAGGTGGCCGTCGTCCAGGCCGACATCTCCAAGGTGGACGAACCTCAGAAAATCGCCGATGCCGTGATGAAAGAATACGGCAAGGTGGATATTCTCGTCAATAACGCCGCCGTCTGGGGCGGACTCAACATCACGCCCTGGGACGCCTGGAGCATCAAGGACTGGGACCGCATCTTCGACGTCAACGTCCGCGGCACCTGGCTGGTATGCCGGGCCATCGCGCCCATCATGGCCAAGGCGGGCAAGGGTAAAATCATCAATATCGCCTCCAACATCGCCAGAGTCCCCGCAGCGCAGCTTTTCCTGCCCTATTCCAGCAGTAAAGGGGCGGTCTATATCCTGACCCAGGCCCTGGCTCACGCCCTGGGCGAATCGGGTATCAACGTCAACGCCATTGCCCCCGGCTACACGGCCTCCGAGGCCAGCCTGAACCAGCAGGGGAGCGACAAGATATTCGAGATTGCCACCGGCGAGCAGTCTATGCACCGGCGCGGCCAGCCGGCGGACATGGTGGGAGCGGCGGTGTTCCTGGCCTCCGACGATTCCAACTTCATCACCGGGCAGACCTACTACATCGACGGCGGCACGGTGATGCTCTAGGGATTGCCCGGAGCCCCAACTGAAGAAGTAATTAAGCCTGCGCCGCTGTCTCAGCGGCGCAGGACGGTATAGGGGCAGGATTCGCTCAGGTTGCAGCGGGCGCAGACCTCGGCCTGGCTCCAGGTGGCCATCTCCGGCCCCAGCGCCACCACCAGCGAGGTAGACTTGCGCGGCACCATGACGCCGGAGGCGGTCAGGCTCACGCCGATACGTGCCGCACCGGCCAGCTTCAGGATATTGCCCTGCTCGGTAATGGCCAGGCCCGGCATGCCCGGGCTGAGCGGGCTGCCCGCCCCGTAGCCCCGCGTCCGGGCCTCCTGAGCAATGCCGTGGCAGACCTCAACGGCCAGCTGGTCGACGGCGGCGCTGCCGATGCCGTCCAGCAGCGTGGCCGCTAGCGCCTCGCCGCCCTGGCTCAGCTCCGTCACCCGTTCCTCCAGCCCCGGGCCGATGCTAACGACGATGACGGCCAGCTCTCTGGCCCCCGGAAAGGTTGCCGGCAGCAGCCCGCCGGCCACGGCGCCTCCCCCCTTAAGCCCCACCCGCTCCGCCTCCATGGCGGTAATGGGATAAATCTGGTAGCTGGCCGCCGGCGCCAGCCGCCCGGCGCCGCGGATTTCACTCAGCAGCGCCTCCGTCCGGGCGGCTATCCGGGGGCGGGCCTTGGCGTAGCCCCGGAAACCCTCGCGGCGCAGTATCTCGGCGGGCTTTATCTCCAGGGGTACATCACGGATAACGGGCATGACGGGTTACCTCGCATCAGCATCGGGCATAACTAAAAGGGGGTGCGCCCCGGAAAATATCCGGGCGGCTCACCCCCTTCAGGTTCTCTTCAGCGGCGCGGCGTGTCTATCAGTAGGCGCCGTATTCCAGGGTGGCCTCGACCATGGCCCGGACGTTCTCCGGCTGGGCCTCGTCGAAGAAGGAGCCGTTGCTCACGATGTAGCCGCCGCCGTCGGCGCAGGCGTCGATGAGCCGCTTGACCTCCGCCTTGACCTTGGCGGGCGTGCCCAGGCTGAGCAGGGCCGAGGGCATGTTGCCGGCCAGGCAGGCCACCTTGCCCAGGGTCTTCTTGGCCTTGGCCATATCCAGCTGGTCGCACATCCACATGGTGGTGCCTTTGGGCAGGTCGCTGACGACCTCCAGGCGCGAGTTGTAGCCGCCTTCGGCCGCCGGGAAGGGGACGACCCCCTCTTCAATCAGGCCCATCATGACCTTCCTCAGGCTGGGCCAGTAGAACTTTTTATACTGCTCGTCGGAGAGGAAGCCGTCGGCGCCCTTGTGCAGGGGTATAAAGATGAAGGGATTGCCGGCCCCCTTGGCCGTGTTGACGCCCATTTTAATCATCAGGGGCGTTATCACATCTATGGCCTTGAGGAGCTTATCGGGCTGGCGGTACATGTCCATGATGATGCCCCGGGTGCCCCGCAGGGTATCGCCGACGAAATCGAAGGGGGCCTTGGTGAAGCCGGCCACGATGACGGGGTAGCCCAGCGCCGTTATCTCGGCGCCGAAGGCACCCATGGCCTGGGCCCATTTGAGGGCCTCTTCGCCGGCCTTCATTATGGTCTTCAGGGCCTCCTGTACCGGGGGCAGGCCGTAGGGGACGAAGTTGCCGGCCACGCCGTACATCTCCACGATGCCGGTGGCGACGGGGAGCGCCTGCAAAGGCTCCATGACCTTGAAGGCGCGCGGCAGGTAGACCCGGTTGAAGTAGTTGGAGGGGTCTTCAATCAGGTCGTCGTATTCGTCCGCCATCATGTACTCGCCCTCGTTGGCCTGGTAGGAGTGCTCCTTGGAGACGCCGTGCCCCGGCCAGGAGTACAGCTTATAGTCCATCAGTTCAAAGAACCGGCCCGGGCCGGGTACGGCCGCGCCGAGGTTCCCGTCGGGCTTGAAATCCACGATGAACTTCTTGAAGGCCGCGTTGTTCTTCTCGAAGTCGTACATGGCGTCGTAGGGCGTTATGCCCGCATAAGTGGTGGGCCAGAAACTGGGGAAAAGGCACAGCGGCACCCTGTCCGCCAGCTTCTTCATCTGTACGGC
Source organism: Dehalococcoidales bacterium (assembly GCA_034430515.1). Lineage (GTDB taxonomy): Bacteria > Chloroflexota > Dehalococcoidia > Dehalococcoidales > RBG-16-60-22 > DAOUEH01. The sequence continues at coordinate 17,191 of DAOUEP010000075.1, read as the reverse complement.
ATCTTTTATCCGGGTGGCCCTGGCTTTGTAGTCCTTTTCGGCCTGGGGGCTGGCGTACTGGGCGCCCTCCGGCGAAATCCACTTGGCGAAGAGCTCTTCTTGTTTTTCTTCCCGCGTCATAGCTTCTCCTTTCCTTTACGTAGGGTGGGTTGAGGTTATTACTTGGCCGACCATTTCCTGGCGAGGGCCACGCCGGCCACGGCGTCCTTGCCGTAGGCGTCGGCGCCGGTGTATTTCAGTACCTCGTCGCTAATCTGGCCGCCGCCAATCATAATCTTGATCTTGTCCCTGAGGCCGGCCTTCTTGATGGCGCCCACGGTATCCTTCATGGCGTCGTAGGCCAGGGTGAGGAACCCGCTCAGGCCGACGATGGGCGCGCCGCTGGACTTGATGGCATCGACGAACTTCTGCACGGGTACGTCCACGCCCAGGTCGATGACGTCGAAGCCGCTGACGTCCAGCATGAAAACGACGATATCCTTGCCGATATCGTGGATGTCCCCGGCCACCGTGCCGATGATGACCTTGCCCCCGGTCTTGACGGCGCCGGCCCCCATCAGCTTGGGCTTGACTATCTCGTTGATTCGCTTGAGAATCTCGCCGGAGTAGACCAGGTCCGGGATGAAGTATTCGCCCTTGGAAAAGCGCGCCCCCACGATTTCCATGCCCTGGCTGGCCTCGTGGAGGATAGCCATCGGGTCGTCGCCGGCGTCTATCCTTTCCTGGACGATTTCTACCGCTTCGTCTTCCTTCAGGTCGGCCAGTATCTGGGTCAAATCTTTGGCCATGTGTGTCAACCTCCTTGACTGATATTCGGTCTTGAGACCGTTTTCGTTTCTGCCGGGCTGGCATCCGCCAGATTTACCCTACATCATCTTAGCCACTTGCCGCTAAAATATCAAGCAGCCCGCCGGATTGCACGCTAAAGTTATCTATGATATTATAGAAGTCGCCCTTTTGAGGCCCGGCCCGGCCTGAGTACCGACGGAAAGGGAGCCGTATGTCGCCTGCCAAGTTAGACCTGCACTGCCTGATTGTATTTTACTACGTTGCCAGCGAGGAGAGCGTCACCGCCGCCGCCGATAAGCTCTGCCTGACCCAGCCCACGGTTACCTACCACATCCATTCATTGGAGCGCAATGTGGGCCTCAAGCTGCTGGATATAAAAAGACAGAAGGTATTTCTTACCCCGGCGGGCGCCGGGCTTTACCGATACGTGAGCGAGATTTACCGCCAGATGACCGGCGCCGAGAGGTTCCTGGAGAACATCAAGGAGGCCAGCCTGCGCGTGGGCGTCTGCACCACCTTCTCGACCAGCGTGGCCATGGCGGCGGCCACCTTCGAGAAGCTCTATCCCCACGTGCGCCTGATTATCCGCAGCCGCGCCTCCTACGAGGTGGTCGAGGACGTCCTCGGCTCCGAGGTGGACCTGGGGGTCGTCGTCAGCCTGGACTACGGCCACCCCAAGCTGCGGGCGGTATCGCTCTCGCCCCAGGAGAAGCTGGTGCTGGTGGCCTCCACCTCCAGCGTCATCTCGCGCCGGCAGCGGCTGGAGTTCCTCAACCTCTGCGGCCACCCGCTGATACTGGGGCCGGAGACATCGGCGACGCGCCGCATTATCCAGGACAAGCTCCGCAGCGGGGGCTGCAGCTCGCCCTCGCCGGTCGTCGTGGAGGTCAACAGTTCGGACTGGGGCATCTCCCTGGTCGAGAACGGAGAGGGGGTGGGCTTGCACCACATCCGCAGCGTGGAGAAGCCTATCGCCGAGGGGCGCCTGCGGGCGCTCTCGCTGGCGCGTGACATCACCGTGGGGGTGGACGCCCTGCTCCGCGCCGACGCCCCCGAGCACCCCATGGCGGAGGGCTTTATCGCTTTGGTGCGGGAGGCCTTCGCCAGCGGCAACGGCAGCAACAAGGCCGACTCAAGTCCCGCCGCGGCGCGCGATTAAGACGGGGCGGCCCCCTTTCGCCTGATTTTGTCCAGGGTTTTCCGGTTTTCGTAAGGCATGACGAATACCTGATAATCTTCCTCGGGTAAGGGGCCGCCGTACCTTCCCTTTACTTTCTCGTAATCAATCATCTTGGGTTCCATGATTTTACATGGGTATTGCTCGCAGTAGGCGCAGTTTTCCAGCCCCTTCTCGATGACGCAGGGCCTTATCTGACACTCCGTATTGATGCGTACGGGATTTTCACCGTCCGGCGTCAGGCAGCCGTCGCAGTAACATTCTTCCAGAGTAAGTTTATCCCCGTAAATTCTTTCCAGGCCGTCGCGGAACCTCTGCCGGTTTTGCGCATCTTTTTTAAGATTGTCCCGGTAAATCAGGCAGAGGTGACACTTGAACCCACAGCGAGCTATCATCTCAGACATTTCATCGCCTCCCTTATATCCTCGGCGACCATGCGCCGCTTGGACTTTTCGATGAGGAAGTTCTGGCCCGCCGGGGTGTAGGAGGGGAAGACGCGCCGGTCGCCCTGGTAGTAGGCCTGCCCCCGGATTTTATACGTGGAGCCGGCGGGGATGACCTTCTGTCCGGTTTGCTTTTTCCAGATACTATTCATCATCCGGATGGCCACGTCCCCCATGAGCATGAAGACGCGCAGGTTGGGGAAGAGGGCTACCTCCCGCTCCAGCAGGGCGGCGCAGTTTTTCATGGTATCGCCGGCGACGGCGTAGCCGGTCTTGGCGCACTTGATGGCGGTGGTGATGTAGATGCCCCGGTCGAGGATGTCCCGCATCGAGGTCACGTCCTCCCCGGCGTCCTTGAACGCCTGTATGGTGGTCTGGAGGTAGAAGGGGCTGCCGGCGGCGTAGAAATAGTCGGCCTTATCGTTCGGCGGGGCCTCGGTTATCATGAGGACTTTTATTCCGGCCGGGTCGATGTCTACGGGCGGGACGGCGTAGCCCGTTTTATCCGTGTCCGCGCAGGGGAAATCGGGGCAGCTTATGGTATCGCTGATTTTCATCTTTTCAGGTTACATCACTTTACGGGCACTACCGGCACCCAAAACCCGACCACCGATTCCGGGTTATCGTTGCCCTTGAAGCGCTCATCGTACACCTCGATGCCCGTAGTGCATCCCATCCAGCTCCCGGGCGGTTATAGTGCCCTTGTTGAGGAGCAGCAGGGTTATCTCCAGCAGCCGGTTGAGCTTCATGGCTGGGTGGGGTCTTTGAGCTTGCCCGGCCCGAAGGACGAATAGTCCAGGTCGTAGAACTGCTTGCAGACCGAGAAGTAACCGATGTGGCTGCCGCCCATGACCAGCTTGGCGACGGCCACGTCGCGGTAGTACTTCTCGTAGTGGTTCTCGCGGACATAGCCGTAGGAGCCCATGATTTCCATCCCCTTGAGAATCATCTTGGGCGCCTCCCGGGTGATGTAGGCGTGGACGGCGTGCCCCTTGGCCACCATGCTGGTAGTGTTCCAGGCACCGTAGATGTCCATCATGTCGTACTCGTGGGCCAGCTCCAGGTAGGCGGCCCGCCCCACCGTTATCAGCGAGGCCATCTCGCCGATTATCATGGCGGCGTCCAGGTGCTGAGCCACCGGCTTGCCGCCGGCGACGCGCTGGGTAGTGTAGTCCACCAGGACGTCGAAGGCCCCCTGGAGGATGCCGACGGTGTGCCCGGCGTTGAGGGGCATGGGGGCCGATACCGTCGTCTCGAAAATATTCCAGGCCACCGGCCCGGCCAGGCCCCATTCTTTAGGCACGCGGACGTTATCGAAGTAAGTGGAGGTGTTGCGGTCGGCCTGCATGCCGCACTTGACCTCGAACTTGCCGTGGGAGACCCCCGGCCACGGCTCGGGGATGTAAATCAGGGCGAAGGCGTCCTTGCCCAGTCTGGGGTCGATGTTACAGATGACGCAGTTGAGGTCGGCCACGCCGGCATTGGAGGCCCAGAACTTGTTGCCGTTGATGACCCACTCGTCGCCTTCCAGCCTGGCGCGCACCCCGACGGTCTTGCCCTCGTTGGTCAGGTTCTCGATGTCGCAGGCCGACTCGGCCTCGCTCATGTTGAAGCAGCCGGCGCGCAGCTCGTTGCCGGTGAAGGCGGCGGCGAACTCGTCGAGGACGGCCTTGCCCCAGGCCTTGGCCTCCGGGGTGGGGGCCATGAGGTAGGCCAGGGTGGCCGGCGTCCAGGCCCAGTCCGTCACGGCGCCGTGCATGCTGATGCCGTAATCGCCGCGGGCAATCTGCTCCTGCTTGAGGGCGCCGGCGACGATGGAGAGCATCTCGTTGCCGCCGTAGTCCCTGGGTATCATGTTCTTCTGGCAGCCCAGGTCTACCTGGAGCTTTTTGAGGATGGGGGTAATCAGCTCCTCGTGGCTGACGTCGTCGTCGAGCTTGTCGCGGACGGGGATAATTTCCTTGTCCACGAAATCGGCCAGCACCTTCTGGAGCATGCGCTGCTCCTCGTCGACGAAACACTCCGGGTATTGCAGCTTGTACCACTGGCTGGTCTGGTCTAACACTTTAGCGGACCTCCTTATGGTTTTAGGCGGCCATATCTTAACGGTTTTGCGTAAGCGCCGTCAACCCCGGCGGGCGCAGCTCGCCGCGAAAACGGGGGCCTTACGGCTTGAAATTGGGGCGGGGCGGGTGTCATAATAAACCGGGCAGTTAGCTCAGCTGGTTAGAGCACCCGGTTCACATCCGGGAGGTCGAAGGTTCGAGTCCTTTACTGCCCACCATCATGTCTTAGCGGCGGGTCGTTGACGGCCTGGGCAAATAAGAAATCCCCCGAAGCGGAAATTAAGATTCGGGGGATTTTTCTATATGTTGACTTGCTTTTATTGCTAGGCCATAATAAGGGCTGCGGAGTAAAATGGCCGACTTACTAACGAACGGGTTAGAGGCTGGAGTATACCAGGGCAGCGCGGAGATAACAAAATATGGCTTCCGACGTTTTTATTAGTTATTCTCACAATGACGGTGAAATTGCCGAAGCAATCTGCGCTGCGCTAGAGGCGGTGGATGTTAAGTGCTGGATGGCCCCCCGGGATATTACCCCCGGCAAAGAGTGGGCGGCCGCCATCGTCGAAGCAACCAATGATACCCATCTCCTCATCCTGATATTAACGGCCGACTCCAACATCTCGCCCCAGGTGAGGAGGGAAGTAAGCCGGGTAGCCGACCGCGGTAAGTCCATTGTTGTATTCTGGACCGAAGATGTAAAGCTTTCCACGTCGCTGGAATACTATATCGGCGCCCATCACTGGTTGGATGCTCTCAAGCCGCCGATAGATAAGCACATCCAAAAACTGGTCACCACGGTGAAAGAGCTGCTCGCTCAGGAGACAGTCGATAAGGCCAGGAGAGAAGCGGAAGAGGCTACCCAAAAGAAAGCCAAGCAGGAAGCCGAGGCAGCGCGACAGCGGGCTGAGCGCGAGGCTAAAGAATCGCAGAAAGCGCAAGCGGTGGCTATACGCGCCCAAAAAGAGGCGGAGGAAGCGGCTAAAGAGCAGACCAAGAAGGAAGCCGAAGCCGCCCAGGAGATGGCCAAGCGTGAAGTAGCGGAGGCGCGCAAGGCCCAGGAAGAGGCGAAAAAGGCGAAAGCGGAGGCAGAAGCGGCGCGACAGCGGGCCGAACATGAGGCCGAGGAAGCCCGCAAGGCGCGGGAAGCAGCTCTAAAAGCCAAGAAAGAGGCTGAAGAAGCGTCCTTACGGCAGGCCAAACATGAGGCCAAAGTACTCAAGCGAGCCAAGCGGGAAGCCGAGGAGACGGAGCAGGCGCGGGAGGCGGCCGTTATAGCCGTGAAAAGCCGGCTTATCGAACGTGAGGGCGAGGAAGCAGCGATCGCAGGTAAGCCGTCTTTGCCAGGAAAGAAAAGAGCCAGACCCCGCTGGTTCTGGGGAGTCATCGGTGGCGGCTCTCTGGTCGCAGCGGTAGCGGTTCCGCTCGTGCTCTTAGGACTGGGCGAGCCGACGGAAACCCCCGAAACACCGCTAGTGACAGCAACGGAGACACCGTTGCCCACAACGCCGGAGGGGACAGCCACGGAAACACCGGGGGGAACAGCCCTCGAACTCCCGATGCTTTCAGGCATGGACCTTGCCGAGTATTTCACGTTCGACTATGACCTGGCTAATTTCGATAAAAGCGAAATCAGCGGGGATGAAGTCTTTTATTCCACCGTTACGGGAGAGGTAGCTTGCGCCAAAGACGTACCGCTGTCAAATCTGGAGCTCAGTATCAAATACCAGGTGGTTGCCGAACACGCGGACACCAACGCGATGGTAATACTGAATCCTGACTTTACGATTGATATAGAGGAATTTCCTACCAAGCAAGGAGAAAGTGTGGATATAGACCGCACCGTACCCCTGCAGTTTCCGACGGATGCCGAATCGGGTGACTACACGGTTACCGCCGAAGTAATCGAAGCCAAAGTCAACCTGGGTTACTGGCTTGATATGACCCCCTATCTTCAGTACTCCCAGATTCTGGGCACGGTGCAATACACCGAAGCCGGCCCGTAGGGGACACAGGAGGGAGCTATGCCGCCCAAGCCGTACTCTTTGTCCGCCAAGGTAATCATCCGCGACAAAGCGGGGCGCTGCCTGCTGCTCAAGCGTTCGATGAGCTCCAAGGGGAATCCCGGGAAGTGGGACCTGCCCGGCGGCAAGGTGGACGTCGGCGAGAGCCTTGAGGAAGGGCTGCTGCGGGAGGTCAGCGAGGAGGGAGGCTTAACCATTTCCCTGCAGCGCGTGCTCGGCGCCACCGAGTCCGAATCGCCGACCAAGCGAGTTGCGTACCTGATATTCGAGGGACATCTCATATCGGGGGAGGTGCGTCTCAGCGACGAGCACGACGATTTCATCTGGATTGACCGTAAAGACCTTGGCAGTGTTGATATAGCGGCGCAGTTCCGTCCCTTTTTAGCCGCTTACAGCCCGGAGGAGAAATAGTTGCGGTGTAGCAGCACGGGATTGGAGGTTTTCCCCCATGGCTAAGACTAACGAGCCAGCGGAGCAGGCGTGGCTTAAGGAACAAATCAATCAGTTCCGGCAGGTCCTGCCGGATTACGAAACATATGCCCAGGTACTGCTAAAGGTGCTGGCAAGGGCGGCGAAGAAGTACGTGCCGCTGGCTATCGTGCAGACCCGCCCCAAGTCCGTCGCCAGCTTCGGGGAAAAGGCCATCCTCAAGAAACGGGTTGGCCGCTATGCCGACCCGGTTAACCGGATGACCGACCTGTGCGGAGGCAGAATTATCGTCCCCACCCGCACCGAAGTTGAAATTATTTCCGATTTCCTCAAGAGCAATTTTGAAATAGATAGCGAAAACAGCGTTGATGTCAGCCAGCGGCTAAAACCTACCGAGTTCGGCTACCGGGGCGTTCACTATATTATCCAGTTCAGGCGCGGCGTCTTCCCCGCGGAGGGCATAAATGTAAAGATACCCGAAGCAGTCTTCGGCAAGAAAGCCGAGGTACAGGTAAAAACAATCCTCGAACATGCCTGGGGAGTTTTTACCCACGACAGGGCCTACAAGGGCGCTTTTAAGATTCCTCAAAAGTGGGAGCGGGAGATGGCGGCTCTGGCGGCCATTCTTGAAGACGCCGATAAATCGTTTGCCAGGGTTGAAGACGGCCTTAAAAGGTACGCCGCCAGCTACGGCGCCTATATGTCCGAAGAGCAGATGCGGGAAGGAATCCAGAACCTAAAAGTCGTCCTGGATGCCGACCCGGAAAATACCGGGCTGGCAGCGCGCATCGGCAAGCTGGCGATAGCGCTGGGCGATTGGAAAACGGCGGCAGATATCCTTTCCAAACATGCCGGCTCGGGGCATCCACCCGTTTTAAGAGACCTGGGTGTGGCTATCTGTAAGATGCATAAGGACAAACCGCACGGTAAGGAATATAAAGAGGGGCAAGGCTACCTGGAAGCCGCCATCGCCGCCGACCCGCAAGACACGGACGCCATTTCCTCGCTGGCGGGTACCTGTAAGGGCACCGATGAAGAAAAGGCCAGAACGCTTTATCGCCAGGCCTTCGAGGTGGATACCTCGGACCCGTACCCCCTGGGCAACTACCTGGAGTGCGAAATCAGGCACTTCAAAGACATTTCCATTGTTTCCATATTCTCCGGATACATTAAAGACGCTATCAATCGCTGCCGCGACCAGGCGGACGTCGGCATGAATTTACCCTGGGCGTTCTATGACATGGGCCAGTTCTACCTGCTCCTCGGCCAGCCCTACCAGAGCCTGGCGGCCTATGCCAGGGCCGTCCAGCTTTCCACCGCCTCATTCATGCTGGAGACATCACTGGCATCCCTGGAGAGGCTCGCCGTCGTTAAAGATAAACTGCCGGGATTTGAATGGGTTAGCCGGTTCCTGTCGCTCGGTCTGGCGGCGAAGTTCCCCCAGGATAAAGCCGGGATGGCCGCGCTAAAAGGGTTACAAGGACTGGCCTCAAGAGATTACCAGCCGCTTACCGCCCCCATAATCATCCTTACCGGCGGCGCCGACACCAGTGTTGAAAACACCATAGACGATTATCGCCAGGTAATGCGGGACGGGTTCTGGAACTTCCACGGCACCGTTATCTCGGGCGGGACGACCGCCGGGATTAGCGGCCTGGCCGGCGAGATAGGCAAGGCATACCCCGATGCCGTGAAGACTATCGGCTATCTACCCCGCAACCTGCCTTCCGGCGCCCGCAAGGATAACCGCTACGATATTATCTACCATACTGCCGGCAGCGACTTCAGTCCCCGGGAATCCCTGCAATACTGGACGGATATCATCCTTGCCGGCCTGCCTCTGTCCAGGGTAAAAGTCCTGGGCATCAACGGAGGGCCTATCTCCGCCGCCGAGTACCGGGTGGCGCTGGCTCTGGGAGTGCCGGTGGCCGTCCTGGAAAACAGCGGCCGCGAGGCGGATAAACTTATTAAAGATAACGATTGGGCAACCGTGAAGACATTGCTCTGCCTGCCCGATGACCGCATGACCATTGCCGCCTTCGTCGGTGGCACTCCATCACAGCTTGAGCCCGAAATCAGAGAGAAAATCGCCCGGGCAATTCACGAAAACTACCGCGCCGGGAAGACCAGGGTCTCCATTACGGAAGACCCGTCGGGCGCCCCGTGGGAACAGCTACCCGAATATCTCCGGGAATCGAACCGCCAGCAGGCCGACGACATCAACAACAAACTGCACCGGATTGGCTGTAGCGTGGCTAAAGTCACCGGCCGCGACATGGTCAGAATGACCTTCACCAGAGAGGAAATCGAGCTTATGTCCGAGATGGAGCACGGCCGCTGGAACGCTGAGCGGCTCCTTGATGGCTGGAAACCCGGCCCTAAAGATGCGGCTAAAAAGCTCAGCCCCTCTCTCTTGGCCTGGTCGGCGCTTTCGGAAGACGTGAAAGAATGGGATAGAGATGCGGTCAGGAACATCCCCGAGTTTCTGGCCCAGGCCGGTCTGGAAGTGAGACGGCAGACCTAGTATTTGGCGCGTCACCACGGATTACTCCTGGAGAAAGAGGGGAATTGTTTTATGGACAGGGTTAAAAACAGCGTCGGCATCTGGTCTTTCGGGGCCAACGCCACCCGTTTCATGCCCGCCGGCTACCACCCGGGCGCCGTCGAGGAGGATATGCCCGCCAAGGTACGGCGGGTCGTTGACGGTCTGGGGGAGCTGGTCGACGGCTACGAGTTTCACTACCCGGGCGAGGTCAACGAAGATAATGTCGACAGGGTCAGGGAAGCCCTGGCGCCGGCGGACTTGTATTGTGTCGGCCTGGGTCTTTTCAATAACCCCAAGTACGCCCTCGGCTCGTTCATCAACCCGGACGCCAGGCTGAGAAAGGAAGCCCGAGCGGTAACCCGGCGGGGCATTGAGCTGGCCGCGGCCATCGGCGCCAAGTTTATTATCTGGCCGGGCGGCGAGGGCTACAACTATCCCTTCCAGATTCCCTATAAAGAGGTCTGGGACTATTTTATCGATGCCATCGCCGACGCCGTAGCCTGGGCCAACGAGCGCGGCGTGGTGGTGCTCCTGGAGCACAAGAACTCGGAGCCGGCCATGCGGATACTGATGCGGGATATCGGCATGACGATGTTCGTCATTAACAAGGTAAAGGAAAAAGGCGTCCCCGTGGATAACCTCAAGATAAACATGGACTGGCAGCACCTTATCATGAACGGAGAGCCCCTGGGCGAATACGCGACGCTTTTGGCCGGCGAGGGCCTGCTGGGGCACCAGCACGGCAATTCCGGCTGGGGCAACTTTGACGACGACAACATGGTGGGGGCCTCGTTCTTCATGCAGACGCTGGAGCTGGCGCTGGCGCTGCGGCGGTGCGGCTACGGCCAGAACGGCGAAAGGGTGGGTTTCGACCTTTTCCCCTACACCGAGGACCAGATTGAGGCCGTCCGGCGCAGTATCTACCAGTGGGAGTTCATCGACTCCATCGCCGCCAGGATTGACGATAAGGCATTAAGGCAGGCCCAGGCGGCCCACGACGCCGTGGCCGCTTACGAAATCGTCTACCGGGCCCTGGGCCTGGACGACGGCTTCGTCCGCCAGGTGCACCGGAGCCGTAAAAAGTAATCGGGGGAGACCGGTAGATATTTGCCGCGATAGCACCCGGAGCACGGAGGACAGGGTTCGGGACCTCATCGCCAGGATGACGCTGGGGGAAAAGATAGCCCAGCTGGGCAGCGTCTTCGCCACGCCTTTACTTGAGGGCGGCCGGAATTTTACTCATGACGGGCTTTTGTGGTATCCTCGTCCTGTGCCTTCAATCCGGGGAAAGGTCTCGCCCGCCGGGGCGCGCCAATCGCGACTAACCCCCCGATGTTAATAAATCCTTGATTATCAGCGGTGCATAATATCAGCAGCTAATCATGGAGCCAGCCAATGCCGAAGAAATTGCGAAGTAATCAGCCGGTCGCCTTGACCGGGAGCCAGCCGGACGCGCGCCGCAAACGCCGTCGCCTCATTTTCATATCGGCCATCGCCGTGGTCATCGTGGCCGCCGCCAGCGTGGGCGGGTGGCTGTATTACAACTCTCAAGCCAAACCGTACCAACAGGCGGCAATTAGGGTCAACGACGTTACTTTTGACCTGCGCTATTACATCAATACGCTCGAGATATACTACGGCAAGGTGTCGCCGGCCTACCTGACCGACTATTCCAAGTACGGGGAACAGGAGATTGAGCAGTTAGCCGCCTACGTGGAGCAGCAAATCATCCAGAACGAGACCATCAAGCAGGGCTCGGCGGCCTTCGGCGTCGTCATCGCGCGCGATGAAATCAAAGACCAGCTTAAAGAGCTGGACCTGCCGGTCACGGACGAGCAAATCGCCATCCTGATGGCCCAGAATCTGGTCGACGAACAGGTTCCGTCGACCCAGCCCCAGTACCGCGTGCTGGCCATGCTGCTGGAGAGCGAGAGCGCCGCGCAGGCCGCCAGGGCCAGGGTGCAGGCGGGAGAGCTATTCGACCAGGTAGCCGGCGAGGTTACCAAGACCGAGGTCACTAGCCTGGCCGACGGCGACCTGGGGTGGGTTACGGCGCGGGAGGCCGACCTGACCGTGGGCAGTACCAGCTTCGGCGATATCCTGGCCGGCCTGGATACCGGCGTTTTGAGCGACCCGGTGTACGACGACAGCGTCACCAAGCAGTATGGCTACTGGGTCGTCAGAGTTGTGGAGAAGACCGAGGCTACCGACACGGCTGAAGCCGAAATACACCTTGAGGGAATTCTGGTGGGAAGCGAGGCGGAGGCCGATGCTGTCATCGACCAGCTGCATGACGGCACGGAAATCAACGAGCTGGCCAAACAGGTATCGCAGCTGGAAGGCGCCGCCGAAAACGGGGCCGAGCTGGGCTGGTTAGCGGATAGTGACCTTGCCGGCGGCCTCAGGACGCTCCTCGACCTGCCGCTCAACGAAATCAGCGCGCCGCTGGGCGATGGCGGGGTTAGTACCAGGGGCGGCTACTGGCTGTGCAACGCGCTGGAAAAGGACGATGACCGGGAGCTGACCGACAACCAGAAAAACACGCTCGTTAACGACTGGCTGGATAGATGCTCCGCCGAGCTGGAGAAAGACCCCGACTACAGCGTGGAGAGCCTGCTGACCCAGGAGATGGTGGCCACGGCCCTCAACGAGGTGGTATCGGCCCAGGGGAAAGGCTCGGTGCTGATACGCACCGCCACCTCGCTGCCCGAGTGTGAAGCCGGCGTGTACTATTCCTACCGGCTGGAGACATACGGCAGTCAGCAGGGCAACACCTGGACCATGACCGACGGGAATTTGCCCCGGGGCCTGAGCCTGGACGGCGCGACCGGCGTGATATCGGGGACTCCCGAGCTGGCCGGCATGGCGAGCTTCAGCCTGAAAGTGGACAGCGGCTATCACTACTGGACACAGGACTGTTACCTGCGGGTGCACTTTAAGCTCTCGGTGACGACCGAGACGCTGCCCGATGGGGAGGTCGGCGTTTACTATCAGAAAACCCTTGAAGCCTGGGGCGATACCCTCTACTTTATATGGTCGGTAACCGACGGCAGCCTGCCCGATGGCCTGGAACTGGCCGCCATGGGCACCATCGCCGGGACGCCGGAGACCCCCGGCACTTACGCCTTCACGGTAGAGGTAGACGACGGTTTTACCAGGGTCACCCAAACATTGTCGCTGACCATTGCCGCCGAGGCCCCGCCCGATAGCTGATAATCAGGCGAGGGGCTTACTGTCTATCGCCCGCGAAACGCCTGCTTGAGGGCGGTGATGTAATCGCTGGTGAAGCGTTTGGCGATGTCGCTGTCCGGGGCGATGCTGTCGAAGGCGTGGAAGGCGCCCGGATAGACGTGTAACTCGGTTAAAACACCCGCCTCCGCCAGCCTTTGCGCGTAGGCCGCGTTTTCTTTCAAAAACAGGTCCAGCTCGCCGACGGCGATATAGGCGGGAGGGAGGCCTTTCACGTCCGCGGCCCGGCAGGCGGCGGCATAGCACGATACCCCCTCGCCCCCCGGCTCGTGTCCCAGATACGACCGCCAGCCGATGAGATTGCTCTCGCGCGTCCACAAGGGGGCGTCGCGGAGCGTTGCGCTGGCCGGCTGCACGTTACAGTCGTCAATCATCGGATAAATCAATAGCTGAAAAACGGGGTCAATCTCGCCGCGGTCGCGCGCCAGCAGCGCCAGGCCGGCGGTCAGTCCCCCGCCGGCGCTGGCCCCGCCGATGGCGATGTTGGCCGGGTCAACGCCGAGCTCGGTGGCATGTGAAGCCAGCCAGGTCAGCGCCGCGTAGCAGTCTTCTATTGGTGCCGGGTACGGGTTTTCGGGCGCCAGGCGGTAATCGACACTCACCACGACGCAGGAGGCCAGCAGGGCGAAGCGTTTGGCCGTCGGGGCGTCCATCTCCGCGTTGCCCAGGACATAACCTCCACCGTGTATCCAGAGCAGCGCCGGCAGCGGGCCGGAAGGGTCGGGCGGGTAGTATATCTGGACGGGCACCGGGGGCGAGCCAGACGGGCCGGGCACCCGGCGCCTTTCGGTCACGATGGTGTCAATTCCGGGGAGCTGGATTTCCATGACCGGCATCGCTTCCGGGTTGGCGCGGATGGCCTGAATATCGTTCAAATCCATAGCGGGCATCTCCAGCAGCATGCGGAGCGGCCCCCGCAGCTCGGGATGCACCCGCTCCATCAGGTCGTTATCCATGTTAACTCCTTAGTGCATAAAGGTCGTGGCGTTGTGGGAGGTGCGAATTTTTCAGACCGCTTTGGCGACCGGCCGGCCCAGCTTGGCGACTCGCACCGGGCAGGTCTTGTAGGCCGGGGTCTGGGTAACGGGGTCGAGGGTCTCCGGGCGGGAGCTGATGAGGCGGTTGGTGGGGCACTCGGCGAAGTGGAAGGCCATGGCGACCATGCCCGCCGGCACGACCTCGGTGACGCGGGCGCGCGCCTCGACCTCGCCCTGCTGGGAGGTTACTTTGACCATGTCGCCGTCTTCAATATCCAGGGGGGCGGCGTCCTGCGGGTTAATCTCGGCCACTTCTTCCGGCATGAGGACATTCAACCCCGGCACTTTCCGCGTCATGGTGGCGTGGTAGTGGTAGAGGCGGCGGCCGGTCATGAGGAGGAGGGGGTATGCCTCGCTGAGGGGCTGGACGGGCGGGCGGAACTCTATGGGCACGAAGTAGCCCTTGCCGTTGGGGCGGGAAAATACTTCTTCATGCATGATGCAGGTGCCGGGGTGGTCTTCGGAGGTGCAGGGCCACTGGAGGCTGCCCTCGTCGAGGCGCTTGAAGGAGATGCCGCCGTAAGAGGGGGTCAGGCCGGCGATTTCGTCCATGATTTCCGAAGCCGAGGTATACTCAAAGCCCTTTTTGCCCATGCGTTTGGCGATTTCGGCGGTAATCCACCAGTCCGGCTTACTCTTCCCGATAGGCTCGATGGCCTTACGCACGCGTTGGACGCGCCGCTCGGTATTGGTGAAGGTGCCCTCCTTCTCGGCGAAGGAAGCCGCCGGCAGGACGACGTCGGCCAGCTCGGCAGATTCGTTGAGGAAGATATCCTGAAAGACGAGGAAGTCCAGGCTATTCAGAGACTCGATAACGTGGTTGGAGTCGGGGTCGGTCAGCACCGGGTTCTCGCCCATGATGTACATTGCCTTGAAAGTGCCCTCGCGGGCGGCCGGCAGCATCTCGGTCAGCTTCATGCCGGCGCGCGGGTTCAGGGGCACGCCCCAGGCAGATTCGAACTTCTCCCTCACGGCATCGTTGGTCACCGCCTGATAACCGGGATAGACGTTGGGCAGGGCCCCCATGTCGCAGGCCCCCTGGACGTTGTTCTGGCCGCGAAGCGGGTTCACACCCGACCCCGGCTTACCCACGTTGCCCGTCAGCATGGCCAGGTTGCCCGTCGCCATGACGTTATCGGTGCCGTGGGAGTGCTCGCAGAGGCCCATGGCGTAAAGGATGGTCGAAGGGGTATTGGTAGCGTACATCTTGGCCGCTGCCACGATAAGGTCAGCCGGCACGCCGGTCGTCCCGGCCACCCAGTCCAGCGGGTAGTTCTGGAGCTCTTCCTTGAATGCCTCGAAGTTCTCGCAACGCTCGGCCACGAACTTGGCGTCGTGCCAGCCGTTCTCCAGGATAACGCGGCACATGCCCATCATCAGGGCAACATCAGTACCCGATGCCAGCCGGAGCCAGAGGTCGGCATCTCTAACGAAGTCCACCTCCATCGGGTTGACGACGATGAGCTTGGCCCCCTGGCGCACCGCCTGGCGCACCTTCATCGCCAGCACCGGGTGGGCCTCGGTGGTGTTGGTGCCGATAGCGAAGATACAGTGAGCGTCGGCGAAATCCTCGATGCTGTTGGTCATCGCCCCGGAGCCGAAGGTCGTGGCCAGACCGGCCACCGTAGGGGCATGTCAGAGACGGGCGCAGTGGTCGACGTTATTCGTCCCCAGCGCCACCCTCCCGAACTTCTGCATGACGTAGTTGGCTTCGTTGGTAGAGCGCGCCGAGGAGACCACGCCCACCTCTTCGGGCTTATAGGTCGCCAGCCTGGAGGCCACCAGGTCTAATGCCTCGTCCCAGGATGCTTCCTCGAACTTACCGTTGCGCTTGATGAGGGGAGTCTTTAACCTTGTCTCGTGGTTGACGAAGTCGGCTATGCCGAAGCGTCCCTTGACGCAGAGGCGGCCTTCATTAGAAGCGCCCTCCGGGTCGCCGTGCACGCCGACAATCCGATTGTCCTTGACGCCGAGGTACATCTGGCAGCCGACGGCGCAGTAGGGGCAGGTGGTCTGGACTTCCTTTTCGGGGCGGGGGAGCTCCTTGAGCGTCAGGGCGCCCACCGGGCAGCGCACCATGCACTCG
Organism: Dehalococcoidales bacterium; assembly: GCA_034430515.1. Taxonomy (GTDB): domain Bacteria; phylum Chloroflexota; class Dehalococcoidia; order Dehalococcoidales; family RBG-16-60-22; genus DAOUEH01. Next base: position 1,346 of record DAOUEP010000075.1, on the reverse strand, counting down.
CCGCAGGAGCGGCAGATGGAGTCGAGCAGGTCGGCGTCGCCGAAGGTGCTGACCTCCATGTTGTAGCCCCGGTAGGCCATGTCAATGGCGCCGACGCAGGTTATCTCCTGGCAGGAGCGCACGCAGCGGGCGCAGAGGATGCAGCGGTTGCGGTCGAGGTCGAAGAAGGGGTTGGAGTTATCCACGGGGCGCGGCGTCCGGTCGCGGGGGACGCTAAGCTCGTGCAGGCCCAGGTAGTCCACCACCTCTTGTAGCTCGCAGTTTTCGTTGACGGGGCAGGTGACGCAGCGGTCGGTGACGGCGACGTGCCGCAGGCAGATGTCGTTGGGGCCGCAGCGCCGGCGGCGGTGGCAGGTCAGGCAGTCGCAGGGGTGGGTGCTCAGCAGCATCTCCAGCGAGGTACGGCGCACCCGGTTGATGGCCTCTGACTCGGTGCGGACGACCATACCGTCGGTGGCGGGGGTGGTGCAGGCGGTGGGCAGCCCCCGCATCCCCTCAATCTCCACGATGCAGAGGCGGCAGCCGCCGTAGGGCTCCAGGTCGGGGTGGTGGCAGAGGGTGGGGATGTAGATACCGGCCTGGCGGGCGGCCTCTAGTACCGTCATGCCGGCTTCGGCCTCAATTTCACGGCCGTTGCAGGTCAAGCGGAGTTTTTTAGCCGTCGTGGTAGCCGGGTTGCCTGCCTGCAAAATCTACCTCGCTGGTTTTTGTGTTGGTTGTGCCGGATGTATTATTATAAGGCATGCGAGCCGGAATGTCTATTCAATCTGGCTAAACTCGTCCCAAAATAGGGCGAAAGGACGTTGTTTTAAGTTGGGCCGGAGAGGAGAAGTAGAGATGCAATCGTTCAAGATGTGGATTGACGGTAAGTTCGTTAACGCCGGTTCGGGTAAGACCTTCACCACGCGCAACCCGGCCACGGAAGAAGAAATCGCCCGGGTGCCCCTGGCCGATGCGTCTGACGTGGCTAAGGCCGTGGTGGCGGCGCGCCGGGCCTTCCCCGCCTGGTCGCGCAAGGCGCAGGCGGAGCGCGCCGAAATCGTGGGGTGCATCGCCGCGGCGGTGCGTAATCACGTTGACGAGCTCATCAAGCTGGAGACGATGGAGCACGGCTCGCCGTCCTGGCTGGCGGAGAACATGCTCAAGTTCGCCGCCGGCAACATCGAGTTCGCCGCCGCCATCAGCCGGAACCTCACCGGCCAGGTTTTGCCTCCCATCATGAATATGGGCGAGCCAAATCAAAAAGAGCCGAATACGGTCGCTTACCTCAAGCGCGAGCCGCTGGGGGTCTGCGCCCTGATTACCCCCTGGAACGTGCCCTCGCTGATGATTGCCTCCAAGGTAGC
>DAOUEP010000074.1:0-2486 GCA_034430515.1 Dehalococcoidales bacterium | reverse complement strand
ATCGTCTTGGCCGTCTTTTCCTCGTCCTTCCAGTAGCCGCTCATGGCGCGCGGGCCGCGGGCCAGTATCTCGCCGACCTCGTTCGGGCCGAGGGTCTTACCGTCGTCGTCGACGACCTTCATCTCGACGTCGGCCATGGGCTTGCCGATGGAGGCCAGGCGCGCCAGCTTCTTTTCTTTCTCCTCCTCGGTGCCGGTGAGAACGTGGTCCTCCGGCCCCAGGGAGGTGATGGTGGAGGCCGTCTCCGTCTGGCCGAAGGCGTTGATAAAGGCCACGCCGGGGAACTCCTCCAGGGCCTTACGAATCACCGGCAGGGGCATGGGGGCGGCGCCGTAGGTAATGACGCGCAGGGAGGATAAGTCGTGCTTTTTGAAGTCGGGGTGGTCGAGGAGCTGCTTGAGCATGGTGGGCACCATCATGGCGCGGTTGGCCTTCTCGCGCTCCACCAGGGTCATCCACTCCTCCGGCTCGAACTGCCGCTCCATCACCAGGGTGCGCCCGCCGTAGATGGCGGCCATCATCGCCTGGATGCCGGCCACGTGGTAGAGGGGCACGGTGAGGATGTTGCTCTCGTCGGAGGCGGGGTCGGCGGGGGTGACGTTCTCCAGCATGTAGCCGCTGAAGCTGTTGTGGGAGAGCATGACCCCCTTGGGAAAACCGGTGGTGCCGGCGGTATACATCAGTATTGTCGTATCGGCTTCGTCGATATCGGCGGCGACCTCGTCGGCGGGGGAGTTTTTAATGATGTCCTCGTAATAATGCATGTCCGGGTGCTTGGTCTCGATGGAAACGAGGTGCTTTAGATAGTGAAGTTCGGGTCGGATGGACTCGATGAGCGGAAGATAGCGTTCGCCGGCAATCAACACAACGGCCTCGGCGGTATTGAGCATGTAAGCCAGCTCTTTCTCCTTGGCGCGGAAGTTCATCGGCAGGTAGATGGCCCCCGCCTTGGCGACGGCGAAATAGGTCTCCACGCACTGGTTGCAGTTGACCTGGATGAAGGCCACCCGGTCGCCCTTCTTCACGCCCAGCTTAATCAGGCCGTTGGCCAGGCGGTTGACCCGCTCGTTGAGCTGGCTGAAGGTGTAGCGCTTGTCCTCGAAGACGATGGCGTCTTTATCGGGGCAGATGGCCGTGGCGATGTTGAGAAAGTCGGTGGTGTTCACTGCGTACCTCCCGGTAAGAATAGCGGTCTGTTGACCTGGTTATTCTAGCGCAGCTACGTACAAAAATCAAACTATGGATATAGTACCTGCGCCGCCAGCCGCCTCTCCAGCGCCAGCCCCTCGGCCAGGGTCATGTCCAGCCCGCGCGTCACCGCCTGCTTGGCCAGCCTGACCGCCCGCGGGTGGTGCGACTTTATCCGCTCGGCCAGGTTTTCCGCCTCCGGCCACAGCTCATCGCGCGGGACGACGCGGTTGACCAGCTTTAATTTAAGCGCCTCCGCGGCGGTGAGCCAGCGCCCGCTGAGGAGCATATCCAGCGCCGCCGCCGGCCCGATGACGCGGGGCAGGGTCTGGCTGCCGCCCGCCGCCGGGATAATGCCCAGGCCCGGCTCGGGCAGGCCGAAGCGGGCGTCCTCCGAGCCGAGGCGGATATCGCAGCAGAGCGACATCTCGATGCCGGAGCCGAGGACGTAGCCGTGCAGTGCGGCGATGAAGGGCTTATCAATGCCGAGGAAAAGCCCCCAGACGTCGCGGGCGAAGCGCGCCCGCCGCGCCGCCGCCGGCGGCGGCGCGCTGAGGAACTCGGTGAGGTCGGCGCCGGCGCAGAAGGCCTTGTCCCCTACCCCCCGCAGGATGGCGACGCGTACCTCCGGGTCGTCGCGGATGGCGCCCAGCACCTCGTAAAGCTCGTCCCGCATTCGGACGTTATAGGCGTTGAGGGCCCGGGGGCGGTTGAGGGTTATATAGGCCGTGCCGCCCTTTTTATCGTAGATGATGGTCTCGTAGCTCATCTCAGTCCTGCCCGTCGACGACGATAGCCGCCGGGGCGGGTTCGGTCGTCACCGTCGGAGATGTTGACGGGCAGCCGATGAGCGACGCTATCAAACTGGCCAGCAGGAGAACTATCCCCAGCACCAGCAATTTTCTCATCATTCGCCCTTAAACTCCGGCTTACGTTTCTCCCGGAAGGCCTTGATGCCCTCGGTGCGGTCGGCGGTGGTGTGCAGCAGGAAATAGAGGTCGGCCTCCAGGCGCAGCCCCTGCGGAAGCGTCATGTCCATTCCTTTGATGACCGCCTCCTTGAGGTAGCGCAGCGCCACCGGCCCCTTGGCGGCGATTTCCCCGGCCAGCTTGTCGGTTTCTGCGGCGAGCTTTTCCGGCGGCACCACCCGGCTCACCAGCCCTATTTCCAGCGCCTCGGCAGCGGTGAGCGTCTCTCCAGTCAGGATAAGCTCCAGCGCTTTGCCCCGCCCTACGATACGCGGCAGCCGCTGCGTGCCGCCGCCCGCCGGGATTCGCCCCTGCGATACCTGCGGCAGG
>DAOUEP010000073.1:0-24083 GCA_034430515.1 Dehalococcoidales bacterium | reverse complement strand
CGGTGCAGCGTGTGGCGTATCATCTCCAGGCTCCCCTCGAAGAAGGGCAGCACCAGCTCGGTCACGCCGATGCCCTTTAATAGGGCCGCATCGCGGTCGCGGTGGACGCGCGCCACGATATCCAGCTTGGGGTTGATGTCCAGCGCGTTACGGCTGGTAAGCTCCTCGGCTACGTAGTCCGGGATGGTGCAGACCAGCACGCGGGCCTTGCCCAGGCTGACGTGGGCCAGTATCTCCGGATTAGAGGCGTCGCCGTAGATGCAGGGAATCCCCCGGGCGCGCAGCCCCGCGATAATCTTGGGGTCGAGGTCAATGACCAGGTAGGCGAACTTCTGTCGCTCCAGTACCTCGGCCAGGCGTCTGCCCACCTCGCCGTAGCCGCAAATAACGGCGTGGTGTGAAAGCTCCAGGGCGTGGAAGGGGTGCTCCGGGTCGGGCCGGCTGGTAAGCCCGCCGGCGAACCAGCCCCGCTGGCTCAGCCATTTGTAAAGGAATGAGTTGAGGCTGATGGCGAAGGGGGTAATCAATATTGTGATGATGGCGGCGGCGATAGTCAGGGAGTAGAGCCGCTCGGAGAGGATGCCCGTTTGCACGCCCATCATCGCCAGGATAAAGCTGAACTCGCCCACCTGTATCAGCCCGGTGCCCACCATGAGCGCCGTCTTGTGGGAGTAGCCGAAGGCGCGCGTTATCGCCGAGCAGATGACGAATTTTATCACCATGATGGCCACCACGATAAGGGCGACCGTGCCCAGGTTGTCGCCGATGAACTCCAGGTTGGCCAGCATCCCCAGGGACACGAAAAAGAGGGCGGCGAAGGCGTCGCGCAGCGGCATGATGTCGGCGAAGGCCTGCCGCGCGAAGCCGGACTGGCTGATGAGCAGCCCCGCCGCGAAGGCCCCGAAGGCCGCCGAAAGCCCGAAATAATAGGTGCCGAAGGCCGCCCCCAGGCAGACGACGATGACCGTCAGCAGGAAGAGCTCGCGGGAGCGCTGCCCGGCCACCTTCCGCAGGAACCAGGGCATCCCCCAGACGCCGAGGACGAGCATGGCCGCGATGAAGCCCACCGCCTTGGCGACGGCAATCCCCAGCGACGTCCAGAGCTGGCCGGCCTCGCCGCCGACGGCGGGCATGAGCACCAGGATGGGCACCACGCTGAGGTCCTGCACCAGCAGGATGCCCAGCATGATGCGCCCGTGGGTGGTATCCAGTTCGCCGCGCTCCATGAGCAGCTTGAGCACCACCATCGTCGAGGAGAGGGCGATGATAAAGCCGAAGAAGACGGCGCCGGTCGTCTCTAGCCCGGCGATTCGCCCCAGCCCGAATCCCGCCGCCGCCGTGAGCAGTATCTGGGCGATGCCGCCGAGGACGGCAATCTTGCCCAGGCTGAGGAGTTCCTTGATGGAGAACTCCAGGCCGATAGCGAAGAGCAGCAGCACTACGCCGATTTCGGCCAGATAGGATATCGAATCGGGGTCCTGAACGAATGCCAGGCCGAAAGGCCCGATGGCGATACCCCCCGCCAGGTAGCCCAGCAGCACCGGCAGCCGCAGCCAGCGGGCCAGCATGCCGCCGGCGATGGCCGTGGCCAGGACAATCAGCAAGTCGCGTCCGATGTTACCTTCCACGCCTGACTCCTCGCGGGTGGGAGTACCTGTGCTATTTTAACATGTCAACGGGGTGGTGGGGGAGGGGTGAGACTAAGCCCGCCGCGCCTGGGCCGCCCGGCTCCGGGCCACCAGCTGGCAGACCAGCCCCAGGACGCTGATGAATGTAAAGATGATAAAGCCCGTCCGTACGCTGGAGAGGAACTCCGGATAGACCTCCGGGGTAAGCTCGCTCTGGCCCATATACAGCGAGAAGAGTATCATCATAATGCCCATGCTCACCATCATCCCGGCGGTGCGCATCGTCCCCAGGGTGCCGGCGGCCACCCCCAGCGATTTCCGCGCCACCGACCCCATGATGGCGTTGGTGTTGGGCGAGGAGAAGATGCCGATGCCCAGCCCGTTGATGGCCAGGGCCAGCATGATGTACCAGAGGGGCGTGGCGGCGTCGATGAAGGTGAGCAGCAGCAGCGCTACGCAGTTGAGCGCCATCCCCACCGAGGCCACCAGCCGCGGCTCGATGCGGTCGGAGATGCGCCCGGAGATGGGCGTCATGATGGCCATGAGCACCGAGGCAGTAATCAGGGTCAGGCCGGCCTTATCCGGGGCGAAGCCCTTGATATCCTGGAGAAAGAGATTGAGCAGGAAGTTCACCGCGTAGGTGGCGATGTAAGAAATGAACATGGCCAGGTTGGAGAAGAAGAAGGGCCGGTTCTGGCTGAAGAGGCTGAGATCGAAAATGGGGAAGCGGGTGCGCCTTTCCCAGCGGGCGAAGGCGAACAGCCCCGCCGCCCCGACGACGAAGAGAATTATGCCCAGCACGCCGGGCAGCGACGAGAAACCGTAGATAAAGATGGCGATGGAGATGGCGTAGGTAATCGAGCCGACGACATCGAACTTTTCGTTCCTGGCCTCGTGCCACTCCCCTTTGAGGGCGTACAAGACCAGTAACAGCAGCACCAGGCTAAGACCCCCGGACATGACGAAGATGCTCTGCCAGCCGAACGCCTCGGTGAGGACGCCGCCGATATAAGGCCCCACCGAAAGCCCCACGTAAGTCCCCGCCGTGCTGATGCCCAGGACGCGCCCGCGCGATTCGGGCGGGAAGACCGAGGTGAGGATGGAGATGCTGTTGTTGAACATTATCCCCGAGCCGGCCCCCATCAGGGCCAGGCTGATAAAGAGCAGGACAACCGAGTCGGCGAATACCCCCAACAGCGAGGCCAGGACGGTCACCACCAGCCCGACGATAAACAGCCTTTTACGCCCGTAGATATCGGCCAGGCGCCCGAAGGGTACATGGATGATGGCGATAGAGAGGAAGTAGATGGTGCTGACCCAGGCCATCACCCAGGCCTCCATGGCGAAATCGCGGCGGATGGTGGGAATAGCCACGTTGATGGCGGCTATCATGAATGGCATGATGAAGGACGTGGCCGTAGAGATAATGAGGACGAGGTATTTTTTTACGTCTTTGTCAGATTGGCTGGTCATCTCATCAGCTTTCCCGAACTAAAGATAAGAATAACGGTACGTGTCGGGGGAGTATCAATCAGAGCCAAAAAAACGGGCGGGCGTCAAACCGCGTCGCCGACGCGGTCGCTCCGGGCAGCCGCCGGGGGGCGCGGCGCCGGGGCAATCTGGGAGCGGAAACCGCACTGAAAACAGCGCTTGCCTTCGGCGATGGTGCCGTCCTCGGGCAGGCCCAGCTCCACCTCTTTGAAGTTGTGGATGACTTTCTCCGGGGGCAGGCAGGGCATGTTGACGCGGGGCATGCCGTGGAATTCCCCGGCGGTGAGTCCGGCGCAGATGCCGATGCTCCGCTCGCGGGTAAGCTCTTCGTCGATAGCGCCGCTGCCGCCGAGGTATTTATCGATGGTGCTGGCGGCGCGCCTCCCCGCGGCGATGGCGCGGATGACCGAGTCCGGGCCGGTGACGGCGTCGCCGCCCGCCCAGACGCCCTCGCGGCTGGTGGCCAGGGTGGCATCGTCGGCCAGGATGGTATTGCCCCGACCGGTCTTTACCTTGAAGTGCTCCGGGATATCCGGCCGCTGGCCGATAGCACCGATGATGGCGTCGTACTCGATGTCGCGCTCGCTGCCCTTGACGGGCACCGGCCGCCGCCGCCCGCTGGCGTCGGGCTCGCCCAGCTCCATGTCGTTGCGGGTCAGCACCAGGCGGTCGTTCTGGCGGCGTACCTTGAGATGCCCGGCCAGGAATTCTATCTTGATGCCTTCCTCCAGGGCGGCCTCCACCTCCTCCGGGCTGGCGGGCATCTCGCGGCGGGTGCGCCGGTAGAGGATGTTCACCTCTTTAGCGCCGAGCCGCAGCGCCACGCGGGCGCTGTCGATGGCGACGTTGCCGCCGCCGATGACGGCCACTTTATTGCCCAGGTTGACCTTAAAGCCCAGGTTGGCGTCGCGCAGGAACGAGGCCCCGTCGTAGACGCCGGGGAGGTCGTCCCCCTCGACGCCCAGGGTCATGCCGCGGTGGGCCCCCGGCCCCAGGAAGACGGCGTGGTAGCCCCGCTCGAAGAGGTCATCCACGGACTCGATGCGGGTGTTGAGGCGGATGTCCACGCCCGCCTCCTGGATAACGGCAATCTCGCCGTCCAGTATCTCCGGGGGCAGGCGGTAGTCCGGGATGCCGACGCGCATCATGCCGCCGGCCTTGGAGAACTGCTCGTAAACGGTGACGGCGTGCCCGGCCTTGGCCAGGTAGTAGCCGGCGGTAAGACCCGCCGGCCCCGAGCCGACGACGGCCACTTTCTTACCCGTCTGGGGCAGGTGGCGGGAGTATCTCTTCCAGACGCCTTCGTCGCGGTCGGCCACGAAGCGTTTCATAAACCTTATCGAGATGGGGTCGTTGAGGGCGGCCCGGCGGCAGGCCTCCTCGCAGGGGTGGATGCAGACGCGCCCCAGCACGCCGGGGAAGGGGACTTTCTCGCGGATGACGGCCAGGGCCTCCTGGTACTTGCCCTCGCCGATGAGATAGACGTAGAGCGGCACGTTGATATTGGCCGGGCAGGCGTACCGGCAGGGCACGGCAAGCTCCTCCGGGACGCGCTCGGGGAGGTACTCGGCGCCGGCGTCCATCAGGGCGCCGGTGGGGCAGACCTCCACGCAGGCGCCGCAGAAACGGCAGCCCGAATCTTGCAGCGGCCGGTCGTAGGCGGTGCCGACCACCGTCTCGAAGCCGCGGTTGATAAAGCTCACCGCCCCGATGCCGCGCACCTCGGCGCACATCTGCACGCAGCGCCCGCAGAGGATGCAGAGGTTGTAGTCGCGCTTGATGAGGGGCTCGCGCGTGTAGTCCACCGGCAGGTCTTTGTAGTGATAGGGCAGGGGCACTTCCTGCATGCCGATGTAGTCGGCGACGCACTGCAGCTCGCACTGGCCGTTATTGGGGCAGGACACGCAGCGCTCGGTGACGTCCACGTTTCTCAGGCAGATGTCGTAGGGCCGGCAGCGCTGGCGGCGGTGGCAGGTGAGGCAGGCGTTGGGGTGCTCGGTGAGGATGAGCTGGAGGAAGGAGCGCCGCAGCTCCTGGAGCTGGGGGGTGTTGGTGGTGACCTGCATGCCCTCGGCGACGGGGGTGGTGCAGGCGGTGGGCAGGCCACGCATGCCGGCTATCTCCACGATGCACAGCCGGCAGCCGCCGTAGGGCTGCAAATTGGGGTGGTAGCACAGGGTGGGGATGTAGACGCCGGCCTCCTGCGCCGCCTGGAGCACCGTGGTGCCTTTGGCTACCTCCGTGTTGATGCCGTCGATAGTCAGCCTAATCGTGTCCGCCATGGGCCATAAAAAAGCTACCCTTTAACAATAAAGGATAGCTACCTCCGCTTCTGTCTTGAATATTAGCACGGCTCGCACCGTAACAACTTTAGCACTAAATGCGGCCAAATTCAAGCTTTGTTCCCGGTGTGGCGGAGGCGCCCGGGAGGGCGGCATAATTGCCCGCCCAGGCGAATTATGCTATATTTTGAAGAGATGAAAACCCAGCCCGATTTTATCCCTTCCGGCGGGATTACCTCGCCCGGGGGGTTCCTGGCCGGCGCCGTGAGCGCCGGCATTAAATATGCCCCGCCGCGCCTTGACCTGGGCGTACTTTTTTGCGAAAGCCCCGCCCGCGCCGCGGCGGCCTTCACCACCAATAAGGTCAGGGCGGCGCCGGTGCTCCTCAACCAGCGGCGCCTTGAAAACGGCACCGCCCGCGCCGTGGTGATGAACAGCGGCTACGCCAACTCCTGCACCGGCGCGGCGGGTATGGCCGACGCCGAGGCCATGACGGCGCTTACGGCCAAACACCTGGGCTTAAAGCCTGAGGACGTGCTGGTGGCCAGTACCGGCGTCATCGGCGTGCGGCTGCCCATGGAGCGCATCGGCGCGGCCATCCCCAGGGTAAAACCTTCCCGCGAGGGCGGCCACGACCTGGCGCGGGCCATCATGACCACCGATACCGTCCCCAAGGAAGCGGCCGTCCGGGGCGACGGCTTCACCGTCGGGGGGATGGCCAAGGGGTCGGGGATGATTCATCCCGACCTGGCCACGCTGCTGGCCTTCCTGACGACGGACGCCGCCGTGGAAATAGGCTTTCTTAAAAAAGCCCTCAAGAAGGCCGTGGCTATCTCCTTCAACATGGTCTCCGTCGACGGCGATAACTCCACTAACGACATGGCGCTGCTCATGGCCAGCGGCCGGGCCGGGGGCAAGGAAATCACCGCCGGAAGCCGCCGGGCGGCCGCCTTCCAGGCGGCCCTGAATATGGTCTGCGTCCACCTGGCGTGCGAAATCGCCCGCGACGGCGAGGGGGCCACCAAACTCATCACCGTCAACGTGACCGGCGCGGCCAATCCAGCCGACGCCCGGCGCGCCGCCCGCGCTATCGTCGGCTCGGCGCTGGTCAAGGCGGCCGTCCACGGCGGCGACCCCAACTGGGGGCGGGTGGTGGCGGCGGCGGGCCGCAGCGGCGCGGCGCTGGACACGGCGCGGCTGGAGCTGCACATCGGCGGGGTCTGCCTGGTCCGGGACGGCGCCCCGCATCCTTACGCTAAGGACGCCGTGGTGGCCCACCTCAACGGTAATGAGGTCGCCATCGCGCTCAACCTTAATATCGGCCAGGCCGCGGCCACGGCCTGGGGTTGCGACCTCTCCCCGGAATATGTCAGTATAAACAGCGATTATACTACCTAGTATGGTAATTTAAGACGTGATGAAAAACGTGACGGTCATCAAGCTGGGCGGCGCCACCTTCGGCAAGGGCGATACCACCATCGCCGATATCGCCGCCCTCCAGCAGCGGGGCGAGTCGCTGGTGGTGGTGCACGGCGGCGGCAGCGCCGTGACCGCCTGGCTGAAAAAGCAGGGTGTTGAAACCAGGTTCGTCCACGGCGAGCGCGTCACCGACCTGCCCGCCCTGGAGGTGGCCACGGCGGTGCTGGCCGGGCTGGCCAACAAGGAAATCGCCGCCGCCATCAACGTCAGCGGCGGGCGGGCCGTGGGCATCAGCGGCGCCGACGGCGCCCTCATCGAGGCGCGCCAAAAAGCTAAGGACATGGGCTACGTGGGCGAGACGGTGCGCCTCAATACCGCCCTGCTGACGACGCTGCTCGGGGCGGGCTTCGTCCCCGTGGTGGCCCCCATCAGCCTCTACGCAGTGGGCCGCCCGGATAAAGCCCCGGCCCTGATTAACGCCAACGGCGACCCGGTGGCCGGCGATATCGCCGCTGCTATGAAGGCGACGCGGCTCATCTTTCTCACCGACGTGGCCGGCATCCTGGACGAGTCCGGCAAGCCGATAGCGGAGCTGTCCGCCGGCGAGGCCGAAAAGCTGATTAAATCCGGCGTGATTAAGGGGGGGATGATACCCAAGGTGAACGCCGCCCTCAGGGCGCTTGAGGCCGGGGCGGTGGCCCGCATCATCGACGGGCGGCGGCGGCACGCTTTGCTGGCCGAGTTCGACGGCGGCGACGGCGGCACCACTATTCATAAATAACTGGTAGCTGATGCCCAAACGTGCTATGATAGATATTTCCGATTAACGGAGCAATAAACAGGGTAGAACATGGAGAACTGGCCGGAACTGGAAGCCAAATACTATATGCAGGTGGTGGCGCGCACCCCGGTGACGCTGGTGCGGGGGAGAGGCGCACGCGTCTGGGACGACCAGGGGCGGGCCTACCTGGACTTCGTGGGGGGCTGGGCGGTCGACTCGCTGGGGCACAGCCCCAAGGTCGTCGCCGACGCCGTGGCCAAGCAGGCGCGCACCCTCATCCAGACCTCCAACCAGTTCTATACCGTTCCCCAGATTCAGCTGGCGCGGCTCCTCGTCGAGAACAGCTGCTGCGACCGCGTCTTTATCGGCAACTCCGGCCTGGAGGCCAACGAGGCCGCCGTCAAGCTGGCGCGCCGCTACGGGGCGCTCAACCTGGGCGGCGCTTACGAGGTCATCACCGCCCTCGGCTCGTTCCACGGGCGCTCGCTGGCGATGACCGCCGCCAGCGGGCAGGCAAGCTTTCACCAGCCTTACGAGCCGGTGCCGTCCGGCTTTGTCAACGTCAAGTACGACGATATAGAGGCCATTAAGGCGGCTACCACGGACAAGACCTGCGCCGTGATGCTGGAGCCCGTCCAGGGGGAGAGCGGCGTCAACGTCCCCGCCGACGACTACCTGAAAAAGGTGCGGGCCTGGTGCGATGAGAAGGGCATCCTCCTCATCCTGGACGAGATACAGACCGGCATCGGCCGCCTGGGGGCGCTCTTCGGCTACCAGGTCTACGGCGCCGAGCCGGACATCATGACGCTAGCCAAAGGCTTAGGCAGCGGCGTGCCCATCGGGGCGGTGCTGGCCAGGGAGAAGGCCGCCGTCTTTACCCTGGGCGACCACGGCGCCACCTTCGCCGGCAACCCCCTCACCTGCGCCGCCGCCGTGGCCGTGATGGACTACATCCTGGCCAACGACCTGCCCGGCCACGTCGCCGAGGTGGGTAAGTATTTAATGCCAGCCCTGCAAGGATTAAAAGCTAAATACCCCTTTATCACCGACGTGCGCGGGCGCGGCCTGCTGGCGGCGGTGGAGTTCGCCGGCGACATCGGCCAACAGGTGCTGCTGGCCTGCCTGGAGAGGGGCCTCCTCATCAACCGAGTCAAGCCCAACGCCATCCGCCTCATGCCGCCGCTGATTATCGGCCGCGACGAGGTTGACCGGGCGATGGGCGTGCTGGACGGGGTCTTTTCTGGCATTACGGGGTAAATATTGCTAAAATGATACCGAAGGTGGCCGCATTCCGAAAGGTAAGTAAAAAGGGCCTCCTCGCCCTGCTGGCGGCGATGGCCCTGCTGGTGATGGTCTGCCTGGCGGTAATCGGTTCAGAGGTTGGCATGTCGATTGACATTGGAATTCAGGAACCCCGGCTGACGACCTACGACTATTCCTCGGTGCCGCCGTCGGTCATCGACGACGCCGTCGCCATCGCCTCCGACTTCGTGGGCAACAGCCAGGAGAAGCTCCAGAGCTTCGTCGACCAGATGGTGGCCACTTACATGGAGGCGCGGGATAAGGACGTGGTCGTCTTCTTCAACTCCGGCGGCTGGGGCTGGAACCTCACCCGGGAGACGCCCGGCTGGGCCTCTATCCTCGACGGCATCAAGAGCCAGCTGGACGCGCTGGGCTACAGCTCGCTGGTGCTCAACTACCGGCGCACCAGTAGCGGCATCCTGGGCTGTTTCCAGGAGATGACCGAAGCATTGGCCCGCTATCCCCAGAAGTCCGTCGAGCTGGCCAGGCGGGTGGAGTTCCTCACCGACCACATCCCCAACCTCAGCATCATCGTCGCCGGGGAGAGCACCGGCACGGTTATTTCCGATACGACCATGGAACTGCTCAAGGACATGCCCCAGGTCTACTCCATCCAGACGGGCACGCCCTTCTGGCACAAGCCCGATACCGGCGAGCGGACGCTCTTGATGAACTCCAACGGCCAGGGCATCGATACTTTCAGCTACGGCAACGTCCCGGCGATGATATGGGCCACCGTCAAGGGGTGGTTCGGCGTGAAAAGCAATAACCCCGGCGATATCCTGAGCTGGCTCAAGGCCCCCGGGCACGATTACTCCTGGGAGTACCCCGGCGTCTGCTCCGAGGTGGTCGGCTTTCTGGAAGAGAATTTCGCCAGCAAAAACTAGCTGTTTATTTTACCGAAGACATAAGGGAGGCAGAGCGTGTCGGACAAAATCGTCCTGGCCTACAGCGGCGGGCTGGATACCTCGGTGGCCGTCCGGTGGCTGCACGAGAAGTACGGCTATGATGTCATCGCTGTGACCATCGACGTCGGCAACGAGAAGGACTTTACCGCCGTCCGCCGCAAGGCGCTCCAGGTGGGCGCCGTCAAGGCCGAGGTCATCGACGCCAAGGAGATGTTCGTCAAGTACTTCTGCTTCCCGGCGCTCCAGGCCAATGCCCTCTACCAGGGCCGCTACCCCCTGGCCACGGCCCTCTCGCGGCCGCTCATGGCCAAGCTGCTGGTGGACACCGCCGCGGCGGAGGGTGCGGTGGCCATCGCCCACGGCTGCACCGGCAAGGGCAACGACCAGGTGCGCTTCGAGGTGGGCATCAACGCCCTGGCCCCGCAGATGAAAATACTGGCCCCCGCCCGCGAGTGGGGCATGACGCGCGAGGCCACCATCGCCTACGCCGGGGAGCACGGCATACCCATCCCCATCACCTCTAAGAGCCCTTATTCCATCGACGAGAACCTCTGGGGGCGCAGCGCCGAGTGCGGCGCGCTGGAAGACCCCTGGGCCGAGCCGCCCGCCGACGCCTATACCTGGACGGTTGACCCCAAGGACGCGCCGGACAAGCCGCACTACCTGGAGATAGGCTTCGAGAAGGGCGTCCCGGTCAGCCTCGACGGCGAGAAGATGGACGGCATGCCCCTCATCCAGCAGCTCAACGAGCTTGCCGGTAAGCACGGCGTGGGACGCATCGACCACATCGAAGACCGCGTCGTCGGCATCAAGTCGCGCGAGATTTACGAGGCCCCGGCGGCCATCACCCTCATTGCGGCCCACCAGGCGCTGGAGGCGCTGACGCTATCCCGCGAACAGCTGAGCTTCAAGGAGAAGGTCTCCACCCGGTGCGCCGACCTGATTTACGACGGCCTCTGGTTCAGCCAGCTCAACCGCGACCTCTCCGCCTTTATCCTCAGCTCGCAGCGCTACGTCACCGGCACCGTCCGTGTGAAATTATACAAGGGGGCCGTCACCGTGCTGGGGCGCAAGTCGCCCTGGTCGCTCTACAACCTGGGGCTGGCCACCTACGACGAAGGCGATACCTTCGACCCCGCCGCCGCCGCTGGTTTCATCCACCTCTGGGGCCTGTCGGTAAGGACGCAGGCGCAGCACCAGCTGCTCAAGGACAAGGACGAGCCGCTGGGCCGGCTGGGGCCGGAAGAGGAAGCCTCATTATGAGCCACCTTCGCGGTAGATTCGATAAACCCGCCGATAACCTGGTGGCGACCTATACCGCCTCGCTGGCCGGCGACCGCCGCCTCTACCGCCAGGACATCGCCGGGAGTATCGCCCACGCCAAAATGCTGGCCAAGCAGGGCATCATTACCGCTGACGAGGCGAAGCAAATCATCGACGGGCTGGCGACTATCCAGAATGCGATAGAGCAGGGCAAGTTCATCTTTAATGATGAGCTGGAAGACATCCACATGGCCATCGAGGCCCGCCTCATCGAGCTCATCGGGGAGGCGGGGCGCAAGCTCCACACCGCCCGCTCCCGCAACGACCAGGTCGCCCTGGACGTGCGGCTCTACGTCAAGGAGGCCGTGGCCGATACCATCGGCGGCATACGGGGGCTCCAGGCGTCCCTGCTCGATCTGGCCGAGGCCAATATCGGCGTGGCTATCCCCGGCTACACGCATTTGCAGGCGGCCCAGCCGGTGCTGCTGGCCCACCACCTGCTGGCCTATTTCGAGATGCTCCAGCGCGATATCGCCCGCTTCAACGATTGCTTTGAGCGCACCGACGTGCTGCCGCTGGGCAGTGGCGCTCTGGCCGGGGTGGCCTATAATATCGACCGCGAGTTTCTGGCCAAGGAGCTTGGCTTCGGTAAGATAAGCGCCAACAGCCTGGACGCCGTGGCCGACCGCGACTTCATTATAGATTACCAGGCGGCGGCGGCCATGACGATGCTGCACCTCTCCCGCCTGGCCGAGGAAATCTGCCTCTGGTCTTCGGCGGAGTTCGGCTTCATCACCCTCGACGACGCCTACGCCACCGGCAGCTCCATCATGCCCCAGAAGAAGAACCCGGACGTGGCCGAGCTGGCCCGCGGGCGGACCGGGCGCGTCTTCGGCGGCCTGACGGCCCTGCTGACGATGCTCAAGGGGCTGCCACTTAGCTATAACCGCGATATGCAGGAGGACAAGGTCGTCCTCTTCGAGGCGGTGGATATCCTGCTGCCGACGCTGGCGGTCTTCGCCGGGATGATAAGCACGCTGCGGGTCAACGCGGCGGCCGCCCAGGCGGCGCTGGGGCGGGGCTACATCCTGGCCACCGACCTGGCCGACTACCTGGTCAAAAAGGGCGAGAGCTTCCGCACCGCCCACGAAAGCGTCGGCAAACTGGTCGCCTACGCCATTGAGAAAGGCAAAGACTTCAGCCAGCTTGACATAAAGGAGTACCAGAAATTCTCCCCTCGCTTTAGCGAGGACGTGTATAATATAAGCGTGGCCTCCTCCCTGGCCGCCCGCGACGTTCCCGGCGGCACGGCGCCGGGGCGGGTTAAGCGGGCGCTGGCGGCCGCCCGGGCGGCCATCGCCGCTAAAGGGGAAGAATAACATCACGGAAGGGGGAAATACCCCCGGATAAGGAGCATCGTGGAGTTGCGATTATGAACGAACCGATTGTCATTGAGAACCTGACCAAGTACTATAACAAGTTCCTCGCCCTCAACGAGCTGAACCTGCGGGTGCCGGCGGGGGAGAACATCGGCCTGCTGGGGCCCAACGGCGCCGGCAAGAGCACCACCCTCAAGATACTCTGCGGCCTCCTCCGCCCCTCCTCCGGCCGGGCCTTGATAGACGGCATCGATATCACCGCCGACGCGGAGCGGGCCCTCACCCGCATCGGGGCCATCATCGAGACGCCGGAGTTCTACTCCTACCTAACCCCGGAGGACAACCTGAGCTACTTCGGCAAGCTGCGGGGGATGAAAGGCGACGGCCTCCGCCAGCGGATTGAGGAGGTCATCGCCCTGGTCAAGCTGGAGAGTTGGGCCAGGGTCAAAATCGAGAAGTTCTCGCGGGGAATGAAACAGCGCCTCGGCCTGGCGCAGGCCCTGCTGCACGACCCGCCGATACTCATCCTGGATGAGCCGAGCCTGGGGCTCGACCCGCGGGGGGTGGTGGAGTTCCGCGAGATAATCAAGGACGCCGGCAAGGAAAAGACGGTATTTTTCGCCTCGCACCAGCTGGTCGAGGTCACCCAGATATGCAGCCAGGTAGCCATTATCAACAACGGGCAGCTGCTGGTCTACGACAGCATCAAGGAATTGAAAAAGAAGTACAAGTCGCTGGAGAAGGCCTACCTTCAGCTAACGGGAGGTTCCATTGAGTGAGCTAGATAAACTGGGCATCGTCATCAGCTACGAGTTCCTCAAGCACATCCGCCGCAAGCGCCTTTACGTAGTTCTGGGGATAGCCTTGGTGGTGGAGGCACTTGTCCTCATCCTCATCCCGGTTTTGCTCGACCACTATCCCAGCAGCGTCATGGCCATGGCGGCCATGCTCAGCGCCGGCCCCTCGCTGGCGGCCATCGGCGCCGTCTTTTTTGCCGGCGACGCCATCGCCGGCGAGTACGAGGGCAAGACCGGCTTTTTGCTCTTTACCAATCCCATCAAGCGGATGACCCTGTGGAGCGGCAAATACATCGCCGCTTTCATCGCCGTGACGCTGATGATTATCTTCAGCTACATCATCAGCGTCGTTTCCCTGCTGGTGATATACGGGGAAGTGCCCATCGAGATGCTGGAGTCCTTCGGAATCTGCCTGCTCTTCGCCGCCGCCGTGCTTTCGATGACCTTTTTCTTCAGCGCCATATCGCGCGGCTCGATGGGGGCCACGGTGATGACGCTCGTCTTCGTCTGGGTGCTCAGCGGCATCCTGGAGAGCGTGCTGAGTTTTACCGGCAACGAGTACTGGTATATCCTCTCCGCCGGCGGCGACGCTATCGCTCTGGTCTACGGCGGCATAGATATGTTCATGTCCGGCTTCGGCGGGGGCGCCCACCTGCAGGCGATGCTGGAAAACTACAAACCGCTGTCCGTGGGTATGGCGTGCTGGGGTATGTCCATTTACCTGGTGGCGGGCCTGGCCCTGAGCATGGTCATCAGCCGGAGGCGCCAGCTGGCCTAAGAGACGGTATCATAAAGAGATAATAAAACCGGCGGGGCTGAAATGCCCCGCCGGCGCTTAGTAAACTAAATCAGGAGGCGCTAGGCCCGGGCCGGCTTGTGCTGGCTGCGCAGGCAGCGAGTGCACAGATTGAGCTTTTTGGTCTGGCCGTTGATAACGACGGTAGCGGGGTGGATATTGGGCGTCCAGCGCCGGTTGGTGTGGCGCTTGGAATGGCTGACATTATGACCGAACAGTGGCGTCTTGCCGCATAAATCGCACTTCAAGCTAGTTATTCCTCAAACTTTCCGCCGTAATTATTGCAATTATCTCCAAATAATAGTAACATAGTGGGTCAAGATTGGCAAGGTACGGCACCACGACGCTAGTAAGGACGGTGTTAGATGAGTCAACCTAAAACCATTGCCGGGCAGGAGCTGCGTGATATGTTTGCGGCAGCCGCCTCCTGGCTGGAGAAAAGCTCCGCCGAGATAGACGCCCTCAACGTTTTTCCGGTGCCGGACGGCGATACCGGCACCAACATGATGCTTACCATGCGCTCCACCATGGAGGAGGCCTACCGCGCCCCTGACCACTCGGCCGCCGGGGTGGCCCTGGCCATGGCCCGGGGCGCGCTGATGGGAGCGCGCGGCAACAGCGGCGTGATTCTCTCACAGATATGGAACGGCCTTTCGCAGGGGCTGGCCGGCAAGGAGAAGTTTACCGCCGCCGACCTGGCCGACGCGCTGGAGTCCGCGGCTATCGTGGCTTACAAGGGGGTGAGCAATCCCGTGGAAGGGACGATGCTCACCGTGATAAGCGATGCCGCCGCCGCCGCCCGCAAGGAGGTGGAGGCCGGCAGCGAGGACATCATCGTCGTGCTGGAGGCCACCGTCAGCGCCGCCGCCACCTCGGTGGAGCGCACGCCCACGCTGCTCAAGGTGCTCAAGGACGCCGGGGTGGTTGACGCCGGCGGCCAGGGCGTCTACACGATACTGGAAGGGGCGCTGCGCTTCCTCAAGGGGGAGACGGAGCAGATGCGCCTTAAAAAACCGCAGATAATCGTCAGCGACCTGCCCTATACCGCCTCGCTCACGCAGACGGCGGGCGTGGACGAGGTGCCCTACGGCTACTGCACCGAGTTCCTCCTCAAGGGGGAGAAGCTGGACCCGGAGGTCATCCGCAAGCGCTTGGAGAAGAAGGGCGAGTCGCTCATCGTCGTCGGGGACGAAGCGGCGGTGCGCATCCACATCCACACCCTCGACCCCGGCGCCGTGATGCGCTTCGTAACGCGGCTGGGGACGATGCACCAGGTAAGCGTGCGCAACATGGACGAGCAGCACCAGGACTTTCTGGAGATGCAGAAAGAGCGCATGCCCGTCACCGATACTGCCGTGGTGGCCGTGGCCAGCGGCGACGGCCTCGTCGATATCTTCGGCAGCCTGGGCGCCGCCGCCGTGGTGCCCGGCGGGCAGACGATGAACCCCTCCACCAAGGACATCCTCCAGGCGGTGGAGGCCACCTACTCGGACAAGGTCATCATCCTCCCCAATAACAAGAATATCATCGCCTCCGCCGAGCAGGTGCAGGCCCTTACGGAAAAGAAAATCAAGGTGGTGCCCACCCGCTCGATACCCCAGGGCGTGGTGGCGCTGCTGGCCTTTGACTACGAGGCCGACTTTAAGGCCAACGCCGATATCATGGCCAAGGCCCTGGAGTCGGTCAAGACCGTCGAGGTTACCCGCTCGGTGCGGGCCACCAGGATAAACGGCCTCAGAATCAAGCGCAAGCAGCCCATCGGCCTGCTCGACGGCAAGCTCATCGCCGTGGGCGATACCAACAGCGACGTCGTTGAACAGCTCCTCTCCCGGCTGGAGCTGGAGAAGGCCGAGGTGCTCACCATTTACTACGGGGAGGACGCCGACCCGGCCGAGGCCGAGGACATCGGCGCCACTCTCACCGGGCGCTACCCGCAGCTGCAACTGGAGGTAATCCGCGGCGGCCAGCCGCACTACAGCTATATCATATCCGTGGAATAGAAAGGCGGTAGGCGACGATGGCAGTAAAGATTGTTACCGATACCCTCTCCGATATCACCAGCGACCTGGCGGACGAGCTGGGAGTAACGGTGGTGCCCCTTTACGTGCGCTTCGGCGAGAAGATTTACCGGGACCGGGTGGAGATAACCAGCGAGGAATTTTACCGGCGCCTGGTAAACGCCAGCACCCTGCCCTCGACGACGCAGCCCACCCCCCACGATTTCATCGAGGTGTACCAGCGCCTGGCCGAAGAGACCGACGAGGTTCTGGTCATCGTCGTCTCCTCCAAGCTCAGCGGCACCTATTCCTCGGCGATGCAGGCCAGGCAAACGATTAGCGGAAAATGCCGCATCGAGGTAGTCGATTCACTTACGGTTGCCATGGGCGAAGGGCTGATAACCATCGCCGCCGCCAAGGCCGTCAAGGCCGGGGCCAACCTGAACGAGGCCGCCGACCTGGCCCGCCGGGCGGTATCCCGGTCGCATCTGGTGGCCTACTTCGATACCCTCAAGTACCTGGCCAAGGGCGGGCGCATCGGCAAGGCCCAGGGCCTGCTGGGTTCGATGCTCTCGGTCAAGCCGATACTCACCGTGCGGGAAGGCGAGATGGCCCCCATGACCCGGGTGCGCTCCCTCAGCGCCGGGCTGGACTATCTCTATAATTTCGTCGCCGGTTTCAAAAGTATCGAAAGTGTGGCCGTGGAGCACGCCACCACCCCGGACGTTGCCGACCGGCTCGTGGAGCGGCTCGGTTCCCTCGTCCCCAAAGAGAATGTCTACCGCTCGGTAATCAGCCCGGTCATCGGGACGTACTCCGGCCCGAGCGCCCTGGCTTTGACGGTGCTCGAAGCCGAGAAGTAGCCATGCCGGTCAAAATTGTTACGGATAGCGTCTCCGATATCCCGCCGCAACTGGCCGAGGCGATGGGAATCACCGTCGTCCCCCTCAACGTGGTCTTCGGCCAGGAGATTTACCGCGACGGCATTGACCTCTCCACCGAGGACTTCTACCACAAGCTGGAAGACTGCCGCGTGCTGCCCACCACCTCCACGCCGCCCATCCAGGCCTTTATCGAGCTTTACCACAAGCTGGCCGAAGCGGTCGACGAAATCCTGGTGATTACCATATCGCGCAAGCTCAGCGCCACCGGCGAGGCGGCCCTCAAGGCGGTGGAGAGTCTGGAGAAGCGCTGCCGGGTAAAGGTGGTCGATTCGCGTTTCGCCATGATGGGCGAGGGGCTGCTGGCCATCGCCGCCGCCCGCGCCGCCCGGGAGGGCGCCAACCTCGACGAACTGGTCCGGCTGGTCGAGGCCAACATCGCGCGGGTGGAGATGCGCCTGGCCTTCGATACGCTGGAGTACCTCCACCGCGGCGGGCGCATCGGCAAGGCGCGGGCCCTGATGGGCTCGGTGCTGGGCATCAACCCCATCCTGGGCATCAAAGACGGCGAGGTCTTTCCCTTCGGGCGGGAGCGCTCGCGGCGCAAGGCCATCGAGCACCTCTACGATTTCGTGGCCGGTTTCCAGCACATCGAGGAGCTGGCCGTGGAGGACGCCACCACGCCGGAGGAGGCCGACGCCTTCGCGGCGCGCCTGGGCGCGCTCTGCCCCGCCGAGCGCATCCACCGCGCCAAGGTTAGCCCGGTCATCGGCACCAACGTGGGGCCGCGCGTTATCGGCGTGGCCGTGCTGGGCGATAGATAGTCTTTCCCTGGCCACCTCGTTTTCCCCGGCGCCGCCCCATCGGTGTTATCTATTCCCACCCAGGCCCCGCCTACGCTAGAGCTTCGGCGGGTAAACTGCCCTCGTATCATCGGCGGCTTAGCCCGTAGTTTGCCCCCCCATTATCTCCTCAAAATCCCTCTCCGTCTCCCTTTTCCAAAGGGAGACGACCCATCGTGCCAGGTCTATTGTCCCCCTTTGTAAAGGGGGATTAAGGAGGATTTAGTCCCCCCGTGCTTGAAAATAATCCCCGGATGTGCTTAAAATAATGGAACTTCTCATGCAGCTCCAGCCTTTTCCATCAATGCCAAAACAAGGAGGTTACTGCAATTAACAACCAGCTAAAAAGAGTTGTGGTGACCGGCATCGGGGCGATGACCCCGCTGGGCCAGGACATGGCCAGCACCTGGGAATCCCTCGTCGCCGGCAAGTCCGGTGTTGACTATATCACCCTCTTCGACGCCGAGAAGATGGCGTCCCGCTTCGCCGGCGAGGTCAAGGGCTTCGTGCCGGAGGACTTCATCAGCCGCAAGGACGCCCGCCGCATGGACCGCTTCGCCCAGCTGGCCGTAGCCGCCGGCTACCTAGCCGTCCGGGACTCCGGGCTCAAAATCGACGATGCCAACCAGGACGATATCGGCGTCTTCGTGGGCAGCGGCATCGGCGGACTGGGGACGCTTTTCGAGCAGGCCCGCATCCTCATCGAGAAAGGCCCCGACCGCGTCAGCCCCTTCCTGGCCCCGATGATGATTGCCGATATCGCCGCCGCCCAGATATCCATCGCCCTGGGGGTGCGCGGCCCCAACTTCTGCACCATGTCGGCCTGCTCCTCCGGCTCGGACGCCATCGGCGTCGCCTACGAGCTTATTTCCCGCGGCGATACCTCCGTCATGCTGGCCGGCGGCACCGAGTCCATCATCAACCCCCTGGGCATCACCGCCTTTACTTCGCTCAAGGCCCTCTCCACCCGTAACGACGCCCCCCAAAAGGCCTCCCGCCCCTTCGATAAGGAGCGCGACGGCTTTGTCATGAGCGAGGGGGCCGTCATCCTCATCCTGGAGAGCCTGGAGCACGCCCGCAAGCGCGACGCCCGAATCCTGGCCGAAATCCTGGGCTACGGGGCCACCTCGGACTCGTTCCACGTGACCCAGCCGCTGGAGAGCGGCGAGGGCGCCGCCCGCGCCATGCAGGCCGCCCTGAGGAAGTCCGGCCTCCAGCCGACCGACATCGACTACATCAACGCCCACGGCACCTCCACCCAGCTCAACGACGCCATGGAGACCAAGGCCATCAAGGCCGTCTTCGGCGATTACGCCTACAAGGTGCCCATCAGCTCCACCAAGTCGATGCTGGGGCACATGATAGGCTGCGCCGGGGCCGTCGAGCCGGCCATCTGCATCCTGACCATTCTCAACGGCGTCATCCCGCCGACGATAAACTACGAGTACCCCGACCCGGCCTGCGACCTGGACTACGTGCCCAACACCGCCCGTAAGGCCGAGGTAAATATCGCCCTGACCAGCTCCTTCGGCTTCGGGGGGCATAATTCGGTACTCGTCCTGAGGAGATACACTGAGGACTGAGCTTGAGCCATAGCCGCTGGAACCTGCTGCCGCCGGTCGTCGACCTGACGGAAGGGGCCGGCGGCTACCCGCCGCTGCTGGTACAGCTGCTTTATAACCGCGGCATCACCCGCCCGGAAGACCTGGCCGCTTTTCTGGCCGGCGACGCAAGCCTCATGGGCGACCCCCGGCTCCTGCCCGGCATGAACACCGCCGTGGCCCGCATCTACCGCGCCCTCCTCGGCGGCGAGCAGATGGCCGTCTACGGGGACTTCGACGCCGACGGCATGACCGCCACCGCCCTGCTGGCGCAGGGGCTGACCGCCCTGGGAGGACGGGTCGTCCCCTACATCCCCCACCGCCAGACCGAGGGGCACGGCCTGGCCAGCGCCGCCCTCAAGGGCCTGCAGGAGAAAGGCGTCACTCTGGTTATTACCGTGGACTGCGGCGTCACCGATGTCCCCCAGGTAAAAAAGGCGCGGCAGGCCGGGCTGGATATCGTCATCACCGACCACCACAGCCCCCTCGAAGAACTGCCGGAGGCGGTGGCCGTCGTCGACCCCAAGCTGGAGGGTTCGGCCTATCCCGGCACCCAGCTGGCCGGCGTGGGGGTGGCCTTCAAGCTGCTCCAGGCGCTCTACGGGAACCTGGGCCGCCCGGCGGACGACGTCCTCGCCATGACCGACCTGGTTGCCATCGGCACCATCGCCGATATGTCGCCGCCGCTGGGGGAAAACCGCTACCTCATCAGAGAGGGGCTGCGGCGGTTGAACGCCGGCCCCCGCCCGGGGCTGCGCGAGCTGATTGCCCAGGCGCGTCTGGAAGAAGGCACTCTGAATGCCGAGAGCATCGGCTGGGTCATCGCCCCCTGCCTCAACGCCGCCGGCAGACTGGCCGACGGACTGACCGGCTACAACCTGCTGGTGACCGATTCGCCCGACGAGGCGCGGGAGCTGGCGGGCTGGCTCTGCCGCAAGAACGAGGAGCGCCAGCGCCTCACCGCGACCACGCTGGCACGCGCCCGCGAGGCGGTCATCGCCCTGGGGTTGCCGCCGCTGCTGCTTACCGCCGATAAGGAATACCCCATGGGCATCGCCGGGCTGGTGGCCAGCCGCCTCGTCGAGGAGTTCTACCGCCCGGCCATTGTCGTCCATACCGCCGGCAAGGTGAGCCACGGCTCCTGCCGCTCCATCCCCGAGTTCGATATCATCGCCGCCCTCAACCGCTTCGGCCACCTCTTTACCCGCTACGGCGGCCACGCCGCGGCGGCGGGCTTTACCATGCCCACGGAGGACTTGCCCCGGCTGAAGGAGGGCCTGGCCGCCCTCGTCGGCGAGGAGCTGGCCGGCGTGGAGCTGCGGCCCCACCTGGATATAGATATGAAACTGCCGCTATCGGCCCTCGGCGGCGATACCTTCCCCGTCACCCGGCGGCTGGCCCCCTTCGGCATCGGCAATCCGGTGCCGGTCTTCCTCAGCGAAGGGGTGGAGGTGTTGGAGCGGCGCACCATGGGCAACGGCGGCGAGCACCTGCGCTTTAAGCTGCGGCAGGGCGGGACGACCTGGGACGCGGTGGCCTTCCGGCTGGCCAACCACCGGGACGAGCTCAGCGCGCCGCGGCTGGATATTGTTTATAATCTGGAGATAGATAGCTGGGGCGGGAAAAAGCAGTTACGGCTGAATATTCTGGACTTTAAGGGGAGCGAGCTGTAATCAAAAGTAACAAGTATCAAGGGTCAAGTAACAAGGAATAAACGAGCCTCCCTCTTCCTTGATACTTGATATTTGTCAGTTGCTACTTTCCTATTTCCCTACTTTCCCCACTTCTCCCTGACCAGCGCGTAGGCCGTAAGCGCGAAAGGCCCGCCGAAGAGCGAGGCCAGCCGCCAGAACACCGGGCTGATTTTGCGGTAGGCCGAGTCGATGGAGACGACCAGGAAAGAGCCCACCCAGATAATCACCACCAGATAGGTAAAGTCCATGACATACCTCCTTTAGCTAGTCCCCGCCCGCGGCAGCCTCGCCTTTTTTCACCCAGCGCGTCCGCCAGGCCAGCAGGGGGACGGTAACGAGCAAGACGACGATAGAGATAATCTGCGCCTCGTGCAGGCCGAAGAGGAAGTTGGTCCCGTCGCGGATAAAGTCGATGCCCAGCCGCCAGGCTGCGTACAGGGTGAGATAGATAAGAAAGAGCGAGCCGTCGGGGCGCAGGCGCTTGCGCAACACCACCAGGATGCCGAAGACGATGAGGTTATAGATAATCTCGTAAATCTGGGTGGGGTGGACGGGGATGCCCAGCGGGCCGTGGCTGGCGGGGTTCTCGTAGACGACGGCGCAGAAGATGCCCGTCTCCGAGCCGTAGCAGCAGCCGTTGAGGGTGCAGCCCACCCGCCCGATGGCCTGCGCCAGGATGATGCCGGGGGCGAGGACGTCGGCCAGGTAGCCGAAGTTCTTTTTGGTCACGCGGCTGTATATCCAGACGCCCAGGGCCGCCCCCAGGACGGCGCCGTAGATGGTAAGCCCCTCCCCGCCGATTATCTGGGACGGGTGCGCCACGAAGTAGTCCCAGTAGTCGATGACGTGGAGGAGGCGCGAGACGATGATACCGGAGGGGATGCCGACGATGGCGGCGTTGACGACGGTGTTGTAGGTGAGATTGGCCCCGCGCTTGACGGCCAGCA
Organism: Dehalococcoidales bacterium; assembly: GCA_034430515.1. Lineage (GTDB taxonomy): Bacteria > Chloroflexota > Dehalococcoidia > Dehalococcoidales > RBG-16-60-22 > DAOUEH01. The sequence goes on along the minus strand of DAOUEP010000073.1, from coordinate 2,075 downwards.
GCGCCCAGACGATGAGGGTGATGACCGCCAGGGCGACCATGATGCCGTACCAGGCGATGGCGAAAGACCCGATGTGAAAGGCCACCGGGTCGACGTTAATGTATATCATAGTGCCTCCGTGATGTTACGAGCACAGTGCCGCGACGAATGCCCCGGCATCAAAGGTTACCATATCTTCCAGCCCTTCGCCAGTGCCCACCAGGTCGATGGGGATGCCCAGCTCGTCGCCGATGGCCAGGACAATGCCGCCCTTGGCGGTGCCGTCGAGCTTGGCCAGGAAGATGCCGGTAACGCCGACGGCCTCGGTGAAATAGCGGGCCTGGGTCAGCCCGTTCTGGCCGGTGGTGGCGTCCAGCACCAGGATGACCTCGTGCGGGGCGGTGACGTCCAGTTTAGAGGCCACGCGCCGCACTTTTTTTAGTTCCTCCATGAGGTTGTACTTGGTGTGCAGCCGCCCGGCGGTATCGATGATGAGCACGTCTACCCCCCGGCTCTGGGCCGCCTGGAGGGAATCGTAGACGACGGCGCCGGGGTCGGCGCCGGGCTGGTGGGCCACCACGTCCACGCCCGCCCGCTCCCCCTGGGCCTTAAGCTGGTCGATGGCGGCGGCCCGGAAAGTATCCGCCGCCGCCAGCAGCACCTTTTTGCCTTCCTGCTTGTATTTATGGGCCAGCTTGGCGATGGAGGTGGTCTTGCCGCTGCCGTTGACGCCCACCAGCAGGATAACGCGCGGCGGGGCGGCGTTGTCCGTTCTGGCGGCGGGGGGGATGGTGAGAATGCTGGTCATTTCTTCTTTGAGGGCTTCGGCGACCCGGGCGCCGTCCAGCTTCTCGGCAATGGCACGCTCCCGCACCCGCATGATGAGCTTTTCGGTGGTGGCCACGCCCACGTCGGCGGCGATAAGCAGCTCCTCAACCTCCTCCCAGACCTCGTCGCCGACCCTGTCCCGGTCGAACAGTCCCATCGCCCGGCCGAACCAGGTATCGTGGGTGCGCTTGAGGGCCTTCTGGAAGATGCTGATGGCGCTCGCCTCCCGCCTAGAGGGCGACCCCGTGGCGCCTGGGCTTGGTCTCTTTGAAATCCGGCCCCGGCTTGATGAGCATGACCGGTATTTTAGTCGCCTTGACGATCTTTTTGGCGATATTGCCCATGTCCCACCGGCTGATGCCCGATTTGCCCCGGCTGGCCATGACGATTAAGTCGGCGCCCTCATCCTCGGCGTAGCGGACAATCTCCTCGGCGGGCTTGCCCACCAGCACGCTGTAGGTAACGTTGAACCCCTTCTTTTCCAGCTGCGCGCCGATGCCGTCGAGGTAGATAGCCGCCGAACGGGCCATCTTGCCCAGCGTCATGGGGACTTCCTGGCGGCCCGGCTCGGCGATGGAGTAAAGAACGGCGCTCTGCGCCGTGCTGGCTTCGATGGGAGGCCGGTTGTCGCGTGTCTCCGCCGGGTAATCGCGGACGTTTTCCTGTACGCTGCCGGCAATCACCTGGCCCTTTATCCGCTGGGTGACGGATACCAGCACTATCTCTTTGGCGCCGCACCCTTTGGCGATGGTTTCCAGGTGGGGCAGGGCCACCTCCGCCAGCTTGGAGCCATCCAGGGGTACCATAACTTTCTTATACATAGTCCCTCCCGTTAGCTTACGCTGCTCTGGGTGTTTCTATGATTATAGTATAAGCTACGAGGGGATAAAAGTGAAAGTTTTTAGTTTTTTACCTCACCCCCTGTGTCCCCCTCTCCTGACGAGGCGTGCCGCAGGAGAGGGGGAGTTTTAGTTAAGAGGGGCTGACGCCCCTCTTCGCGGGCTACTCCCCTTCGGGGGAGCGGGGGCAAGACTACGGGCTAAGCCGAGGATGATGAGGGCGGCCTGGGTGGGAATAGATAACATGGGGGGAGGAGTACTAAAATAAATATATCTTGACTATCTACAGATAAACAATCTTTTTATTTTCAGCAACTTTATCAAACGGGCAGCTTGGAAATTAAAAAATTGTTCTCCGATATCGATTGCTGAAAGGGTCATCATTATGATTAAAGATAAATAATAGATTATCTTCAGATTCAGTTTTAT
>DAOUEP010000072.1:0-11857 GCA_034430515.1 Dehalococcoidales bacterium | reverse complement strand
TCCGCCCGCGAGAGCAGACCGCCGGTCAGCTCCACCTGCACCTTTTCGGCCTCCTGCTTGCGCAGGGCCAGGTCGTAGCCCTTTACCCTTATCTCCACCGGGTCTCCCAGGGGGGCGACTCGCTGCACGGTGACGGCGGCCCCGGGGACGACCCCCATATCCAGCAGGCGGCGGCGTATCTCACCGCCCCCGCCCACACGGATAATCCGGCCGCTCTCCGCCGGCATCAACTGGCTGAGTGGTCTTATTATCATCGAATAGTCTTCTCTATAGGGCATTATAGCAAAGTTCGCCACTAAAAGTCAAGGGTAGCCTAATATTATTTTTAGACCTTCCTCCTTGTAGTATTGACACGCCCTAATTATTGTGGTAAACTTTGAAGTAGTGTGAGTATTACCGCCGCGGAGGGCCTGTTTTGAGCCAGCTTACCGTAGAGGAATATCTGGAGTCCATCGGCGCGCTGGAGGAGCGGGAGAGCCCCGTCAGCACCTCGTCCATTGCACAGAGCATGGGTGTCTCGCTGGCCTCGGTCAGCGAGATGCTGCACCGCCTTTCGGAAAAGGGGCTGGTGGAGCACACCCCCTACGGCGGCGCCAGCCTCACCGCGGAGGGACGGCAGCGCTTTCTCCAGCTGACGCGGCGCCACCGCCTCTGGGAGGTCTTCCTGCACCGGCACCTGGGCATCGGCTGGGAGGACATCTACCGGCACGCCTGCGCCCTGGAGCACGCCACCGACGACCTGGTGGCCGACCGGCTGGCCGATTTCCTGGAAAACCCCCGGGTCTGCCCCCACGGCAGCCCCATACCGGACAAAGACCTCGACTACGCCGCCACCTCCAGCCTGACCCTGGCCAGCCTGGAAGCCGGCCAGTCGGCGCGGGTGGCCAACGTCATCGTGGAGCACAACGCCGACTTCTTGCGCTACCTGACCAGCCTGGGCCTGACGCCCGGCGCGACCATCCGGGTGGTGGAGAAGGCGGACTACGACGGCACGCTGACCGTTGAGGTTGATGATACTTCTAAAGCTATCGGGCGCGAGGCGGCCTCGCTCATCATGGTCAAGCCGCTCTAGGAGGATTTCCTCCCCACCCCCTCCCCAACCAAGATTTTTTATGGTATAATACGAAATGAGTTTAGGTTTAGGTTATTACAAGCTCATAGTGGCCACTAAAACGGACCCTAGTCAGGCATTGGATGACCCGAACTCTAACAAATACTAAAGAGAGGAGGCCATCCAGTGAGTTTCCAGGACAAAACACTCCAGTGCTCCGACTGCGGCGCCACGTTCACTCATAGCGCCGAAGACCAGGAGTTCTTCCAGTCCAAGGGCTACGTCAACGAGCCCAAGCGCTGCCCCGATTGCCGCCAGGCCAGGAAGGCCGATCGTGGCTACGGAGCCCCCCGCCAGATGTTCCCCGCGGTCTGCGCCGAGTGCGGCAAAGAGACCGAAGTCCCCTTCCAGCCCCGCGGCGACAAGCCGGTCTACTGCAGCGACTGCTTCCGCAAAATCCGCCCCAGTCGCTAACTAAGGCGAAACAACGCGTCACGTCCGGGTACGGTTTAACCTGCCCGGACGTGATTTTTTTATGCCGTTTGGCCTGTCCCCTACCAGATACCCGGCAGCAGGGCCTTGCGCCCCGGCGGGTAGTCGGGGAAATGCTCGCGGTACCAGCGATGGTTGGCGCGCGCCCGCGGCAGCAGGTTGGCCACCGTCCAGAAGGCGAAGAGCAGCCCCGGCAACGACCACGTGGCCAGCGCCCACCCCACCCAGATGACCATCTCGCCCAGGTAGTTGGGGCAGGATACCCAGCGGTAGCACCAGTCGTCGGGGACCTTATAGCCCGACTCGCCGGGCCGGCGCAGCGAGCGCAATATCAGGTCGGCGCGGCGGTTGAGGACGAAGCCGGTGACGAAAAGAACCCCCCCGATGATAAAACGCGGGTCGGTAAGCCAGCTGTCGGCGTAGCCCCCGGAGAAGGTAAAGATGTAGCGGCCGTTGAGATAGCCATTCATTAGATTGAAGAGCAGCCCGAAGGCCACAATCGAGATGGGCATGTGCCGCGCCTCGCCGCGCAGGCTGAAGGGATAGAGAAAGGCCCGGTGCAGGTAGTGCGTCTCCCAGAGTATCAGCAGGACCAGTGTCGTCGTGGTGAGGCCGTTACCCAGCCAGGCGCAGACGGCGAAGGTCAGCGGGGCCGCCGCCTCCATGAGCACCCAGCCCAGCCGGTTGCCCACGCTCGGCCCCCAGCCGCGGCGGGCGTGCCGCCCGTAGGGAGCGGTGACGAAGAACAGCGCCGCGAAGGTGACCACGGCCAGGGCGAGCCAGCCCAGCAGCAGGCCGTTGTAGACGGTGTGTTCGGTCATGCCCTGCCTCGGGATACTGCCCCCGCCGCGGCGGGGAGATTGCCGTTCTGGCGGAACCAGTCCAGCGTGTCGGCCAGCGTCTCCCTAAAGGGGCGCGGCCGGTAGCCCAGATCGCGGGCGGCCCGGGCGTGGCTGATATTACGGTTGCTCCGCAGCGCCCTAAGCGAGACGCTGGTATAAAGGGGGCGGCGGCGGCTGAGGCGGCTGAGGCCCTGGATGAGCGGGGCGCTGGCGCGGGCCAGCCAGAGGGGGCAGACGAACTTCGGCGGGGCGGCGCCGGTAAGCCCGGCCACCATGGCGGCGATATCGCACATGGAGACCCAGTGGCCGGAAAGGAGGTAAGCGGCGCCCGGCGGGGCCTTTTCGGCAGCGACCATCGCCCCGGCCACCACGTCGCGCACGTCCACCCAGTCGAACCCGCCGGTCACCAGCGCCGGTAGCCGGCGCTGCGCCATGTTGAGGATGGCCTCGCCGATGTAGGACGGCTGGTAATCGTAGGGGCCGAGGACGGCGGTGGGGTTGATGATAACGGCGTCCAACCCGTCGGCAATGGCCCGCCGCACCAGCTCTTCGGCGGCGGCCTTGGAGCGGTCGTAGGGCGGGCAGCGATGCGATGTTACCCGCGGGCGGGACTCGTCCACCGGCGTCGCGAAAGGCTCCTGGTCCAGGGCGTGGATGGAGCTGAAATGGACGAGGCGTTTTACCCCGGCGCGCCGGCAGGCGGCGATGACGTTGCGCGTACCCTCGACATTAATCCGCATCACCTCCGGCTCTTCGGCAGCGTCGAGGGAGATACGGGCGGCCAGGTGGTAGATGGTAGCGGCGCCCCGGAAGGCATCAACGAGCGAGTCCGTATCGAGGATATCGCCGCGGACGACCTCGGCGTCCAGCCCGTCCAGGGCGCGGTGGCTGCGGTGCATCAGGCAGCGGATGGGCTGTCCCCGCGCGATGAGGGCGCGTACCAGGTTGGCGCCGACATGCCCGCTGGCGCCGGTTATCACGGTGGTCATTGCTAGGGATTATAACATAGAGCGGCGAGGTATAGCCAATTTTGGGGCGGTCAATCCTCGGTGACTTTAACCCAGACCTGGCGTCGCCGCGGCCCGTCGAACTCGGCCAGGAAGACCCCCTGCCACGTTCCCAGGGCGAGCGTCCCGCCCTCGACGAAGAGCGTGGCGCTGGCCCCCATGAGGCTGGCCTTGATGTGGGCCGGGGAGTTGCCCTCGGCGTGGCGGTAGCTCTCGTTCTGCGGGACGGCCCTATCCAGCCCGGCGGCGATATCGGCGGCGACGGCCGGGTCGGCGTGCTCGTTGACGGTGATGCCGGCGGTAGTGTGGGGGCAGTAGACGCGGCAGGTGCCGCTGGCCACGCCGCTGGCGCCGACGGCCTCGAGGACACGGGCGGTAATGTCCACGAACTCAACCCGTGAGCTTGTCTTTATGTCAATCTTCTTAAGCATGGCTCATCCCCTACTATTTTCCCTATCCTACACTTTAATCATGCGAGGGGCAAGCCTCCCCACCCCTCCCCTTTCGGTGTTATCTATTCCCACCCAGGCCACCCTCGGCACATCGGCGGCTTAGCCCGTAGATGCCACCCCTTTGCCCCAACGGCATTGTCATTCCCGCGAAAGCGGGAATCCAGCCCGGAGGCTTAGCCCGAAGGTGTGTCCTCTCCCCACAACGGGAGAGGATAAGCTATCTCTCCCCTTACCCCGCCGGGTGTTTAAGAGGGGCGAAGCCCCTCTTCTAAAAACAAATTCCCCCTCTCCAAACAAAATATCAAGGGTTTTTCTGATACTGAGTTTGGAGAGGGGGATTAAGGGGGTGAGGTATAAAAGTAAACTGAGCGCACGCCTCTCCAAATAGTCCACCTCTGTTCAATATGCTATACTTTTCAGTATGAAAGTCTCGGAACTGGGCGAGTTCGGGCTGATTGACCTCCTAGCCAAAATGATTGCCGAGGCCAGGGGCTACCAGGTGCCCGCCGACCTCGTTCTGGGCATCGGCGACGATGCCGCCGCCTGGCGCGGCGACGCCTCCGTCCAGCTGGCCACCGTGGACACGATGGTCGAGGGGGTGCACTTTGCGCCGGAGACGGCCACCTGGCCGGAGGTGGGCTGGAAGTCGCTGGCCATCAATCTCAGCGACATCGCCGCCATGGGCGGCGAGCCCCGCTACGCTCTGGTCGCCCTGTCGCTGCCGCCGGATACCGAGGTGGACGCCGTCGCCGGGCTTTACGAGGGGATGCTGGCGCTGGCCGGCGAGTCGCGGGTCGCCATTGTCGGCGGCAATGTCAGCCGCGCCCCCATTATTACAATCACCATTACCGTCCTCGGCGCCAGCCCCACCGGCGCCGTCCTGCGCCGCGACGCCGCCCGCCCCGGCGACGCCATCGCCGTTACCGGCCATACGGGCAGCGCCGCCGCCGGACTCAAGATGCTTAAGGATAACCTCAAACTGCCCCAGGAAGCGGCCGCCTATCTGAGAAACGCCTTCCTGCGCCCCCGACCGCGCCTGGCCGAAGGACGGCGGCTCGTAGAAAGCGGCATCCGGGCGGCCGTGGATACCAGCGACGGCCTGCTGGCCGACCTGGGGCATATCTGTAAGGCCAGCCGGGTGGGCGCCCGCCTCAACGCCGCCAGCCTGCCGGTGCACCCGGCGGTGCGCGAGCACTTCGGCAAGCAAGCGCGCGACCTGGCCCTGGGGGGCGGCGAGGAGTACGAACTGCTCTTCACCGGCCCGCCGGAGCTAGTCGCCCGCGTCAAGAGCGAGGCCGGCTGCCCCATCACCGTCATCGGTGAGGTTACAGATACGCCGGAAAAGATAGAAATCACCGACGGCCAGGGCCGCCCCGTCACGCCGCCGGAGGCGGGCTGGACACACTTTTAGCTAGCGGAGATATTTCATGGTAACTATACCCAAGGTAACGCTGAACAACGACCTCGCCGAGGGGCTCTGTTTCGGCTGCGGCCAGAACAACCCCATCGGCCTCAAGCTCAAGTTCACCCGCGACGGCGACACGATTAAGACCGAGTTCACGCCGGACAAGGCCCACCAGGGCTGGCCGGGCCTGCTCCACGGCGGCATCCTGGGCTGCCTGCTGGACGAGGCGATGAGCAACGCCGCCTACGCCACCGGCGAGACCTGCCTCACCGCCAGCATCACCACCCGCCTGCGCCAGCCCGTGGCCGTCACGGCGCCGCTGGTGGTCACGGCGCGGGTCACCCGCCAGCGCCACAAGCTCATCGAGACCGAGGGACGCGTCTGCCTCCGCGACGGCACCGTCATCGCCGAGGCCACCGCCAAGCAGTTCGTCGCCGCAGCCGCGGACAATCAACCCGATGAAGTCCGGGAAAAGAAGCGCCATGTCTAACGGGCTGGAGGCGGTGCTCTGGGACCTGGACGGCGTCATCGCCGATACCTGGGAGTACCACTACCTGGCCTGGCGGGACGTCTTCGCGGCGCGGGGGGCCCCCTTCACCGAAGCAGACTTCATGCGCTACTTCGGACGCCGCCACGATACCATTATCAGATTCGCCCTGGGCGACGGCCTCTCCCCGGAGGAGTTTAAGGCCGTGACCGAGGCCAAGCAAAGCGACTACCGCCGGCGCGTCGCCGGGAACGTCCGCGCCCTGCCGGGGGCTATCAAGCTCATCCACGCCCTGAACAAAGACGGCATCCGGACGGCCATCGCCTCCTCGGCGCCCTGGGATAATATAGAAATCATCATCCGGGGGCTGGGCGTCGCCGACTGCTTCCAGGCCTTTGCCACCGGCACCGAGGTCGCCGAGGGCAAGCCCAGCCCGGAGATTTTCCGGCTGGCCGCCCGCAAGCTCAAGGCCGACCCCGCCGGCTGCGTCGTCATCGAGGACGCCATCGCCGGGGTGGCCGGGGCCAAAGGGGCCGGGATGAAGTGCGTCGCCGTCACCAACAGCCACCCCGCCGCCAGCCTCCGGGAAGCCGACCTGGTCGTGGACACGCTGGAGAAGGTGAGTATCGCCAGCCTGGCCGGGCTATTTAATACGGCAGGCTGACGCCAAATACCGTTAAGGAGCGATTCATGGAAAAGTCCCTCGTCCTCGTCAAGCCCGACGCCATGCAACGCCAGCTGGCCGGGGCCATTCTCGGCCGCCTCCAGGCCGAAGGGCTCCGGCTTACGGCCCTCAAGATGCTGCACATGGACAAAGCGCTGGCCGGGCGGCACTACGCTGTCCATAAGGAAAAACCCTTCTTCGGTGAGCTGGTGGAATACATCACCTCGACGCCAATCGTGGCCGCCGTCTTCGAGGGGGATAACGCCGTCGAGCGCATCCGCCAGATTATGGGGGCCACCGACCCGGCCAAAGCCGCCCCGGGGACGATACGCAAGGACTACGGGCTGGACGTGCAGCGCAACGCCACCCACGCCTCGGACTCGCCGGAGAACGCCGCCAAAGAGATTGCCCTCTTTTTTGAGAAGGGTGAGATTTACGACTAGGCGGGCCTACTGGAAGCGCAGCACCGGCCGGGCGTCCTGCCAGAGCTCGTCGAGGCGGTAGTAGTCGCGCTCCTCGGCGCCGAAGATGTGCACGATGACGTCGCCGTAGTCCAGCAGCAGCCAGCCCGAGCCCGGTATGCCCTCGCGGTGGTGCGGCCGCACGCCCTCCTGTTTGAGGGCGGCCTCGACTTCCTCGTGGATGGTGCGCAGCTGGCGCTCGCTCTCGCCGGCGCAGATGACGAAGTAGTCGGCAAAGCTGCACACGCCGCGCACGTCCAGCAGGACGATGTTGCTGGCCTGTTTGTCGCTGGCGATTTCCACGGCCCGGCGGGCCACGTCGATTCCTTCCAGTTTCCGGCTCCCTGGGGGTGTTATTTCTTGAATTATACCACAGGGAGGCAGGTGACTCCCCACCCTGCCCCATCTGAGTTATCTATTCCCACCCTGGCCCCACCTGCGCACAAGGCTTCGGCGGGTGAACGCCCTCGGTACATCGGCGGCTTAGCCCGGATGTTTTCCTCTCCCCACCGTGGGAGAGGATTAAGGTGAGGGGGACATCTATTAGCCCGAGAATTTCACCCTCACCTGACCTCTCCCATTAAGGGAGAGGCAATGTATCCCCCCCCCTCCTTTGCCCCACCGGAGAGTCTAAGAGAGGTGTAACCTCTCTTTTGATTTCTTCCCCCTCTCCAAACAGGAGACAAACGGGAATAAAATATCTTGAGTTTGGAGAGGGGGACACAGGGGGTGAGGTATAAAAAGCGAAAGGGGCAAACCAGGCTAAAAGCCCCCGGCTAACGCGCCGCTCGATAATAGGGGCACTGGGGGTCGGGGCCAAGATAATCCTGGCCGCCCCGGGCGCGCGACCCGGCCAGGGCCACCGCCCGGCAGCCGCGGCACACCGCCCAGTAGGCGCACGCATCGCAGCCGTCATGGTACGACTCGCGGGTGCGCAATGCCCACAACACCGGCGATTCCGCCCATAGCTCGCGGAAGGAAACGTCGCGGATATTGCCGATGGTCATGTCCATGCGGCGGCAGGGCATGATGCCGCCGTCCGCGGCGATGGTGATGCCGAAGACGCCCGCCGAACAGCCGCCGAGGGGGAACTCGGCCTCCGGCATCCCGTCTTCCAGCCCGCTCACGGTGAAGAGGGGGTCGCGGGAGGTGAATACCACACTGGCCTTGTCCTGAAGCCGCCGCACCTCGCCGTAGAAGGCCGCCAGCTCGGCAGGAGTGAGCATCTCGCCGCTCAGGGCGCCGCCGCTGCCGCAGGCCACCAGCCGCGAGAAGGTGACCGCGCCGATACCCGTCTTTTCGGCCAGACGCACCAGCCCCGCCAGCTCGCCGCTATTAAGGCGGGAGAGGGTCAGGTTGATGCTGGCGGGGACGCCGCCGGCTACCAGGTTTTTCAGCCCCTCCAGGGCCCGCCGGAAGGCGCCCTCACCCCGGATGCCGTCGTGCACCGCCTCCAGACCGTCCAGGCTCACCTGCACCTCGCTCACGCCGAGACTCGCCAGCCGTCGGGCGTCGGCGGGGGTGATGAGGGTGCCGTTGCTCATCAGGGCGGCGGCGTAGCCGTATTTCCGGACGTAGCCCAGGATATCGTAGAGGTCGTTGCGGAGGAACGGCTCGCCGCCGGTAAAGTGGAAGGCGGGGGTCATCTCCATCTGGTAATCCTTCTCCCAGGCGGCGAAGGCCTCGCGGATGTTGTCGATGCCCCGGATGGTCTCCTCAAAAGCCATTGCCGGCACAGCTATATCCTGATAGCAATGCCGACAATGCAGATTGCACTTTTCGGTTAAATGCCACTGGACGAAAAAATCGTAAACGGTTCCCGGCATTTGTCTGGCTGGCCTGCTGCCTCACGGGCAGGTTACTTGTTCTTTCAGCTCTTTCAGGCCAGGCAGCTGCGGGATATCTCCCGCCCCTTCTCCAGGGCTGCCTTGAGCTTGAGGAAGAACTTGGCCTCTTTCTCTTTCACGGACATCACCTCCCCCGAGCTGATTGGAAGAATTCTAACCCTTGCGCCGGTTTATGTCAAATAATATAAGCTATGTTTCTGGACGGCTTAACTTATTCTTATAGGTGTCCGTGAATTTTCAATCGCCGCGGCGGGGCTGTTATAATAGGTATAGCTAACGAGAGGAGAATCATCCCCATGACCAAGCCCGCCGAAATCAGAAACGGTATCTGCTACATGTGCACCATGGCCTGCCCCACGCGCGTCCACGTCCGCGACGGGCGGGCCGTTAAGGTTGACATCGCCGACCCCAAATTAGCCCACTGCCCCCGCTGGAATGCCCAGCTGGACTTCGTCTACCACCCCGACCGCCTCCTCTATCCCCTCCAGCGCACCGGGGCGCACGGCGGGGGCGAGTTCCGCCGCATCGGCTGGGATGCGGCCCTGGATACCGTCGCCGCAAACTTGCAGAAAGTTAAGGACGATTACGGCCCGGAGTCGGTCTGCTTCTGGATAGCCTACACCAAGGAGCCCCGCCCCTATTTCCACCGGCTGGTTCATGCCTTCGGCTCGCCCAACTACTGCACCGAGAGCTCCAGCTGCTTCTCGGCCACCTGGCTGGCCAGCCAGCTTACTTACGGGACGGATTACGCCTACATGGCCGGAACGAGCGCCGGCGTCGAGCCGGAGACAAAATGCAAGCTCATCTGGGGGTCGGCCGTCGTCTCGACGCCGCCGGTCTGGGAAGCTAACCTGGATGCCGTTAAGCGCGGCGTTAAGCTCATCGTCGTCGACCCCCGCCGCACCCGGATAGCCGCCGCGGCCGATATCCATCTCCAGCCGCGCCCCGGCACCGACGGCGCCCTGGCCCTGGGCATGATGAATGTCATCGTGGCGGAAAACCTCCACGACGGCGCCTTTCTGGAAAACTGGACGGTAGGCTGGGACGGGCTTGAGAACCTGATTCGGGAATACACCCCGGAGCGCACCGAGCGGATTACCGGCGTCCCCGCCGCCAGGATTACCGCCGCCGCCCGGCTCTACGCCACCACCAAGCCGGCCAAGCTCCACCTCAGCGCCAACAGCACCGTCCACCACGCTAACGGCGTCCAGAACCACCGCGCCATTATCCTGCTGGCGGCCGTCACCGGCAATATCGACGTCATCGGCGGCAACCGGCCCGTCCCCCACCCGACCAGGCCGCCCGCCGACATCACCCTGCACGAGCGCGTGGCCGCGATGCCCCCCGGCGTGGGCGCGCAACGCTTCCCCATCTGGACGAGCCGCTACCGCGAGATGCAGTCCAACGCCATCGCCGACCAGATTGATAGCGGCCGGCCCTACCCCCTCAAGGCCATGTTCTCGGCGGGGCTTAATATCCAGTTCTTCGCCAACTCCAACCGCATGGCCGAGAGCTTGAAAAAGCTGGACTTTATCGCCGTCACCGAGTATTTCCCCACCGATACCACCAAGCTGGCCGATATCGTCCTGCCCATCGCCTCCTGGCTGGAGCGCCCCATTCTCCTCACCGAGGCCGAAGGCCGGGCCAGGTTCATCGAGCCCGCCATCGCCCCGCCCGGCGAGTGCCGCAGCGAGTGGGCAATCTACGCCGCCCTGGCCGGGCGGCTGGGACTGGGCGACCTGTTCTGGCACGGCGACTTCGAGCGGTGCGCCGACCACATCCTGGCGCCGCTGGGGATAACCTGCGCCGACCTGCGGCAACACCCGGAAGGCATCCCCCTGGAATACGCACCGCAGCCGGAAAAGAGGTACGAGAAGGCGGGTTTCCAGACCCCCTCCGGCAAGGTGGAAATCGCCTCAAGCGCGCTGGCCGAGCACGGCCACGACCCCCTGCCCGTCTACCGGGAGCCAGCGGAAAGCCCGCTGGCCACCCCCGACCTCGCCCGGACTTATCCACTGGTACTCACCACCGGCGCACGGGTGATGGCCTACACCCACTCGCAGTTCCGCAACATCCCGCGCCTGCACCGCCTCATGCCGGAGCCGCTGGTTGATATCCACCCCGACGACGCCGCGCCGCGGGGCATCCAAACGGGCGATACGGTGGAGATAAGCTCGCCACGGGGCAGCGCTCGCATGCAGGCCAGCGTCACCACCGGCATCCCGCCGGGGGTGGTCTCCGTGCCGCACCAGTGGCCCGGCGAGGCCAACATCAACTTGCTGGTGGACGACGTGAATCTAGACCCGATTTCCGGCTTTATCCCCTGCAAGTCGCTATTGTGCGAGGTGAAGAAGGTTTAGAAGCCTTATAATCTAAGCGATAAATATGACTGATATTCCCCTGCTGAAGGCCCTTACGAGCGCTGGCATCGGCCCGCGCCGCCGCCTGGCCGACGCCATCCGGGAGGGGCGCGTTACGGTTAACGGCGCCGTCGCCGAGTCTTTCAATCACCCCGTAGATACATCTAAAGACCGCGTTACCCTCGACGGTAAGACAGTCGAGCTTAAGGCCGAGGCAATGGTCTGCCTGATGCTTAACAAGCCGGCGGGCGTCGTCACCACCGCCCGCGACGAAAAAGGCCGCCCCACCGTGCTGGACTTACTCCCCCCGGAGTACCGCCGCCTCCGGCTCTACCCGGCGGGGCGGCTCGACGCCGACAGCACCGGCCTGCTGCTGCTTACCAACGACGGCGACCTCACCTACAGGCTGACCCACCCGCGCTACGAGCACGAGAAGGAGTACCTGGTGCACGTCCGAGGGCGCCTCAAGCCGGAGGAGGCAGAAAAACTCGCCCGGGGCATCCGGCTGGAGGACGGACCGACGGCCCCGGCCAGGGTCAGGGAGGTCAGCCTGCCCCCTTATAACTACAGCATCACCATCCACGAGGGGCGCAAACGCCAGGTGCGCCGCATGTTCGAGCACCTGGGGCACCCGGTGCTGGCCCTCCAGCGCGTGCGCCTCGGCCAGCTGCGGCTGGGTTAGCTTAAGGAGGGCGAGGTCAGGCGGCTGAATGAACGAGAAATTAACAGCCTGTTAGAAAAATAACACCCCACCCTTCCCCATCTGAGTTATCTATTCCCACCCAGGCC
>DAOUEP010000071.1:0-15230 GCA_034430515.1 Dehalococcoidales bacterium | reverse complement strand
GTCTGCTCCGATATGTCCGCCGAGGTCTGGAACATGCTCAAGGCCCAGGGCATCAACGCCCTCATGGCCGTGGGCGATCCCACCCGTCCCGCCTTCGACGATATTGCCCAGTGCAGCCACGCCTGGGTGCTGGCCGAGGTGGCCCCCGGCGAGTACCTGGCCCTGGAGACCGTCGGCGGCTATTCCGTCAGCCGCCTGGATAACGGCGGCTACTACCGCGGCTGGACTTTCGACACCCCCGCCGACATCAAGAGCTACCAGGAGCTTATCATCAAGTATAACGTCCGGGTGGAGCTGCGCAACACCCTCAACGACGAGGCCAATCTGGCCCTGAGCCAGGGCAATAATTCCCTCTACATCAAGCTGGTGGAGCTGCGCACCGAGCAGGAGACCGAGCTGCTGAGCATCCGCGCCGAGTTCGAGGGGCTGGCCACCAAGCTATAATCCGGGTTTTAAAGGAGTTAAAGCGTGCGTATTTCCAAGCTGTTTGCCCGAACGCTGCGGGAAGTCCCCGCCGAGGCCGATACGGTCAGCCACCGGCTGCTGCTGCGCGCCGGGATGGTGAGCCAGCTGGCCGCCGGGGTCTATTCCTACCTGCCGCTGGGCTGGCGGGTGCTCCGCAAGATAGAGGGCATCATCCGCGACGAGATGGACGCAGCCGGGGGTCAGGAGCTGAACCTGCCGGTGCTCCAGCCCTTGGAGCTATGGCAGCAGAGCGGGCGCGACCGGGCTTTGGGCGAGGTGCTCTTCACCCTCCGCGACCGCCGCGAGCGTCCCCTGGCGCTGGGCCCCACCCACGAGGAGGTCGTCACCCAGCTGGCCGGGCGGTTTATCCAGAGCTACCGCGACCTGCCGCAGCTGCTCTACCAGATTCAGGTGAAGTTCCGCGACGAGCCGCGCCCCCGCGGCGGGCTGATACGCGTGCGCGAGTTCCTGATGAAAGACCTCTACAGCTTCGACAGCGACGAAAGCGGCCTGGACGCAAGCTACGACAAGATGACGCAGGCCTACCAGAACGTCTACGACCGCTGCGGCCTGACGACGATGCTGGTGGAGGCCGATAGCGGCGCCATCGGCGGCAAGGACTCCCGCGAGTTCATGGTCATCGCCCCCAGCGGCGAGGACGAGATTATCTACTGCCCGGCCTGCCAGTACGCCGCCAACGTGGAGAAGGCCGCCTGCGTCAAAGAAGAGATAGACAACGGCAAGCCGCTCCCCGTGGAGGAAGTGGCCACGCCCGGCATGGCCACCATCGAGGAGGTGGCCGGTTTCCTCAAGGTGCCGGAATGCAGCACCCTCAAGGCCGTCTTCTACGTCGCCGACGGTGAACTGACCTTTGTCGTCATCCGCGGCGACCTGGCCGTGAACGAGGTCAAGCTGAGCAACCAGCTCAAGGCCGCCGACCTTAGATTGGCCACCGAGGCCGAGGTCGTCGCCGCCGGCATCGTGCCGGGGGCGGCCTCGCCGGTGGGGATGAAGGGCTTCAAGGTCGTCGCCGACGATTCGGTGACCACGGCCAGCAACCTGGTCGCCGGTGGCAACAAGCCGGACACGCACCTCCGTAACGTCAACTACCCGCGCGACTTCAAGACGGACGTCGTCGCCGATATCGCCGCGGCCCGCGCCGGTGACAAGTGCCCCACCTGCGGCGGCGAACTGGCCGCGACGCAGGGCATCGAGGTGGGGCACATCTTCAAGCTGGGGACGGTCTACAGCAGCAAATTCGGGGCCGATTTCGTCGACGAAAAGAGCGAGTCGCACCCGGCTGTCATGGGCTGCTACGGCATGGGCCTCTCGCGCCTCATGGCCGCCGCCGTCGAGCAGAACCACGACGAGCGGGGCATCGTCTGGCCGCTGGCCCTGGCCCCCTACCAGGTCTACCTCTGCCCGCTCTACCGCGAGGGGACGGACGTGGCCGAGGTGGCCGAAAAACTCTACGAGGATATGGTAGCGGCGGGGCTGGAGGTACTCTGCGACGACCGCGAGGAGTCCCCCGGCGTCAAGTTCAACGACGCCGACCTGCTGGGGATACCCTTCCGCGTCACGGTCAGCCCGCGCACCCTGGCGAAGGACGGCGTGGAACTTAAAGCGCGCACCGAAAAAGACGCCGAGATTATCCCGCTCGGGGAGATAGTGGGGAGGCTCAAGGAGTTAATCGGGGGGTAAAGGGGTAGGGGTGCGGGGAGAGCCCGGGCGGTATAATCCAAACCCTTATATCCTTATCTCAATTGCTACTATCCTGGGCGAACCCCTATAATAGAGAAAATGACCCCCATCATCTCCGTGGAAAACCTCCGCAAGACCTACAAGGCCACCGTCGCCGTGGACGACGTCTCTTTCAACGTGACCGAGGGGGAAATCTTCGGCCTGCTGGGCCGCAACGGCGCCGGCAAGACGACGACGGTGGAGTGCCTCCAGGCCCTGCGTAATCCGGATGCCGGGCGCATCCGCGTGCTGGGCTACGACCCGCGCACCCAGGCGGCGGCGCTGCGGCGGCGTATCGGCTCGCAGCTGCAGGAATCGGCCCTCCCCGACCGCATCAGGGTCTGGGAGGCCCTCGACCTCTTCGCCTCGGTGACGCCTGACGCCCTGGACTGGCATGTCCTCCTGGAGCAGTGGGGGCTGACCGAGAAGCGCAAGGCCAGCTTCGCCAGCCTCTCCGGCGGGCAGCGGCAGCGCCTGCTCATCGCCCTGGCGCTGGTCAACAACCCGAAGGCCGTCTTCCTCGACGAGATGACCACCGGCCTCGACCCGGCGGCGCGCCGGGTGGCCTGGGGGCTCATCCGGGAGATTCGCGAGCGCGGCACCACCGTGGTGCTGGTAACCCACTTCATGGAGGAGGCCGAGGCCCTCTGCGACCGCGTCGCCATCGTCGACCGGGGGAAAATCGTCGCCATGGACACGCCGCAGGGCATGGTGACGCAGTACGCCACGGGGGTGAGGGTCATCTTTACCGCCGAAGCACGAGACCTGCTCTGGCTTAAGGACGTGGCCGGGGTGAAGAACGTGGTGCGCAACGGCCCGCGGGTGGAGGTGGAGGGCAGCGGCCCGATACTGGCCCTGGTAGCGGCGGCGCTGGTAGCGCGCGGCATCGTTCCCGCCGACCTCCGCGTGGAGCAGCCGAGCCTGGAGGATGTCTTTCTGAAACTCACCGGGCAAGATGTGGAGGAATAGCGAGATGCGCACGCTGGCCAGGCTGACCTGGGTGGAAATTAAGCTCTTTCTCCGCGAGCCGATTACGGTGATATTCACCCTGGCCCTGCCGGTTATCTTTCTCTTCGTGATGGGCGGTGTCTTCGGCAATACCCCGGACACGGATGACGCCGGGATGACTGTCTTCCGCGGTGTCGGGCCGCTCGATTATTACATACCGGCTTATTTCGCTCTGGTGATGATGGCCATCGGCACGGTGGCCCTGCCGGTGCACCTTACCGCCTACCGTGAGAAGGGCGTCCTGCGGCGGATGCGGGCCTCGTCCATCTCAGTCTGGGCGCTGCTGGGCTCGCAGCTGGTGGTCAGTCTGCTCATCGCCGTAGTCGGCAGCCTGTTGATTCTGGCCTTCGGGCTGCTCGTCTACGAGCCGCACCTTCCGCAGCAGGTCGGCCTGCTGATACCGGCCTTTCTGCTGGGCCTGCTCTGCTTCACCGCTCTGGGCTTTTTTCTGGGCGCCGTCCTCCCCTCGACGCGGGCGGCGCAGGGGCTGGGGTTAATCCTCTTTTTCGTGATGATGATACTGGGCGGAGCCGGCCCGCCCCCGGAGGTACTCACCGGGGCGATGGACGCCATCGGTAACTTCACCATTATCCGGCACGTCATCCTCATGCTGCAGGACCCGTACCTGGGGTTCGGCTGGAATACGTTTGCCTCGCTGGTGGCGGCGGGCGTGACGGTGGTGGCGGGGTTGCTGGCGACGCGGTTCTTTAGATGGGAATAACTCTCTCGCCTTATCCCCTCAGCGTCGCCCCCAGTTCCGTACCGAGCCGTTTCAGGATTTTCTCCTGCACTTTGTTGACCTCTTCGTCCGTCAGGGTGTGCGAGGGCGACTGGTAGACCAGCCGGTAGGCCAGCGACTTCTGGCCGGCGGCGACCTGCTGGCCGGAGTAGACGTCGAAGAGCCTGACCTGGCTCACCAGGGGGAAGCCGGCGATAATGTCCACCACCTGCTGGTGGGTGACGGCGCTGTCCACTACCAGCGCCAGGTCGCGGATGGTGGCGGGGAAACGCGGCACGGCCCGGTACATCCGGTGGGCGACCGCCAGCGGCGCCAAAGCGGTGATATCGATTTCAAAGATACAGACGCTATCCTCAATCTCGAAGTTGGCGGCCACCCTGGGGTGAAGCTCGCCGAGGACGCCCAGTTTCAGGCTGGCGCCGTCCTCCCCGACGACGATGGCGGCCTGGCGGGCGGGGTGCAGGCCGGGGTCGTCGCTCTTTTCGTAGCGGGCGCTGATACCCAGACTGGCCAGCATCCCGGCGACGCTGCCCTTGACGTCGTAGAAATCGTAGCTGCCGCCGCCGTCGCCCAGCCAGGAAGACTCCGTCCGCGCGCCGCTCAGGATGCCCGCCAGCAGCTCCGGCTCGGCGGGGAGGGCGTCGCCCTGCGGGACGTATATCTTGCCTATCTCGAAGAGGCGGATACCGCCGTCCTCGTGGCGGCGGTTGGCGGCCAGGGCCGCCAGCAGACCGGCGCGCAGGTTGGGGCGCAGGTACTCCTGGTCGGCGGTCATCGGTTTGACGACGCGCAGCATCGGGGATTGAGGTGGTTGTGCGTCGGGGTCGAGCTGGCTCAACAGCTCCAGCCCCGTCAGCGTGTAGCTGACGATTTCCTGAAAGCCGTAGCCCGCCAGGGCGCGGCGCACCCGCCGCTTGAGCGTAATCTCCGGCGACGGGTCCTGCGGGGGGATGGTATCGGCCAGCAGGGTGGCGGGGATTTTATCGTAGCCGTTGATACGGGCCACTTCCTCGATGAGGTCAACGTCCTGCTTGATGTCGCTGCGCCAGTAGGGGGCGGTCACGCTCAAGTTTTTAGCCTCGTCGCGGCAGGCAAAGCCCAGCGCGGTGAGCGTTCGGACGATTTTATCGCGGCTGAAACCGATGCCCAGGACGCGCTTGCACGCGGCGGGAGCGAGCCGGACGGGGACGGGCTTCTTCTTACCGGGATAGACATCGACGATGCCTTTGGCGACCTGGCCGCCGCCGAGCGCGGCGATGAGCCGGGTGGCGTGGCGGAGGGCCGGGAGGGTCATCTCCGTGCTGATGCCCCGCTCGAAGCGCATCGAGGCCTCGCTGGTCAGCCCCAGGGTATGGCTGGTGTAATGGATGCTGGTCGCCTTGAAGCTGGCCGCCTCCAGCAGGATGGCGGTGGTGGCCCCGGTGACTTCCGAGTTGAGGCCGCCCATGACCCCGGCGATGGCCACGGTGCCCTTGCCGTCGGCGATGGTGAGCATCTCGCCGGTGAGCGTCCGCTCCACCTCGTCCAGGGTGTAGAACCGCTCGCCCTGGGCGGCGCGCCGCACGATGATTTTTCGCCCCAGCACCTGCTGGTAATCGAAGGAGTGCAGCGGCTGGCCGTACTCCAGCATGACATAATTGGTAATATCAACGATGTTATTGATGGGGCGCTGCCCGGCGGCGATGAGCCGCTCCTGGAGCCAGGGTGGGGAGTCGGCTATTTTGATACCCGTAATCAGACTGGCGCAGTAGCGGGGGCAGAGGTCGGGGTCTTCGATGGCGATGTCGATGCTCTTTTCGATGGCGTCGCCGGTCTCGGCGTATTCAATCTCCGGGATGTGCATCGCCTGGCCGGTGAGGGCGGCCACCTCGTGGGCGATGCCGACCACCGAGAGACAGTCGGGGCGGTTGGCGGTAACGTCGACGTCCAGCACCGTGTCGCCCAGGTGCTCGCTCAGGGGCGCGCCGACGGCGGCCTCCGGCGCCAGCACCAGGATGCCCTCGTGGCTCTCGGAGATGCCCAGCTCTTTCTCGGAGCAAACCATGCCCCGCGAGGCCACGCCGCGGATTTTGGCTTCTTTAAGCTCTTCCACCCGGCCGTTGTGGGGGTTTATCAGGCGCGCCCCGACCCGGGCGAAGGCGATTTTATCGCCGGCGGTCAGGTTGGGGGCGCCGCAGACGACCGTCTCCTGCTCACCGCCCAAATCCACCGTGGCCAGGCGCAGGCGGTCGGCGTTGGGGTGGGGGTTGACGGCCGTTATCCGCCCCACGAAGACGTTGGCCCAGCCCTCGCCGGTGGTGATTATCTCGCTCACCTCGAAGCCGGCCATGGTCAGCCTTTGGGCCAGCTCGGCCGGCGGCAGGGTTACATCCACGTAGTCCTTGAGCCAGTTTAGCGGTACTTTCATTTTGCTCTAAAACTGCCTTAAAAATCTCAGGTCGCTGCCGTAGAAGAGGCGCATGTCGTCGATGCCGTAGCGCAGCATGGGCAGCCGCTCCAACCCCATCCCGAAGGCGAAGCTGGTGTACTCCGCCGGGTCGATGCCGCCGCGGCGCAGCACGTCGGGGTGGGTCATGCCGCAGCCCAGTATCTCAATCCAGCCGGAGTTGCCGCAGAGGCTGCACCCCGCGCCCCGGCAGACGATGCAGTCGATGGCGATTTCGCCGCCCGGCTCGACGAAGGGGAAATAATCGGCGCGGAAGCGTACCTTGCGCCTGGGGCCGAAGTAGCGGCGCACGAATTCGTAGAGGGTGCCCTTGAGGTCGGCCATGGTGATGCCCCTGTCCACGGCCAGCCCGTCCATGTTGTAATAAATGTTGAGGTGGGTGGCGTCGGTGGCCTCGTAGCGGTAGACCCGGGCCGGGGTGACGGTGCGTATCGGCGGCTCCATCCGCTCGGCGACGCGGGCGCTGACGGCGGTGCCGTGGGTGCGCAGCAGCTTTTTGCCTTTCTCGCCGGGCGGGGCGTCAATCCAGAACGAGGACATTGAGTCGCGGGCGGGGTGCTCGGCGGGGATGTTGAGCGCCTCGAAGTTGTAATAGTCCCACTCCACGTCCGGCCCCTCGGCCACCTGGAAGCCCATCGAGGCGAAAATATCGGTTATCTCCTCGATGGCCTGGGTGACGGGGTGGAGGTGCCCCACCGGGCAGGGGCGGCCCGGCAGGGAGATGTCGATGGACGCCTCTTGGGTGGCGGTCTTGAGATGCGCCTCGCGGAGGGCGTTCTCTTTAGCGGCGACTTGGCTTTCCAGCAGGACTTTCAGCCGGTTGGCGGCGGCGCCGATAGTTTTCCTATCCTCTATTGATAATGTTGCCAAACTACGCAGGATACCTGTCAGAGTGCTGCTTTTGCCTAAGTAATGGACGCGCCAATAGTACAGACCTTTAGAAACATTAATGTCTGCCAGTTTTTCCAGCGCTTCTTTTTTAATCTCTTCTAGTTTATCCAGCATTTTAGTCCTGTTAGCAAAATTCCCCTTCCTCGGCGGGAGGGAAGGGGAACCAGCTGATAACTTTTCTCAGGAACCGGACTGATTACTCCTGGCCTTTCCCTCCGACGAGAGTGACCAGGCTGCTAAAGTTCTCTGGTTCCCTGACGGCCATATCGGCCAGTATCTTGCGGTTGATTTCGATGCCGGACTTTTTCAGCCCGTCCACGAAGCGGTTGTAGCTGAGGCCGTGGGCGCGGCAGGCGGCGTTGATGCGCAGTATCCAGAGGCGGCGCATGTCGCCCTTGCGCTCGCGGCGGTGGAAATAGGCGTAGGAGAGCGATTTTATCATCGACTCCCGGGCGCGCTTGATGAGCCGGTGCTTGGTGCCGCGGTGGCCCTTGGTGAGCGCCAGTACCTTCTTGTGTCGCTGGTGAGAGGTTACCCCTCTTTTGACTCTGGGCAAGGGAAATATCCTCCGTCTTTACTTGATTCCGTTGGGGATGAGGCGCGAGATGCGCTTGCGGTCGGCGGGAGCCAGGGGTATCATCTCGTCGAACTGGCGCTTCACCCGCTTGGCCTTCTTGGTGCGCAGGTGGCTCTTGGGCCCCTTGACGCGCATTATCTTGCCGCTGCCGGTGATGTGGAAGCGGCTCTTGGCACCTTTATGCGTTTTTATCTTCGGCATTTTCTGTTTCCTTGGCGGCGGCCTTTACTTCTTCTTTCGGCTTGGGCTTGGCCGCGGCGGGCACCAGCACGATGTCCATCCGCCGCCCCTCCATAACCGGCTGCCTCTCTACCGAGGCGACCTCGCTGAGGGTCTGCGCCATGCGCTGCAAGATCTTCCAGCCCAGCTCGGGGTGGGTGATTTCCCGCCCCCGGAATAATAGCGTTACTTTTAACTTGGCGCCGTCGGCCAGGAGCTTTTTGGCCGTCCTGGCCTTGGCCTCAAAATCGTGGACACCTATCTTGGGCCGGAGACGAATCTCCCGCAGCAGCGATACCTTCTGGCCTTTCTTGGCCTGCTGCTCTTTCTTTTGCTGCTCGTACTTGTACCGGCCGTAATCCAGCAGACGGCAGACGGG
This sequence comes from Dehalococcoidales bacterium, assembly GCA_034430515.1. GTDB lineage: Bacteria > Chloroflexota > Dehalococcoidia > Dehalococcoidales > RBG-16-60-22 > DAOUEH01. The sequence goes on along the minus strand of DAOUEP010000071.1, from coordinate 6,766 downwards.
GGGCACCGAGGTCGGCGCTACTTCGACGAGGTCAAGATTGTGCTTTCGGGCCGTTTCGCGTGCCTGCACCAGGGGCATAATACCGAGCTGCTCCCCCTTCTCCCCAACCAGGCGAACCTCTCTGGCGATTATCCGCTCGTTGACGCGTAGTTGCTTAATTATGTCCCTTCTAGCCTCCTCCGGGTAACAGGTATCCTACGAACCTAAACTATACCATATTCGTGCGTGGAAATCAACTGGTTGAGTTCCGGGGGCGAGGAAGGATTACCCCAAAGATTTATCGGCGATTTCTTTGGTAACGCGCTTGATGAAGTCCTTGAGCGGCATGGCCGACAGCTGCTCGCCGCTGCGGCAGCGCACCGAGACGGACTGGCTCTCAATCTCCTTATCGCCGACGATAAGCATGTAGGGCACCTTCTCCAGCTGCGCCTGGCGAATTTTCTGGTTCATGCGCTCGCCGCGGTCGTCCACTTCGGCGCGGATGCCGCGAGCTTTCATCCTGGCGGCCAGCTTGGCGGCGGGGTCGTTGTGGCGGTCGGCCACCGGGATGACCTTGACCTGCACCGGCGCCAGCCACACCGGGAAGGCCCCGGCATAATGCTCGATGAGCAGCCCGAAGAAGCGCTCCCAGGCGCCGAGCAGGGCGCGGTGAATCATGTAGGGGCGGTGCTCCTGTCCGTCGGGGCCGACGTAGGTCATGTCGAACCGCTCCGGCTCGTTGAAGTCGAACTGGATGGTGGTCGCCTGCCACTCGCGTCCCAGGGCGTCTTCAATCTTGATGTCTATCTTGGGGCCGTAGAAAGCCCCGCCTCCCTCGTCGACCTCAAACGGCAGTTTGGTTTCCTCGATGACCCGGCGCAGGGCGTCCTGGGCATCCAGCCACATCTGCTCGGTACCGATAGAGCCTTCGGGACGGGTGGAGAGATATATCTTGAACTTCTGGAAGCCGAAAGTCCGCAACATATACAGCGAGAAGCGCAGCACCTCGGAAATCTCGTCGTTCATCTGCTCCGGCGTGCAGATGATGTGGGCGTCGTCCTGGGTGAAGCCGCGCACCCGCAGCAGCCCCAGCAGCACGCCGGAACGCTCGTAGCGGTAGACCGTCCCCAGCTCGGCCCACCTTAGCGGCAGGTCGCGGTAGGAGCGCGTGTGCGCCTTGTAGGCCAGCATGTGAAAGGGGCAGTTCATCGGCTTGAGGTAGTATTCCTGCTCGTCGATGGTGATAGGGGCGTACATGTTCTCGGCGTAGTGGTCGAGGTGGCCGCTTATCTCCCAGAGCTTGCTGAGGCCGATGTGCGGCGTGTAGAGAAGCTCGTAGCCGTTGGCGTAGTGCTCCTGCCGCCAGAAGTCCTCCGCTACCGTGCGGATGCGTCCGCCCTTGGGCGTGTAGATGACCAGGCCCCCGCCGATTTCCTCCGGCATGAGAAACAGGTCAAGCTCCTTGCCTAACCGGCGGTGGTCGCGCCGCTTGGCCTCCTCCACCAGCTCCAGGTGTTTCTCCAGCTCCTTTTCGCTCTCGAAGGCCAGCCCGTAGATGCGTTGCAGCATGGCGTTGCGCTCGCTGCCGCGCCAGTAGGCCCCGGCGGTGTTGACCAGCCGGAAGGCCTTGAGCTGCCCGGTGGACTCAAGGTGCGGGCCGCGGCAGAGGTCGGTGAAATTGCCCTGCTGGTAGACGCTGACCGGCTCGCCTTCGGGGATTTCTGCCAGTAGCTCCAGCTTGTAGGGTTGGCCGGCGAAGAGCTTTTTGGCCTCGTCCTTGGTTACCTCGCGGCGGGTGAAGGAGAGGTCGGCCTTGACGATTTCCCTCATTTTTTCTTCGATGAGGGGCAGGTCTTCGGGCGTAAGGGGGCGCGGCAGGTCGAAGTCGTAGTAAAAGCCGTCCTCGATGGCCGGGCCGATGCCGAACCTGGCTTCGGGGAAGAGGGCCAGTACCGCCTCGGCCATGACGTGCGCCGCCGAATGGCGCATTAGCTCTAGATTTTCTGCGTTTACCACGAGTTAATTATATCAGTCGCTAGCTACGGGCGCAATCGGGGTTTGGTTTATCTTGACCCCGTTCATTCCTAACAGCTATCATTAATAGGGAATCCACCACCCCGCAAGGAGCCTTCCCTCTATGAAAATAGCCGTGCAGCTGGACTTCGACGGCACCATCACCGAGGAGGACGTCAGTTTTCTCCTGCTGGATACCTACGTGGGCCCGCGCTGGCGCGAGGAGCTTAAGGAGTACACCTCCGGGCGTATCGCCGTGGGCACTTTCAACCGGCGGGTCTTCGGCATGATGCAGGCAAGTAAGCAGGCCATGACCGACCTGGTGCTCACCAGCCCGCGCGTCAGAGTCCGCCCCGGCTTCGGCGAGCTGATTGACTACTGCCGCCGGCGCGGCTTCAAGCCGGTCATCGTCAGTAACGGCCTGACCTTCTACATCCAGGCCATCCTGGGTAAGCTGGGCATCGGCGGCATCGAAATCCACGCCGCCGAAAACCGCTTTCTTCCCGGGAAGGTGGCGGTGCGCTACGTCGGTCCGGACGGCAGCCAGCGGGAGGCCGGCTTCAAGGAGGCCTATACCGACCTCCTGGTGGGGCAGGGCTACGCCATCGTCTACGTGGGCAACGGCCGCTCCGATATCCACCCGGCGCGCCGCGCCATTAAAGTCTTCGCCACCGGCGACCTCTTGCGCGTCTGCCGTGAGGAGGGGCTGGCCTGCACGCCCTTCGACGACCTGCACGAGGTCATCCAGGGACTGGAAGACCTGCCGGCGGACTAGCCCGTTTTCAGGGTTAGCCCGATCGGGCAGTGGTCGGAGCCGGTCACCTCCGGCATGATGAAAGCGCCGGTAACCTGTGATAGCAGGTTCCGGCTGACGTAGAAATAGTCAATCCGCCAGCCCACGTTGCGCGCCCGCGCCCCGGTCTTCATGTCCCAGTAGCTGTACTGCCCCGGTTCCTTATGGAAGTGGCGGAAAGTGTCCACGTAGCCGTGCGCCAGCAGCTTGTCAATCCAGGCGCGCTCCTCGGGCAGGAAGCCGGTGTTCCTGGCGTTCTCCCTGGGACGCGCCAGGTCTATCTCTTGATGGGCGGTGTTGACGTCGCCGCCGATGACCAGCTTTTGCCCGGCCTTGACCAGGGCGTCGGCATATTTCAGGAAGGCCTCGTAGAATGCCAGCTTGTAGGGCACGCGCTGGTTGCCCGCCCCGCCGTTGGGGAAATAGATATTGAAAAGAGTGAAACCGGGATACTCCGCCAGGATGATGCGGCCCTCCGTGTCCAGCTTGCCCCCGTCCAGGTCGTACTTGACGGCCTGCGGCGGCTGGCGGGTATATAGACCCACCCCGGCGTACCCCTTTTTCTCCGGGTAGTTCCAGTAGGCGCGGTAGCCCGCCGGGTCGCGCAGCCCGCTGTCGAGCTGGTCGGGGCGGGCCTTGGTCTCCTGGAGGCAGAGGATATCCGGCCGGTCCTTCTGGAGCCACTCCAGAAAGCCCTTTTTGGCGGCGGCGCGCAGGCCGTTGACGTTCCAGCTTAATAGTCGCAATTCAGGCATCGCTCTATGATTTTAACCTCTCCCCCTGGCCCCCCGTTTGAATCGGTCGTGTTTATTTATTATACTTTCAGTAAGGCCATAAATGCCAGACGGGTCGGGCTTCCGGAGGCGTTTCCCGTTTTCGCAAAAGAAGGGTTATTTTATTTTGGAGAAGGTATTTACCAACCTCACCAACGGCGGGCCGGTGCAGGTCTACGTCAAGGACGGCAAAATCGTGCGCGTCCGCCCGCTGGTGCTGGACGAGACCGACGCCGCCTCGTGGACGATTGAGGCGGGGGGAAAGACTTTCACACCGCTGCGTAAGGCCTGCGTGGCCCCCTTCACCGCCGTGGAGAAGGCCCGCATCTACTCCGAGGCCCGCCTCCGCTACCCCCTTATCCGCGAGGATTTCGACCCCGACGGGGAGCGCAATCCCGGCAACCGGGGCAAGTCCGGCTACAAGCGTATTTCCTGGGATGCGGCGCTGGGCATCGTCGCCGGGGAGATGCGGCGCATCCGGGAAAAATACGGGCCGGAGGCTATCATGTCGCGCGCCTCGTCGCACCACAACTGGGGCAACGTGGGCTACCGCACCTCCGCCTGGGCGCGCTTTTTCAACCTCATCGGCTTCACCGATATTCTGGATAACCCCGACTCGTGGGAGGGCTGGCACTGGGGGGCCACCCACGCCTACGGGTTCTTCTGGCGGCTGGGAATGCCGGAGCAGTACGACCTGCTGGAGGACGCCCTGAAGCACACCGATTTAATCGTCCACTGGGGCAACGACCCCGACTCGACGCGCGGCATCTACGGGGGGCAGGAGTCGGCCCTGTGGCGGCTCTGGCTGCGCGACCTGGGCAAGAAACAGGTCTTCATCGACCCGTTCTGCAACTACACCGCCGCCATCCTCGGCGACAAGTGGCTGGCGCCCCGCCCCGGCACCGACGCCGCCCTGGCCGAGGCCATCGCCTGGGTCTGGCTGACCGAGGGCAGCTACGATAAGGCCTACGTGGCCGGGCGCACCGTCGGCTTTGACGAGTTCCGAAGGCACATCCTGGGCGAGACCGACGGCACGCCGCGCACGCCCGACTGGGCGGCGGCCATCACCGACGTGCCCGCCCGCGATATCAAGGCCCTGGCGCGGCAGTGGGCCGCCGGGCGCACCATGCTGGCCGCCGGCTCGCGGGGCGGCGAATCGGGCGCCTGCCGCCAGGCCTACGGCACCGAGTGGGCGCGGCTGATGGTGCTCCTCCAGGCGATGCAGGGGCTGGGCAAGCCCGGCGTCAACATCTGGGGCACCACCATGGGCGCCCCCTATAACGCCGAGTTCAACTTCCCCGGCTACAGCTCATTCGGGCCCAGCTTCCTCAACGGCCTGGCCAAAAACAAGGTGGAGAATCCCGTCAAGCAGCGCCTCTACCGCCTGCTCATCCCGGAGGCCATCCTCGACCCGCCGGTACACTGGCTGGGGGAGACCTTCTGCGGGCGGTCGCTGGAGCAGCAGTTCGTCCCCTTTACCTACCCCGCCCCCGGCTGCTCCGAGGTCAAAATGTTCTACCGCTACGGCGGCTCCTACCTGGGCACGATGACGGCCACCAACCGCTACGTGAGGATGTACCAGAGCCCCAGGCTGGAGTTCGTCGTCAACCAGGACTGCTGGTGGTGCACCGAGACCGGCCTGGCCGACGTCATTCTGCCCGCCTGCACCAATTTCGAGCGCACCGACATCGGCGAGTGGGCCCAGACCGGCGGCTACACCCACCACGGCTCCAACGCCTGCAACCACCGCGTCATCGTCTACCAGCATAAGTGCGTCGAGCCGCTCCACGAGTCCAAGTCGGACTACCGCATTTTCAGCGAGCTGGCCGGGCGGCTGGGCGTGGGGGAGGCGTTCACCGAGGGCAACAGCGAGGAGGACTGGGTGGAGAAGGTCTATCACGCCTCCGACCTGCCGAAATACATATCCTTTGCCGACTTTAAGGAAAAGGGCTATTTCATCGTCCCCATGCCGGCTAAGTATCAGTCCACGCCGGCCCTGCGCTGGTTCGCCGAGGGGCGCCCCTGCGATACCCCCGACCAATTTAACCCCAAGCGCGGCACCGCCAAAGCCAGCGAGCTGGGCACCTACAGCGGCAAGCTGGAGTTCGTCTCGCGGAGCCTGGCCGAGCACCTCCCCGACGACGAGGAGCGGCCGCCCCTGCCGCGCTACATCCCCTCGTGGGAGGGCTACGATTCCGAGCTAATCGGGAAGTACCCCCTCCAGCTTATCAGCCCCCACCCCCGCTACTCCTTCCACACCCACCACGACGCCAACGCCAGCTGGCTGGGGGAAATCAGCGGCCACCGCGTCCTCAAGGACGGCTACCACTGGCGCCCGGCCCGCCTCAGCCCGCCCGACGCGGCGGCGCGGGGCATCGAAACCGGCGATATTATTAAGCTCTATAACGACCGCGGCGCCGTCTTATGCATCGCCGAGGTTACCGAGCGCATCAAGCCGGGGGTGGCCCACTGCTACTACGGCTCCGGCAAGTACGACCCCATCGAGCCGGGCAACCCCGACAGCCCCGATAGGGGCGGTTGCGTCAGTATCCTCACGCCGGGGCGGATGCTCTCCAAGAACGTCCCCGGCATGGCGCCCAACTCCTGCCTGATTGAGGTGGAGAAGTGGTCGGGGTGAGTGAAATATTATAAGGGAGAATAAAAGCAATGGAACTCATGGAAGTTATCCGCAAGCGTATCAGCATCCGCGCCTACCAGGACAAGCCGCTGCCGAAAGACGTCATCGATGCGATATTGGAGGCGGCCCGGCTGGCCCCGACGGCGCGCAACCTCCAGCAGCTGGAGTACAAGGCCGTCACCAATCAGGCGCTTATCAAGCGCCTCTCCGAGGGGATTGCCGAGGTGCTCAAGAAAGAGGCCCCGGACATGAAGGCCCCGCCCGGTTTCCGCCCCAGCTTTTTCTACGGCGCCCCGCTGCTGGTCATCATCACCGCGCCGAAGGAGAACATGTGGGGCCCGTCCGACGCCGCCCTGGCCGCCGAGAACATCCTGCTCTACGCCACCTCGGTGGGGCTGGGCTCCTGCTTCATCGGCATGGCCAGGCTCATCGAGCGGGACGAGGCCCTGCTCAAAGAGCTTAACATCGCCGGCGACCGCCAGATTGCGGCGGCGGTCATCTGCGGCTACCCCAATGAGCAGTCGGCCATTAAAGAGAAGCGGCTCAACGTGGAGTTTTTCGAGTAAGAGG
>DAOUEP010000070.1:0-13361 GCA_034430515.1 Dehalococcoidales bacterium | reverse complement strand
GGGCCAGCTTCTCGCCCATCAGCCGGGTATAGACCAGCGCCCCGGCCAGGGGGTTGTTGAGCTCGTGCGCCACCGCCGCCGAGAGCTGGCCGATGGAGCTGAGCTTGGCCGCCTGGATAAGCTGCTGCTGGGTGCGCTTGAGGCGCCGGATGTAGACGTTCATCTCCTCGTTGAGGGCGAGGATTTCCCGGTAGGCGTCCAGCTGGTGCTCCAGGTAGTTGAGCAAGGTGGCCCCCATGCCGCTGACCAGGAAGGCGAACAGGGCGAAGATGAGCGTGCGCGCCAGCGAGAGGAGGTCGCCGGCGAAGAGGAAGGCCTGCGGCATGATGATGGCCAGCAGCACCACCCCGCCGGCGAGCACCCCCCGCATGCGGTAGAGAACGGCCGCGTAGATGAGGGGATAGAAAAAGATGATGACGTAGATATCGTGATAGGCGGTGAGGACGCCGTAATAGACATAGGCAAAGAGGCCGAAGAGGGCGATGATTATCCAGAGGTGCGGCCCGCGCAGGCCCGCTTTCCTACCGGACTGGAGAACGGAACGGGTCAACCCGGAAGGCTCTTCCGGGCGCGGTAGGTTTCTGCCGGGAACGTCATCCATATCCTGACGGCTCACCTCTCCCCCTGTCGCCCCTATTATACTCCTTTCGGGGCGGCGCTCCCACCCGGATGGCTGGGAATGGAGAGGTCGGACAATTAGCGGTGGAAGTACATGCTCAGCCCGGCGATGAGCGACCTGACGGCCACCGGGCAGAACTGGTGATTGGCGCCTTCCTGAAGCTGGCGGATGGTGTCCGGCGTTTTCAGCGCCGGCTGGCCAGCGTGGTCGGTGGTCAGGATATCAAAGGCATCGGCAACGGCAATCAGCCGCGCCCCCAGCGGGATGGCCTCCCCCTTGAGCCCCTCCGGGTAGCCGCTGCCGTCGTAGGCTTCGTGATGGTGCCGAATCAGGTCGGCGGCCGCCTCAAGCGGCGCTATCCCCCGCACCATTTTCGCCCCGGTGACGGGGTGCTGGCGCAGCCGTGCTTCGTCTTTGGAAGCGAGACTCTCGGACTTGTTTAAAACGGCCGCATCGACGGACAGCTTGCCGATATCGTGCAGGAGGCTGGCGTACTCCAGCGTTTCCATCTCGTCGCGGTCGAGGGAGAGATTGCCGCCGGCCAGCAGGGCGTATTCCGCCACCCGCTGCGCGTGGCCCCGGGTGCCGGCGTCCCGGTCGTTCACCGCCGCCGCCATGGCCGCGATGGTATCCCGGTAGGCTTCCCGCAGGCCCTGGTACAAGCGCGTGTTTTCGATGGCCATGGCCGACGCCTCGGCGATGGCCATAACCGCATCCATATCCGGCTCGCTGAAATCCGTCCCGTCCAGCTTGTTGAGCACCTCGATTACCCCCAGGATGCGGTGGTTCACCGCCAGCGGGGCGCAGACGAGGGACTGGGCGGCGTGGCCGGTAATATCGTCAATCAGCTTATGGAACTTCTCGCAACGGCCGGCATTGTTGACGATGAGGGGCTTGCCGGTGCGAGTCACCTGCCCGGCGATACCGTACTGGATATTCAGGTTTATCTGCCGCAACGTCCGCCCCACCGATTCGGAAACGGCCTCGTAGTAGAGTTCCTGGTCGTCGTCCCGGAAGAGGAGTATCAAGGCGGCGGAGGCCTTAAGCACCTGCCGGGTCATCCGGATGGTCTGCTCCAGCATCTGCCGGGTGAGGGGAACCCGGCCGGTAGCGGGGATTTCGCCGCGGCGGACCTCCGCCCTGCCCCGGCTCCCCTGTCCCGCCTGACGACGCATGACGGCCGGCTGCGTCTGAGGGGTATCAAGTATCATCTGCGTTACCTTCCTTTTCGTCCGGCCGGCGGTACGGAGGTCAGTTGGCCGCGGGCCCGGTACGGCGGGAATTCCGGCTTCATGGCGCTCGCCACAGGTCTAAGAAACCACTCTGGTTTTCAATTCTAATTATTAGTGGTAAGATAGTAAACAAGCCATAAATTTACGCCGCACCCAGCTAAATATTCTGTTAATATTAGATTTTAAGGGGGTCACCGCCGGCGACGGGATATTGACAAATCGCCGCCAAACTGCTATTCTAAAATAGGCGGTAAACGGTTGCCGCCTACCGCTTCTCTGGGAGAGCCAAATGAAACGGGTTTACGTTAACGAAGATGTCTGCATCGGCTGCCGCCTCTGCGAGGTCTACTGCCGCCTGAAACACTCCCGGACCAAAGACCTGATTAAGGCGCACAAGCGGGAGACGCCCAGGCCCCTGCCGCGGCTGCGCGTTGACGAGAGCGGCGTGCTGTCCCTCTCGGTGCGCTGCCAGCACTGCGACGACGCCGCCTGCATCCGGGCCTGCCTCACCGGCGCCCTCTCCCGCGACCCGGAGACCGCTCTGGTCACCGTGGACGAGGAGCGCTGTATCGGCTGCGGCACCTGCGTGCTGGTCTGCCCGCTGGGGGTGCCCCGGCTGGATGAAGCGCGCCAGATAATGGTCAAGTGCGAGCTCTGCCAGGACGAGGAGATACCGCCCTGCGTGGCCAACTGCCCCAACGAGGCGTTGATATACGCGGAAGTGGCGGAGGAAAACGCCGCCAAGGTCTAAGGAGGTGCATTATGCCGCATAACTGGGGACCGCATTACATCGTACCTTCCGGGGTGATGAAAAGCTATGCCGGGGCCGTGCAATTGCGCGAGGAGCTGGACGAAGACCTGCTGCGCCAGGAGATGGCCGAGCTTGAGGTCAGCGGGCCCGTCGTCCGCATTGCCAACCCCTGGTACTTCCGCCGCAAGGGCACCCACACCTGGATTAAAATCGGCGAGTCCACCGACCGGGCGCAGAACTTCCCGGTGCGCTGGGACACCACTCCCCTGCCCGACGGCCAGTACGAGATACTGGGGCTGATGCACGTCTTCGTCAAGACCAACGGCGGCGAGACGGCCATCGCCCGGCAGAACGTCGTCGAAGTGACGGTGAAGAACTAAGACTTACGGTATCTAAGAGGTAATTTACAGACACGGCCTTTAACGAGACAGGGCGGTGATAATATCGTGGCAGACAAGGCAATCAAGTATCTCATCATCGGCAACTCGGCCGGGGGCATCGGCGCCGCCGAGGCCATCCGCGAGGTGGACGCCGCCGGGACGATGACCATCGTCTCCGACGAGCCCTACCCGGTCTACTCGCGGCCGCTCATCTCCAACTACCTGGCCGACCCCGGCCCGGTGGCGAAATACCGCTACCGCCCCACCGATTTCTACGAGCGGAACAACATTACGGCGCTGCTGGGAGAAAAAGTGGAGCGCCTCGACCCCAAAGCCCACACCGTCCGGCTCAGCGGCGGGCGCACTCTTACCTGGGAGAAGCTGCTCTTGGCCACCGGCGGCACGCCCATCGTACCCCCGATGGAGGGCATCGGCCTCAAGGGTGTCTTTACCTTCAACAAGCTCGACGAGGCGCGCGCTATCGATACCTTTCTCAAGAGCCGGCGCGGGCCGGTGCGGGCCGTCGTCATCGGCGGCGGGCTTATCGGCGTAAGCTGTACCGAGGCCCTGCTGCGGCGCGACGTAATCGTTACCATCGTCGAGATGAAGGACATGATTCTCAACACCATCCTCGACGAGGAGGCTTCTTCGCTGGAGGCGGACGCCCTCACGCAGGCCGGGGTGCGCATCATCACCGGCCACACCGCCACCGCCATCGAAAGCCGCCTCGCCGGCGAGGTCAGCGGCGTCACCCTCGACGACGGGCGCGCCTTCCCCGCCGCGATGGTCATCGTCGCCATCGGCGTGCGGCCGCGGCTGGACGCCCTGGAAGGCAGCGATATCGAGGTCAACCGGGGCATCGTCGTCGATAGCCGCATGGCTACTTCCGTCCCGGATATTTACGCCTGCGGCGACTGCGCCGAGGCCTACGATTTCGTCATCAAGGGCAAGCGACTCACCCCCATCTGGCCCAACGCCTACAACGGCGGGCGGGTGGCCGGGCTGAACATGGCCGGCAGAGACGAGGAGTACCCCGGCGGCACCGCCATGAACGCCATGAAATACTTCGGCCTGCACATCGTCTCGGCGGGTTTCCCGGCCGCGCCGGACGAGAGCTACGAGACGCTGATTAACAAAGACAACGGCAATTACAAGAAGGTGATTATCAAGGACGGCCGGATAGCCGGGCTGGTCTTCGCCGGGGACATCGAAAAGAGCGGCATTATCTATAACTTGATGAAAGACGGCGTGGACGTGAGCGATTTCAAGGAGGCCCTCGTCAGCGCCGATTTCGGCCTGGCCAACATCCCCGAAGCGGCCTGGCGCGACCGGCTGCCCTCGCTGCCCAAAGAGGCCGAGCTGCTGCCGACCGGGGCCGAGGCTCCGGAGGAGCTGCCCATCGGCGACTAGGGGCGCCAGAGAAAACCCATGAAAGACTTAAGACTGATAAATAACACCTACGGCGACGACAAGGTCATCGACGCCTGCTCTATCTTCGGCGCCATGGATACCTCCGGCGCGCCGTTTTCCGGCGGCCCCGTCATCGAGGCCATCGCCAACATGCACGACCGCGGCAACGGCCTGGGCGGCGGCTTCGCCGTCTACGGCCTCTACCCGGAGCACGCCGACCACTACGCCTTTCACATCATGTACCTGGACAATACCGACAAGGAGGCCACCGAGGAGTTTTTAGGCCGGCATTTCAACATCGTGACGCAGGAGGAGGTGCCCGCCTACCCTACTAAAGCCATCAAGAACCCGCCCCGGCTCTTCCGCTATTTCCTGGACGTCGGCCAGAACTTGCCCCGGGGCCAGAGCGAGGCAGACTACATCGTGGCGCGGGTGATGGAAATCAACACCTCGCCCAACGACGCCTTCGTCTTCTCGTCGGGCAGGGACATGGCCGTCTTCAAGGGGGTGGGCTACCCGGAGGAGCTCGCCGAGTATTTCCGCCTCGACGAATACCGGGGCTACCTCTGGACGGCCCACGGGCGCTTTCCCACCAACACGGCGGCCTGGTGGGGCGGGGCGCACCCGTTCTCCATCCTGGACTGGACGGTGGTGCACAACGGCGAGATTTCCTCTTACGGCATCAACCGCCGCTACCTGGAGCAGTTCGGCTACCAGTGCACCATGCAGACGGATACCGAGGTCATCGCCTACGCCATCGACTTGCTGATGCGCCAGCACAACCTGCCCCTGGAGATTGCCGCTCAAGTGCTGGCGGCCCCCTTCTGGGACGACATCGCCCGCATGCCTCCCGACGAGCAGGCCCTGTCGCGGGCGCTGCGGCAGGTCTACGGCAGCCTGCTCTTAAACGGGCCTTTCGCCGTGATCATCGCCCACACCGGCGAGATGATTGGCCTCACCGACCGCATCCGCCTCCGGCCGCTCACCGTCGGCGAGAAAGGCGACATGCTCTATCTATCCTCGGAGGAGGCCTCCATCCGCCTGGTCTGCCCCGACCTCGATAGGGCCTGGATACCCATGGGCGGCGAGCCGGTCATCGGGCGGCTCAAGACGAAGGCCGCAAAACCCGCCCGCGAGAAGACGGCGGCGGGGAGAAAAGGAAAATGAAGACCTATCTGGCGCCAAAATTTATCATCAAGCGGGATGAAGACCGCTGTATAAAATGCCAGGTCTGCGTCAGCCAGTGCAGCTTCGGGGCGCAGGTCTACGACCCCGACGACGACGAGGTGCGCAGCCTGGAGGAGAACTGCGTCGGCTGCCAGCGCTGCGTCGTCTTCTGCCCTACCCACGCCCTGAACATCACCTACGCCCCGCTGGACGCGCGCGGCAACTTCAACTGGCGCCCGGAGGTCATCGAGGACATCAACAAGCAGGCCGAGACCGGCGGTGTCCTGCTCACCGGCATGGGCAACGACAAGACCCAGCGTATCTACTGGGACCACCTGCTCTTGAACGCCTCTCAGGTGACCAACCCCTCTATCGACCCCCTGCGCGAGCCGATGGAGCTGGTGACCTATCTGGGCAAGAAACCCGACAAGCTGGAGATAGACGCCAGCGGCAAGCTCCAGACCCAGATGGCGCCGCTGGTCAGGCTGGACGTGCCGGTGATGTTCGCCGCCATGTCCTACGGGGCGGTCAGCCTGAGAGTCCACGAGTCGCTGGCGCGCGCCGCCACCGAGATGGGCACCCTCTGGAACACCGGCGAGGGCGGGCTGCACCCCAGCTTATATAAATACGGCCACAACACCATCGTGCAGGTGGCCTCAGGGCGCTTCGGCGTCCACGCCGACTACCTCGACGCCGCCCGCGTGGTGGAAATCAAAATCGGCCAGGGGGCCAAGCCGGGCATCGGCGGGCACCTCCCCGGCGAGAAGGTCAGCGCCGACGTATCATTAACGCGGATGATACCCGAAGGCACCGACGCCATCTCGCCGGCCCCCCAGCACGATATTTACTCTATCGAAGACCTGGCCCAGCTCATCTACGCCCTCAAGGAGGCCACCAATTACACCAAGCCCATCTCCGTAAAAATCGCCGCCGTCCACAACGCCGCCGCGATTGCCTCCGGCATCGTGCGGGGCGGGGCGGATATCGTCGTCCTCGACGGGCTGCGGGGGGCCACCGGGGCCGCCCCCAAGGTCATCCGCGATAACGTCGGCATCCCCATCGAGCTGGCGCTGGCCTCGGTGGACACGCGCCTGCGGCAGGAAGGCATCCGCAACCAGGCATCCCTGGTCGTCTCCGGCGGCATCCGCAGTAGCGGCGACGTCGTCAAGGCCATCGCCCTGGGGGCCGACGCCGTCTACATCGGCACGGCCGCCCTCATCTCGCTGGGCTGCCACGTCTGCCAGCAGTGCCACACCGGCAAGTGCGCCTGGGGCATCTGCACCACCGACCTCAAGCTCATCAAGCGCGTCAACCCGGCTATCGGGGCGCGGCGGGCCGCCAACCTGCTGCGCGGCTGGAGCATCGAAATCAAAGACATCCTCGGCGGCCTGGGCGTCAACGCCCTGGAAAGCCTGCGGGGCAACCGGCTGCACCTGCGCGGCGTGGGCCTGACCGATACCGAGCTGGAAATTCTGGGCGTCAAGATGGCGGGGAGCTGACATGACCGAGACGAAACCGGCCACCATCAACCTGGACGTCAAAGGCGTCTACTACCGCGACCTCAACGCCCGGCTGCGCGACATCGTGAAAAACGGCACCGGCAAAATCGAGCTGCGCAACGTCCACGGGCAGCGCTACATCGGCACCGACCTCGACAAGCCGGTGGAAATCGAGATATTCGGCACCCCCGGCAACGACCTGGGCGCCTTCATGAACGGGCCGCGCATCGTCGTCCACGGCAACGCCCAGGACGGCTGCGGCAACACCATGAACGCCGGGCGGATTACCGTCCACGGCCACGCCGGCGATACGGTGGGGCTCTCGGCGCGGGGCGGCACTATTCTAGTCCGCGACGACGTGGGCTATCGGGCCGGCATCCACATGAAGGAGTACCAGGACAAGCGGCCGGTGGTGGTCATCGGCGGCACCGCCCAGGACTTCTGCGGCGAGTACATGGCCGGCGGCGTGCTCGTCCTGCTGGGGCTGAACCTGGCGGAAGGGCAGCACCATAAGGCCCGCTTCCTGGGCACGGGCATGCACGGCGGCGTCATCTACCTGCGCGGCAGCGTGGCCGATTACCAGCTGGGCAAGGAAGTGGGCGTGGCCGAGCTGGACGAGGCGGACAAGGCCGTCCTTAGCCGCCACGTGGCCGAGTACGCCGCCGCCTTCGGCGGCGACGCCGACGCGATACTGGCCCGGCCGTTCCGCAAGCTCTTTCCGCGCTGGCTGCGGCCTTACGGCCGGCTTTACGCCTACTAGAGGTGAGGGAGAGAGTGGCATGGCTAGCGTCCTGATTATCGCCCGCGAGGGCGCCGTACCCGCCGACCTCCGCAACCGCCTGGCCGGCGACGGCTTCCACTGTTTCGCCATCGCCCCCGCCGCCGACATCCGGGAAGCCGTGGCGGCGCGGCGGCCGGACGCGCTCCTCTTCGAGACGGACGGCCCGTCGCCCGACCCCGCCGCCTGGGAGGCCGTCCGCAAGCTGCGGCGGGAAAAGGGGCTGCCGCTCATCGCCGCTATCCCCCGGGACGCCCTCGGCGGCGCCGACGTCCGCCTGGAGTGCGACGACTTTATCCTCAGCCCCTACGACGGCGGGGAGTTGAGCTTCCGCCTCAACCGCCTCGTCCACCGCCGGCGGGAGGCCGGGGGGCACGAGCAAATCAAGCGCGACGGCCTGACCATCGACCTGGATACCTGCGAGGTGACCGTGGCCGCCAAGCTCGTCGAGCTGACCTTTAAGGAGTACGAGCTCCTCAAGCTGATGGCGGGCAACCCCGGGCGCGTCTATACCCGCGAGGCCCTGCTCAACAACATCTGGGGCTACGACTATTACGGCGGCGACCGCACCGTGGACGTGCACGTGCGCCGCCTGCGCAGCAAAATCGAGGACGCCGAGCACACCTTCATCGAGACCGTCCGCAACATCGGCTACCGCTTCAAGGCGACCTAGCCGCCCGCCCCACCCCTCTGCAAGCGCCCCGTGATAACCGTTTCTCTTTCTGTAATATGTTCGTAATATAGGGCCGGTAAAATGGGGCTATTGAGACTGAGGGGAGGTCTGCCATATGCCGGTCAACGCGGGCGACACGGCCTGGATACTCATCTCGGCGGCGCTGGTGCTGCTAATGACACCCGGCCTGGCCTTTTTTTACGGCGGCATGGCCCGCCGCAAGAACCTGCTTTCCACCATCATGATGAGCTTTGGCATCATGGGGCTGGTCGGCGTTATCTGGGCGCTCTGGGGCTACAGCCTCAGCTTCGGCGCCGACCAGGGCGGTTTTATCGGCGGTCTCAATTTCCTGGGGCTGGTCAACGTGGGCATGGGGCCCTCGGACACCTATGCCTCCACCGTACCCCACCTGGCCTTCATGACTTACCAGGGGATGTTCGCCATCATCACCGTGGCCCTCATTACCGGGGCGGTGGTGGAAAGAATCAAGTTCAGCGCCCTGATGATATTCGCCGCCCTGTGGGTGACCGTCGTCTACGGCCCCGTCTGCCACTGGGTCTGGGGCAGCGGCGGCTGGCTGGCTGGCCTCGGCGTCCTGGATTTCGCCGGCGGCGTCGTCGTCCACATCAATGCCGGCGTCTCGGCCCTGGCCCTGGTCACGGTACTGGGCCGCCGCCGGGGGTTCCCCGGGGACATCATGGAGCCCAACAACATACCTTTCGTGGCCCTGGGCGCCGGGCTGCTCTGGTTCGGGTGGTTCGGTTTTAACGCCGGCAGCGCCCTCACCTCCGGCGGACTGGCCGCCAGCGCCTTCGTCGCCACCAACCTCTCCGCCGCCGCGGGCGGCTTTACCTGGATGATGATCGGCTGGCTCAAGCGCCGCCCCAGTCTGCTGGGGACGGTCACCGGGGCGGTGGCCGGCCTGGTGGCCATTACCCCCGCCGCCGGCTTCGTCCCCCCCATTGCCGGTATACCCATCGGGGTAATCGTCGCCGTAGTCTGCTACTACAGCGTGGTCTTTATCAAGAACAAACTGCACTTTGACGACTCCCTGGACGTTTTTGCCGTGCACGGCATGGGCAGCATCTGGGGCGTCCTGGCCGCGGGCATCTTCGCCTCTGCCGCCGTCGGCGGCACGGCCGGCCTCTTCGAGGGGAACGCCGGGCAGCTGCTCACCCAGTTCATCGGCATCATCACCGTCGCCGCTTACGCCTTCGGCCTCACCTGGATTATCGCCAAGGCCCTCGACAAGACCATCGGCCTGAGGGTGAAGCAGCACGAGGAGACCATCGGCCTCGACCTGGCCCAGCACGGCGAGCGGGCCTACGGAGGTCTGCTGCGATGAAGAAGATAGAGGCGATTATCCGGGAAGAAAGGCTGACGGCTGTCAAAGCGGCCCTGGAAGAGAGAAGCTACTTCGGCATGACCGTCAGCGAGGTCAGCGGCCGCGGCAAGCAGAAGGGCATCCCCGTGCAGTGGCGCGTCGGCGAGTATAGAGTCGACCTGCTGCCCAAAATCAAGCTGGAGCTGGTCGTCCTCGACGAAGACGTACCCCTGGTTATCGAGGCCATCGTCCGCACCGCCCGCACCGGCGAGACGGGCGACGGTAAAATCTTCGTCCTGCCGGTAGAGGGCATCGTCCGCGTGCGCACCGGCGATAGAGACGAAAACGCCATATGAGAAAATGCCGAACTCTATTAATTAATGGACAATAAGGGTATAATAGGAGGTAAGATGACCAACAGAAGCCGAGAAGAAGCCAAAGCCTACGTCCTGAAGATGGCCAAGGAGCACGATGTCAAGTTCATCAGGCTCTGGTTCACCGACATCCTGGGGATGCTCAAGAGCTTCGCCATCACCGTCGAGGAGCTGGAGGGGGCCCTGGAAGAGGGGATGGGCTTCGACGGCTCGTCGATTCAGGGGTTCGCCCGCATCGACGAGAGCGACATGGTGGCCATGCCCGACCCCGATACCTGGCAGCTGCTGCCCTGGCGGCCGCGCGAGCACCGCGCCGTGGCCCGCATGTTCTGCGACGTGCTGCGGCCGGGCGGCCAGCCCTTCGAGGGCGACCCGCGCTTCGTCCTGAAGCGGAACTTAAAGCGCGCCGCCGACCTGGGCTACACCTATTACGTGGGGCCGGAGCTGGAGTATTTCTACTTTGCCCAGAACCCCGACGACCCCACCGTACCCACCACCAAGTTTCTCGACAAGGGCGGCTACTTTGACCTGACCCCGCGCGACGCCGCCGTGGACATGAGAAAGGATACCGTCCTCATGCTGGAGGATATGGGCATCGGCGTGGAGTATTCCCACCACGAGGTGGCCCCCAGCCAGCACGAGATTGACATGCGCTACACCGACGCCCTCACCATGGCCGACAACGTGATGACCTACCGCCTGGTGGTCAAGGAGGTCGCCCTGCGGTACGGCTGCTACGCCACCTTCATGCCCAAGCCGGTCTTCGGCATCAACGGCAGCGGCATGCACGTCCACCAGTCGCTCTTCAAGGGCGACAGAAACGCCTTCTTCGACCCCAAGGACTCCTATCACCTCTCCAAGGAAGCCCGCAACTACATCGCCGGTCTCCTCAAGCACGCCCCGGAGATTACCGCCGTCTGCAACCAGTGGGTCAACTCGTACAAGCGCCTGGTGCCCGGCTACGAGGCCCCGGTCTACCTGTCCTGGGCGCGGCGCAACCGCTCCGACCTCGTCCGCGTGCCGGAGTACCGCCCCGGCCGCGAGAAGGCCACCCGCATAGAGTTCCGCTCGCCCGACCCGGCCTGCAATCCCTACCTCTGCTTCAGCGTGATGCTGGCCGCCGGCCTGGAGGGCATCGAGAAGGGGCTGACGCCCCCGGCGCCGGTTGAGGAGAACGTCTACGAGATGACTCCGGAGGAACTGAAGAAGCGCGGTATCGGCACCCTGCCCGCCAACCTGACCGACGCTCTGAGCCTGACCGAGAAGAGCGACATCGCGCGCAAAGCCCTCGGCGACCACGTCTTCGAGGCATTCCTGGAGAACAAGCGCATCGAGTGCGATGAATACCGGATTCAGGTAACCGAGTACGAGCTGAACAGATATCTGCCGATACTTTAACGGAGGGAAATCGTGCCCAAGTGGATTGATACTCGCCGGCTACGCATCGGCCTGGCGCAGGTCAACACCACGGTGGGCGATTTCGCCGGCAACCGGCAGAAAATTATCCAGATAATTGAGGAAGCCAGGTCTTCGGGCGTGGACCTGCTGGCCCTGCCCGAGCTGGCCGTCTGCGGTTACCCGCCCGAAGACCTGCTCTTCAAGCCCCAGTTCATCGCCGAAAACATCCGCTCCCTGGAGCAGATTGCCGCCGCCGCCCGCGGCCTCACCGTCGTCACCGGCTTTGTAGACGCCAACGAGGACATCTACAACGCCGCCGCCGTCATCCACGATGGCCAGGTAGCCAGCGTCTACCACAAGATATATTTGCCCAACTACGGCGTCTTCGACGAGAACCGCTACTTTAGGGCCGGTAACGCCTGCCCCGTCCACATCATCGCCGGCATCAACGTGGGCATCAACATCTGCGAGGACATCTGGTACGAGAGCGGCCCCACCACCACCCAGGCCTACTCCGGGGCCGAAGTCATCGTCAATATCAGCGCCTCGCCCTACCACTTCGGCAAGGGCGCCTACCGCGAGGAGATGCTCTCCACCCGCGCCGCCGATAACGCCGCCATCGTCGCCTTCTGCAACCTGGTGGGCGGCCAGGACGAGCTCGTCTTCGACGGCAACTCGCTGATTATGGACGAGCGGGGCCACCTCATCGCCCGCGGCGAGCAGTTTAAGGAAGACTTAATCATCGCCGACCTGGACGTGGAAAACGTCTTTCGCACCCGTCTGCACGACCCGCGCTGGCGGCAGGGCTTACTGCGCCGCGAGGAGGCCGGCTGGCGCCAGGGCCAGAAGATTGTTATCTCCGAGGCGCCCGCCGGGACGGATAAACCGGAAATTACCCCCCACCGGGTCGAGCCGCGCGGCTTCCCCGCCGAGGTCTACGAGGCCCTGGTGCTGGGCACCCGCGACTACGTGCTCAAAAACGGCTTCCAAAAGGTGGTCATCGGCCTCTCCGGCGGGCTGGATTCCTCTCTGGTGGCCGCCGTGGCCGTGGACGCCCTGGGCAAGGCCAACGTCACCGGCGTGGCCATGCCCTCGCGCTATTCCTCGGCGGGCAGCCTTAGCGATGCCGAGGTGCTGGCTAAAAACCTGGGCATCGAGCTATTGACCCTCCCCATCGAAAAGGTATTCGCGGCCTACCTG
Source organism: Dehalococcoidales bacterium (assembly GCA_034430515.1). Classification (GTDB taxonomy): domain Bacteria; phylum Chloroflexota; class Dehalococcoidia; order Dehalococcoidales; family RBG-16-60-22; genus DAOUEH01. The sequence goes on along the minus strand of DAOUEP010000070.1, from coordinate 556 downwards.
GAGACGCTGGCCGGGCCATTCAAGGGGACGGAGGCGGGCGTGGCCGAGGAGAACGTCCAGGCGCGCATCCGGGGTAACTTGCTCATGGCCGTCTCCAACAAGCTGGGCCGGCTGGTGCTGACCACCGGCAACAAGAGCGAGTACGCCACCGGCTACACCACCCTCTACGGCGACATGGCCGGCGGTTTCGCCGTCATCAAAGACGTGCCCAAGACAATGGCCTACCGGCTGGCCGTTTACCGTAACGAGCTGGCCGCTAAAGATTTGATACCGGCCGCCGTCATCAGCAAGCCACCCTCGGCGGAGTTGAGGCCCGACCAGAAGGATACCGACTCGCTGCCCCCCTACGAGGTCCTCGACCCCATCCTGACGGCCTACGTCGAGGAGGACAGGAGCATCGAGCAGATTGTGGCCACCGGCGCCGACGAGGACGTCGTCCGCCGGATGGCCCGCCTCGTCGACCTGAGCGAGTACAAGCGGCGGCAGGCGCCCCCCGGCGTCAAGATAACCCCCCGGGCCTTCGGCCGAGACCGGAGACTCCCCATTACCAACCGGT
>DAOUEP010000069.1:0-29485 GCA_034430515.1 Dehalococcoidales bacterium | reverse complement strand
GCATCGACAGCGAGAGCGCCCCGCCGGAGGTCAAGAAGCTAGAGCGGCGCGTCAAGGAGCTGGCCAACGAGGAAGAGGCCGCCACCCAGCGCGAGGAGTACCAGCAAGCCGCCGAGCTCAAGGCGGAGCGGCTCAAGATAGAGCAGGAATATAACTCGGCCAAGGCCGACTGGCTCAAGAAAGAGAAAATCAGCGAGGAGGTCACCGCCGAGCACATCGCCGAGCTCGTCTCCAAGTGGACGGGAATCCCCGTCTCGCAGATGCTGGAGGGCGAGGCCCAGAAGCTGCTGCACATGGAGGAGCGCCTCCACGAGCGCCTCATCGACCAGGAGGAGGCCGTGGCGGCCATCTCAGAGGCTATCAGGCGGAGCCGCGCCGGCCTCAAGGACCCGCGCCGGCCTATCGGCAGCTTCATGTTCCTGGGGCCCACCGGCGTCGGTAAGACCGAGCTGGTCAAGTCGTTGGCCTGGTTCCTCTTCAACGACGAGAACGCCATGGTGCGGCTGGACATGTCCGAATACCAGGAGAAGCACACCGTCTCCCGCCTCATCGGCTCCCCGCCCGGCTACGTCGGCTACGACGAGGGCGGTCAGCTTACCGAGGCGGTGCGGCGGCGCCCCTTCCGCGTCATCCTGCTGGACGAAATCGAGAAGGCCCACCCCGAGGTGTTCAACACCCTCCTGCAGATATTCGACGACGGCCGCCTCACCGACGGCCACGGGCGCACCGTGGACTTTAAAAATACCGTCATCGTAATGACCAGTAACGCCGGCGTCGACCTCATCAAGCGCGAGGGGCAAATCGGGTTCGCCTCGCCCAATGAAGAAGCCAAGGCCACCCGGAGCTACGAGGCGATGAAGGAAAAGGTGATGAACGAGGTCAAGAAGCTCTTCCGCCCCGAGTTCCTCAACCGCCTCGACGACATCATCGTCTTCCACGAGCTTAACGAGGCGCAGCTCCGCCAGATTGTCGACCTGATGATCAAAGACCTCCAGGCGCGCCTGGCCGAGCATAAACTGGCCATCGAGCTGACCGACAAGGCCAAGTCGTACCTGGTCAGGGAGGGCTACGACCCGGTCTACGGCGCCCGCCCGCTGCGCCGCATTATCGAGCGGCAGGTGGAAAACCCGCTGTCCTCGCAGCTGCTGCGCGGCGAGCTCAAGGAGGGCGATACCGTGCGAGTGGACCTGGACAAGGCCGGCAAGGCGCTGACCTTTAAGACCAGGGCTAAGGCCAAGACCCCGGCCAAGGCCGCCGCCTGAGCCAGCAGATAGTTGAAATTAGAGAGGGGGGCATCAAGCTCCCCTCTTCTTTTTTCGGTGTTATCTATTCCCACCCTGGCCGCCCTCGCACCATCGGCGGCTTAGCCCGCAGGCTTTCCTCTCCCCTCCGTGGGAGAGGATTAAGGTGAGGGGGACATTTGCTAAACCACTGATTGCACCCTCACCTGACCTCTCCCATCAAGGGAGAGGGATATGTTTCTTCCCCTTTACCCCCACGGGGTGTTTAAGAGGGGCGCAGCCCCTCTTTTCTAATAAAATTCCCCCTCTCCTGCGGTACGCCTGTCAGGAGAGGGGGATTAAGGGGGTGAGGTCAAAAATGGCAGGGCTGGGAAAAGCACACCCTCTTTGACGCTACCCTCCCCTTCATGTAGAATTGGGCCATAGATGGATAAACGCCGCACCATCGCCAGCCTCAGGCCCTTCTTCGAGCCCGAAAGCGTCGCCATCATCGGCGCCTCGCGGACACCGGGCAAGGGCGGCTACAACATCGTCGAAAATCTAGACAGGCTGGGCTATCCGGGCCGCATCTACCCGGTCAACCCCCGCGGCGGGCGGCTGCTGGGCCGGGAGGTCTACCCCAAAATTACGGCCACCCCGGAGCCGCCGGAGCTGGCCATCATCGTGCTGCCGCCCCAGGCGGTGCTCCCCACTCTGGAGGAGTGCGTCGCCCACGGCGTCAAGGCCGTCGTCATCGAGTCGGCCGGTTTCTCCGAGATGGACGAAAGCGGCGCGCGCCTGCAGGCGCAAATCACCCGCCTGGCGGAGCAAAGCGAGATGAGGGTCATGGGGCCCAACAGCGTCGGCACCATCAACCCCTACGCCCGTTTTAACACCAGCCTGGGCCGCCTCAACGAGCTTTTCCTCCCCCGGGGCGATATCCGGGAGGGGCACGTCGGCTTCATCGGCCAGACGGGGCTCTTCACCGGCGTCTTCCTGCCCCTCATCAACCGCGAGCTGGGTATTTCTAAAATAGCCTGCCTGGGCAATAAGAGCGACGTTGACGAGAGCGACATGCTGGCATACCTGGGCGACGACCCGGCCACCGAGGTCATTGCCATGTACCTGGAGGACATCCGCGACGGCCAGCGCTTCCTCGAACTAAGCCGCCGCATCGTGCCGCACAAGCCGGTCATCGTGCTCAAATCGGCCGTCACCGGGGCCGGGGCGCGGGCCTCGGCGACGCACACCGGCTCCATCGCCGGAGAAGACCGCATCTACGACGCCGCCTTCCGTCAGGCCGGCATCATCCGGGTAGCCAGCTTCGCGCAGCTCTGGGACGTCGCCCGCGCCTTCGCCCACGCCCCCCTGCCGGCGGGCAACCGCGTCGGCATCGTCAACCTGGCCGGCTCCGGCTGCGTCCTCACCGTCGACGCCCTGAGCCGTAACGGGCTGGCCGTGGCCGAGCTTGCCGAGGCGACCAAAGCCCGAATCAAGACCGTCTACCCCGACTGGTGGCGCGTCCGCAGCCCGGTAGACGTCTGGGTAGCCATCGAGGCCAGCGGCTTCGCGGCGACCTACGCTACGGTGACGCGGGCCTTGCTGGAGGATGCGGGCGTGGACGCGGTGCTGGCGATTACCGGCGCCATCGACTGGCTGCCCGGCGGCGACGTGCCCAAACTAATAGCCGACATTAAAAACGATTTTCCCGCCAAGCCCCTGCTGGCGGTGAGTCCCCTGGGCGACCGCGAGATATACGCCTGGATGTGCCGGGGCTTTCAGGCGCGGGGCATCCCCAGCTACGTTAGCGACGAAGCCGCCGTGACGGCCCTGGCGGCCATGTGGCGGTATAAGCAGTGGCGGGGGGCTAGCGGCCAGCTATAGATAGTCCACCAGCTCGGTGAGGCTGGCAATGCGGGGGCAGTCCAGCTCCTCGTAGTAGCCGCTGCGGTCGAGCAGGATGCCTTTCATGCCCGCCCCCTCGGCGCCGACGACGTCCACACGGTACTGGTCGCCGGTGTAGATGGCCTCGGCGGGCTCCACCTTAGCCTGCCGCAGCGCCGCCAGGAATATCTCCGCGTTGGGCTTGTTGCAGCCGGCCTCCTGCGAGGTCACGACGATGTCCAGCCAGGCGGGCAGCCCCAGTTTCTTCAGCAGGTCGCCGATGTCCTGCTCCACGTTGGAGATAAGCCCCAGGGTCAGCCCGCGGCCCTTGAGGTCGGTCAGCGCCGGGGCCACGTCGGGGAAGAGGGCCAGGTTCATCACCGTTTTCTGCATCCGGGCCAGCAGCTCCATGAGCATCCTCTCGTCGTAGTCGATGCCGGCCTCCCGGAGCAGTATCTCCTGGTAGCCCCGGTAGAGGGCCAGCCGCTCCTCGGGGGTGCGGTAGCTTAAGGGGCGGCGGGCAATCTCCTCGTAGATGAACTCGTCGGCCATGACCAGCGGCTGCAGGAAGACCTGCGGGTCGGCTTCCACGCCCAGCTCCGCCAGCGCCCTCGCCTCAAGCACTTCCTGGGGAGGGTCGTAGGTAACCAGGGTATGGTACAGGTCAAAAAAGACGGCTTTAATCGTCATGGCGTTCTCCTCGCTAACTCAAAACAGTAATATTGTAATCAAAGCGGCCTTATCTGTAAAGCCGGCTGCGGAATTAGCGCTTTAACGTTCCTGAGTGTATAATAAAGGCACGCCATGGAAGAATCACCGTTAAAGGCCAAGCCGGCCGAGGACACCATCCTCAACCCGGCCGAGCCGCCACCCACGCGTGCCCGGAAGTGGGCCTATATCATCGGCATCGTCGGTATTATCCTGACGATAGCCATGGCCGTGGCCGTCTTCGTCTGGGGCAAGGAAATCGAGCAGATGAAGCAGTACGGCTACCTGGGCGCCTTCGTCATCAGCGTCCTCGGCGGGGCCACTATTATCATCCCCGTGCCCATGCTGGCGGTGGTGTTCGCCCTGGGCGCGGCCATGAACGACCCGTGGTCGGCGCTGCTGCTCTCAGTATCGGCGGCGCTGGGGGAGCTGGTGGGGGCGATGACGATTTACATGACCGGTCACGGCGCCGGGCGGGCTATCTCCTCGAGCAAGCACGGCCGCCTCCAGGCCACCTACGAGCGGATGCTGGGGCTGATGGAGCGCCGCGGCCCGCTGACGCTGTTCATCGTCGCCTCGGTGATTAACCCCTTCTTCTATCCGGCGGCCCTGGCCGCCGGGGCGCTGCGCTTCGGGGTGAAGCGGTACATCTTCATCGTCCTGGCCGGCAAGCTCATCAAGTGCGCCACCGTGGTCTACGCCGGCTACTTCGGTCTCAAGGGCATTTTCCGCGCCATCGGCATCGATATCTAACGACGCCCCCTCCCGATAAATCGCCGCCGGCTTGCTAAACCAGCCGCATTTATGCTAAATTTAAGGTGCATCCACGGGGCCGTAGTTCACTTGGGAGAACGTTTGACTGGCAGTCAAAAGGTAGGGGGTTCGAATCCCCCCGGCTCCACTTTGCGCCATTCACCCGCCTGGCTCCAACAGGCCGTCTTTTACCAGATTTACCCCCAGAGCTTCTACGATGCCAGCGGCGACGGCATCGGCGACATCCCCGGGATAATCCAAAAGCTGGATTACCTTGAGTGGCTGGGCGTTAACGCGGTCTGGCTCAACCCCTGTTTCGTGTCCCCTTTTCAGGATGCCGGCTACGACGTGGCCGATTATTACCGGGTCGCGCCGCGCTACGGGACCAACCGCGACCTCTACCGGCTCTGCCGCCAGGCCCACCGGCGCGGGATTAAGGTCTGCCTCGACCTGGTGGCCGGCCATACCTCAATTGACCATCTCTGGTTCCAGTCCTCCGGCCGCTCTAAGCCCAATAAATACTCCGACCGCTATATCTGGACGCCCCCGGCGCTAACCGACGCCAAGACGGGGCTTTCCTTAATACAAGGTAACGCTCCCAGGAGCGGGAGCTACGTGGCCAACTGTTTCCCCTTCCAGCCGGCCCTGAACTACGGGTTCGCCAGACCGGCGGCCGGGCAGCCGTGGCAGCAGCCTACCGACGCCCCGGGGCCGCTGGAAAACCGCCGGGAACTACTGAAAATCATGGATTACTGGCTTGGCCACGGGATCGACGGGTTTCGCGTTGACATGGCCTTTTCGCTGGTGAAGCTAGACCCAGGGCACCAAGAGACCATCAAGCTGTGGCAGGACGTCGGCCGGCAGGTACGCGCCAGCTACCCCGACACGGTCTTAATCTCCGAGTGGGGCAACCCCGAGGAAGCGCTGGCCGCCGGCTTTGATATTGATTTTGTGCTGCACATCGGCCTGGGGGGTTACACCGAGCTCATGCTCAATGAGAAAAGTTTCTTTCGCCGGCATGGCGGCGGTAATATGCAGAGATTTTCCGACTCTTATCTGGAGCAGGCAGCTAAAGCCAAAGGCAAAGGTCTGATTTCCGTCCCCAGCGGCAACCACGACATCAAGCGGCCCCGCTCCGATAGCCGGACCATAAGCGACCTGAAAGTGATTTTCACCTTTCTGCTGACCTGGCCGGGCGTGCCCTTTATCTACTACGGCGACGAGATTGGAATGCGCTACCGGGCCGGGCTGGCGTCTCAGGAGGGCGGCCACGAGCGCACCGGCTCGCGTACCCCGATGCAGTGGGGGGACGGGCCTAACGCCGGCTTTTCCACCGCTCCGAAAGAACGGTTCTATCTGCCGCTGGACCCGCGCCGCGACCGCCCGACGGTGGCCGGGCAGGCCGGGGAGCCCGGCTCGCTGCTCAGCCACGTGCGCCGGCTGATTGCCCTGAGAAAAAGCTCGGCGGCCCTTCAGGCCCACGGCGCCCTCATTCCCTTACCGGTCGAGGACAACCAGCGCCATTTCGCTTACCTGCGCCAGGTCGCCGGCGAGCGCTTCCTCATCGTGCTAAACCCGTCCGCCGAACCGTCCGGGATTATCTTGGATGGAATAAAGCCCGATAATCTGGCACCCCGGATATGCCACGGGACAAAAGTGCGGGTCGAGGGAGATGCCCTCCGGGTAGTAATGGCCGGGGTCTCTTACGGCGTCTTCAAGCTGTAGAGGTTTCCTGATTGATTCGCCTGGCCAGCTCCAGGGCCCCGACCACGCCCGCCAGGTCGCCCAGCGCCGGGGCGACCAGATAGCCGTCCATATCCTTCATGATTGCTGCGGAGCGGATATAGCCGTTAAGGTTAGCCGCCGCCTGGCGGCGCACCGCCGGCAGCAGGCCGGGGGTCTTCATCAGCCCGCCGCCGATAATGATGCGCTGCGGAGACAGGGTGCAGATAAAGTTGTTGACGGCCAGCGCCAGGTAGGTCGCCTCCAGCTCCCAGGCGGGATGGTCGGCCGGGAGCTTTTCGGGCGCTTGCCCCCAGCGCAGCTCCATCGCCTTCCCGGAGGCCAAGCCCTCCAGGCAATCGCCGTGGTAGGGGCAGCACCCCTTATACGAGTCTTGCTGCCAGTCGTGGGGGATGCGGATATGCCCCATTTCGGGGTGCAGCAGCCCGTGCATCAGTTCGCCGTTGGCCATGCCGCCGCCGCCGAACCCCGTCCCCACCGTAAGATAAATAAAGGTATCCAGCCCCCGCGCCGCCCCCCAGACCTGCTCCCCCAGGGCGGCGCCGTTGACGTCGGTATCAAAGGCCACCGGCACGCTAAGCCGGCGGCGTACCTCCCCGACGATGTCGACGTTAGACCAGGACGGCTTGGGCGTGGTGGTAATATAGCCGTAGGTCGGAGAGGTACGGTCAAGGTCGATGGGGCCGAAAGAGGCGATGCCGATGGCGGCCAGCTGTTTAGAGCGGGAGTTGCTGCGGAAGAAATCAACCGCCCGGCCGATGGTTTCATCGGGAGTGGTGGCGTCAAACCGGGTCGTTATCAGGTCATCCGGCGTCGTGCCCAGGGCACAAACGAGCTTCGTCCCTCCCGTTTCCATGCCGCCGTAGACCTTATTTACCATCGCGTCCCTGCCCGCGAAGACTAGAATTTTATTACCTTGGGCTCGCTACCGAAGGAAGCAATCGTGGCCGTGGCGTCTTTGAGGTACAAGACCTGGTTGTTGTCGTCGGTCGCCGAATACATGTTCTTTAAATTGGGATAAGCGTCCAGCATGCTCTGCCTGGCCTCGACGCGGTCGTCTTCAACGACGGCGGCCTGAATGCGAATCCACTGGCCTTCATGCATGGCGCAGATGGCAATCCTGGGATTCTTCATCATCTGCTGGGAAACGGCTTTTTTCTTCCCCGTTTGAATGTACAGCTTATCTTCAAAGATGTGGGCGGTCCCGAAAGGACGCACCTGCGGCTGGTCGCCGTCGACGGTGGCGATGAAATAGGCCCCGCATTTCTTTAAAAACTCATATACCTCTCGCACTGGTTTACCTCCATTATCGTTTTTAGCATTTTTCCAGCTAATGAAAGAATTTTACCATATATTGGAGTAGTAAATACAAAGTTGTAAACCGTACTAAACTTGCTTTCGTAGTTATGCTACAATAGGTGCATCGTCCGCGCCCCTTCGCAACCGCCTCCGGAAGGACGGCACGGAACGCATTAATTGGCCATGAATCGTAAACAGGATAAAGCCAGCGAGACAAAGACCCCGGCCGCCGGAAAACGGGAACGCCTCGACCGGCAGCTCGATGATTTGGCCCGGTTCCCCCAGGAAAACCCCAATCCCGTGCTGCGCGTCAACCGCGCCGGCGTCATCCTCTTCGCCAACGCCGCCTGCGCCAGGCTGAGCTTTATGAAATGCCAGCCGGGCCAGTCCCTCCCCGAGCGCTACCGGCGTATCGTCACCCGAGTCCTGGACAGCGGCTCGTCCCGGCTGGTCGAGGCCGGGGGCAAGGGCCACACCTTCGCGCTCGACTTCGTCCCGATAACCGGCGCGGGTTATGTCAACATATACGGCAGCGACATCACCGAGCGCAAGCGGGTCGAGGCGGCCCTCCGGGAAAGCCAGCGTGACCTGGAGCACGCTCAGGCCGTCTCCCAGACCGGCAGCTGGCGGCTCGACGTGCAGCGCAACGTGCTGTCCTGGTCCGACGAGACGCACCGTATATTCGGCGTCCCCCGGAGAATGCCGATGACCTACGAAACGTTCCTGGCGGCGGTGCACCCGGAAGACCAGGAATACGTCGACCGGAAGTGGCAGGCGGCGCTCAAGGGCGAGCCTTACGACCTGGAACACCGCATTGTCGTCGGCGATACGGTAAGGTGGGTGCAGGAAAAGGCCGAGCTGGAGTTCGACCGGCGGGGTCGGCTCCGGGGCGGCTTCGGCACCGTCCAGGACATCACCGGGCTCAAGCAGGCGGAGGAAAACCTGCGCCAGACCCGCGACTACCTGGATAACCTTATCACCTACGCCAACGCCCCGATTATCGTCTGGGACCAGAAACTGCGTATTACCCGCTTTAACCACGCCTTCGAGCGCCTCACCGGGCGCCTTGCCGGAGCAACGCTGGGTAAAAAGGTGGCTATCCTCATCCCGGCCGATAAGCGCGCCGAGGCCCTGAAACAGATAAACCTTACCTCCATACCGGGCGAGCGCTGGGAGGTCGTCGAGGTGCCCGTACAGCACGTCGACGGCTCCGTCCGCACCGTCCTCTGGAACTCGGCCACCATCTTCAAAGCCGACGGCAAGACCCCCCTGGCCACCATCGCCCAGGGGCAGGACATCACCGAGCGGAAGCAGGCCGAAGAGGAGCTGCGCCGCAGCGAGGACGAGCTTTCCGCCATCCTGGCCAGCGTGCCGGTGGTGCTGTTTACCGTGGACGCCGACCGCCGCATTCTCAAGGTCAACGATGCGGCCGCCAGGTTCACCGGCCGCCCGGTCGAAGAGCTGGTGGGGGTACGCGGCGGCGAGGCCCTGGGCTGCCTCAACTCCCTGGACGACTCGCGGGGCTGCGGCTTCGGCCCGGCCTGCCAGGACTGCCTCGTCCGCCAGAGCGTGCTGGATACGCTGGAGACCGGGAAAAGCCATCACCAGGTGGAATGGACGCTGCCCTTCTACCGCCGCGGGGTACGGGAGGAGCTGACCTTTCTCATCTCCACGGTGCCCATGACCACGGCGAAGAAGCAGGTGCTGGTCTGCATCGAGGACATTACCGAGCGCAAGAAGATAGAGAGCATGAAGGACGAGTTCATCGGCCTCGTCTCCCACGAGCTGCGCACGCCGCTGACCATCATCACCGGGTCGCTGCGGTCGGCGCTGTCGCCGGGCGTCTCGCCGGAGGAAGCCAGCGAGCTGATTCGCAACGCCGCCGAGGGCGCCGACTCGCTGGCGGCCATTCTGGAGAACATGCTGGAGATAGCCCGCTACCAGGCCAACCGCCTCAATCTCCGCCTGGAGCGGGTGGCCATCGCCGCCGTGGCGCGGACGGTCATCGAGCGGCTCAAGGCGCAGGGCGCCGGACAGCGCTTTACCCTGGCCTTCCCCGACGACCTGCCGCCGGTGGAGGCCGACCCGGTCAGGGTGGAGAGAATCCTCTACAACCTGCTGGAAAACGCCGCCAAGTACTCGCCGCCCCAGAGCGAAATAACGGTATCGGGAAAGAGAGACGGCGATACCATCGTCACCGCCGTCAGCGACCGGGGCCAGGGGATAAGCCCCGCCGACCGGGAGGCCCTCTTCCAGCTCTTCGGGCGGCTGGAAAAAGGCCGGCGCGCCTCGCCGGGACTGGGTCTGGGCCTGGTGGTCTGCCAGCGGCTGGTAGAGGCCCAGGGCGGCTGGATTAAGGTTGCATCGGAGCCGGGCCAGGGCGCGACCTTCTCCTTCGCGCTGCCCATTCATCAGGTCAAGACCGAGCGGTCTTGACCGCCCCGTCAGTTCCGGCCTTCCAGGAGGAGGCCGATTCTACGGACCATCTCATCGGGGTGAAACGGCTTGGTCATAAAGTCGTCGGCGCCCCAGCGCAGGGCATCGTCCTGGCTGGCGTGGGAGGCGCTGAAAGCGATGACCGGCATATCGCTGAAGCCCCGCAGACGGCGGAGCACCTCGAAGCCGTCCATCTCCGGCATGACGATATCCAGCAGCATAACGGCCGGCTCCCGCGACCTGATGAGCCGCAGGGCCTCGGCGCCGGAAGTGGTCGTGACGGCGGTGAACCCGCGGATTTTAAGGTCTATCTCAATAAACCGCAGTACCCTGGGTTGGTCGTCGACCACCAGCACCGTCGGCCGCTTCTCGCTGTCATTCATGAGGCAACAGGATTCCCGCTAATATCATAATTGCCAGCGCCACACCGCCGGAAATCACCGCTAATTATGACAGCCCGGAAATATAGAAGTTATAACATCCGGGTGGATAATGTTACAAAGATATGACGTTTTAGCGGTACTGCGCCCTCAGATGCCGGGCACGCACCCCGGCGCCCTCACCATCAGCACCGGGATACAGGCGGAGCGCATCACCCGGTCGGCCACGCTCCCCCAGGCCCAGCGGCTCACGCCGGAGCGCCCGTGGGTGGCGATGGCGATGAGGTCGACGGCGTTTTTCTCGGCGTAGGCGGCGATGACCTCGGCGGGGCGGCCTTCGACAATCTCGGCACGGACTTTTAACCCTTTGTTGTATATCGTCCGCCCTACCAGTTTGCCCAGGTAGTCCTCGGCGGCCGCCTTATGGGCCGCATCTATCTCGATGATGCTGTCCGAGCCCAGGCCCGTGGGGTAGGCACCGGTCGGGATATAGGTCGGCTCGACGACGCGGAGAAAGACTACCTCCTTAACGCGGCCTCCCTTAACGATGGATTCCACGTGCGGTAGCACGCACTCGGCGAGATCCGACCCGTCCAATGGCACCAGAATCTTCTTATACATCTTTAACCTCCTGGCATCGCCCGGCGCCGGTCTGACCGCCGCGCCGCAGACTTACTATAGCCCGCCGGCGATGGAATAATTATAAAATGCGCGCCGAAAAAGTTGCGAAACTATGACATTTTGGCCCGCCGGGCGGGTTACGGGTCGGTAAAGTTGCGGCCGATGATGGTGGAGTCGAACGAGGGGGCGAACATGATGTGCCCGAACATGATGGGCTTATCCACCCGCTTGAAATCCAGCGGGCAGTGGGGCAGGTTGGCCGGCACGTAGACCCAGGTGGTCTGGGTGATGGTATATACCTCGGCGTTATCGCCCTCGCCCATGGTCAGCTCGACCTCGGCCCCGAACTCTTGAAAGTTCATCGGGTCGCCGCCGATGAAGTAGAGGATTTCGGCCACGTTGTGCTGGTGGCCTTCGGGTATCATCTTATAAGGGTGGTAGATGGGGCGCAGCACCTGGGTCAGCGGCTCGTCCCACCCCGCCACGGGGGCCTTCTGGCCAATGCCGATGTAGACCGGCGCATCGGGGGGGGTGCCCGGATGAATGATACCCCAGGGTTCCCGCAGGAAATACTTGTCGTACCTTGTATCCGCCATCTTTGTCTCCCTGATTCGTTTTATACTTTATTGTATCACTACCAGTCCGGCGGGCCTACCGGCTGCTGCTTATCGTAGATGTCGTTGTAGATTATCGTCCCGAAGTTCTTCATGATTTCCCAGCGCTCCGGCTTGGGCGGCTCGTCGGGGATGGCGCGGATAACGGCGTCGTGCCGGGCGATATAGCCGTCGCGGAACTCGGGGTGGGTATGGATGTAGAGGTCGTTGCGGCGGATGCCCCGCAGCACGCGCTCGCCGGTCTCCACCGGGTCCATGACGACCTTCATAAAGTCCTCGCGGGGGCGGCGGGGCGGGGCGTCCTTGGCCTGCGGCGGCGGGGCCGGCGGCCAGGTCTCGCCCTCGTTGCGGAGGTGCTCGGGGCGGTTCTCGAAGGTGGACTGGCCCAGATTGGTCATCGTCGGCCCGGGGAAGAGCACCGAGACGCCGATGCCCCTGTCCTGGAGCTCGGTGGCCAGGCACTCCATCATGCCGGTGACGGCGAACTTGGTGGTGCAGTAGATAGAGAAGTTGGCCGAGCCCATCAGGCCGCAGGTGGAGGACGTGGTGACGATGTGGCCGCCCTCGCCGTGCTTGAGGATGCGCGGCAGCATGGTCATGACGCCGTTGACGACGCCGCCCAGGTTGACCCCCAGCGAGTAGTCCCAATCCTTGTAGGTCAGCTTTTCCATGGGGCCGCCGGAGCCGACGCCGGCGTTATTGACCAGCACGTGTATCTTGCCATAGACCTTTTCCGTTTCGTCGGCGGCGCGGGCGTAGGCCTCGCGGTCGGTGATGTTGAGCAAAATCGGGTGGACCTCGCCGCCGTTTTGCTTGAAATAGGCCATCGCCTCGTCCAGGGCGTTCTGGCGGGCGTCGGCGACGACCACCTTCATGCCGTTACGGGCGAATACCTTGGCGATGCCCAGGCCGATGCCGCTGGCGCCGCCGGTGATAAAGGCTACCTTATCTTTAAAGTCTTTCATGCTACCCTCCTCTTGGCGTTTTGGGGCGGCTACGGGACAATCCCGCAGGAGCCGTCGCTGCAGGTCACGCCCAGGGGCATGCGCAGCGGTTTCTTGTCTTTCTTGATGCCGGCCTTGGGAATCCACGGGTCGACGGCCGATGTCTGGAAGTAGGAGAAGTCGGTGACGACCCACATGGGGTTGGTCTCCCCGCCGACGACGACGAAGTTAATCATCTCCGGGCGCTTGAAGGGGGTGTCCAGCTGCCCCACCAGCCACTCGCTCAGCCTGGCGGGGTCGTCGTAGCCCTCGTCGCGCTTGAGGCTCTTGGCCACCAGTGGGTCGACGACAAAGGTGAAAGCGCCGCCGAAGGGCCCGCCCATGCCCTTGATTACCTCCAGCATGCGCTGCGACGGGCCGAGGTTCATGGTGAGGACGTTCCAGCCTCGGAAGAGGCTGACGGTGCTCTCCCCGGCCTTGTAGCCCTTGCGCACGTGGAACGGCTCCCAGACGCTGCCCTGCTCGTTCTCGGCGCAGCACATGTTGTTGTAGTTGATGGTGGTGCCGGTGGTGGCGGTGAAGGTGGCGCCGGGGCGCACGTCGCCGAAGTTGATGCTCATGAGCGTCCAGGCCCGGCCGATGACGGCGTTGGCGTAGTTGACCGGGCTGAGGGCGCCCAGGCCGTAGTTCATGCCGATTTCGTCGCGGACGGGCCCGTTGACCACCATCATGCTGGCGAAGGAGGTCGTCGAGCTGGGCATGGAGGGCCGCCCCGAGGCGGCCAGCGCCAGGATGACGGGGAAGTGCTCCGGCCTGGCCCCGGCCATGACGGCGTTGGCGGCCACCCGCTCCACGGTGTACTGAAGGCGCTCCTCGTGGGTGGTGATGGACATCATGCCGACGATTTCCTGCGGGTCGCGGTCGGTGCCGGTGAGCATCTCGGCGACGCGCTCCTCGGTGGGGAGGATGATGGGCAGGCCGTCCGTCCAGCCGTTCTCCAGGAAGAGGCGGTGCAGGTCGGCCTCGCTGGCCGGCGCCAGCAGGCGCGGGCGCCGGGGCTTCTCCTCCGGCTGGCAGCTTCGTTCGGCCTCGGTCAGCGGCCGGGTGAGGGCCAGGAATACCTCGTCCATCAGGGGCGCGCCGGAGATGGGGTCGCTGCCGCGGATATAGTCCTTTAGCGTCTCGCGGGAAACGAAGCCGACCGGATAGGGCGGGAAGCTCCAGCGCAGGTTCATGCCGTGGCTGCGGCCGTCGCGCTGCACGTAGTCGGCGAAGCGGGCGGTGACGATGGGGGCGGTGGGGACGCCGTAATCGTTCTCCAGAGCACGGGAGAATTCGGCGATACTCGCCGAGCAGCCGTCTCAGCCGCCGACGCCGAGGATGGCGGCGTCGCCGCCCGCCTTGATTTCGGCCCAGAGCGTCGGCTCGTCGGTGAACATGCTGGTCTTTTTATGGCGCAGCTCGGTCTTTATCTCCGGGTGGTTCTCGGCGAGCCACGCCTGGAGCTCCTCCATGAACTCCTTGCCGCCGGCGAAGCCGGTGTTGACCAGGTAGACGGTCTTGCCCTCAAGCATATCCAGGCGCGGCGCCATATTGAGGGCGCCCAGGGCCTCGGTGGTATCCCGGGGCTGGTTGACGGGGTCGTGGATGGCCCAGGGGGGCGAATCAACGTCGAGCCGCCGCCCGAAGATGCCGCTGGGCTGGCCGCGGGGGTCTAAAACCGTGATTTTGGCGCTGTTTTCCTTCATGGTCCTCCTTATCCCGATATGTCGCAATATGGCGTGTTTTCCATATCATAGAATAAAACAAATCAAGAATTCAAATCGTGGCAACATCTAATTTAAGACGGTATTTGAAATATTTGGCCGATTATATTAGGCTATACAGCAATATAGCGCA
Source organism: Dehalococcoidales bacterium (assembly GCA_034430515.1). GTDB lineage: Bacteria > Chloroflexota > Dehalococcoidia > Dehalococcoidales > RBG-16-60-22 > DAOUEH01. The sequence goes on along the minus strand of DAOUEP010000069.1, from coordinate 14,984 downwards.
GGAGGCAATCATGAAGGATTTTGCCGGTAAGGTTCTCTTCATCACCGGGGGGGCTTCCGGGGCCGGACTCGGCCAGGCCAAGGTATTTTCCGAGGCGGGCTGCAAGGTCGTCATCGCCGATATCAGGCAAGACCACCTCGATGAGGCCATGGCCTATTTCAAGGAGAAAAAGGCCGACGTTCACGCCATCCGGCTGGACATTACCGATAGAAAGGCCTACGCGGCCGCCGCTGACGAGGTGGAGAAGGTCTACGGCAGCCCGCCCCAGATGCTCTTCAATACCGCCGGCGTCAACGCCTTCGGCCCGGCCGAGGCCTCGACGTTTGAAGACTACGACTGGGTGATGGGCGTCTGCCTGGGCGGCGTCGTCAACGGCCTGGTGACCTTCGTGCCGCGCATGATTAAGGCCGGTAAGGGCGGCTATATCGCCGCCGTCTCCTCGATGGGCGGCCTCATGGGCGGCCCGACGACGGCCCCCTACTCGGCGGCCAAGGCGGCCGTCATCAACCTCATGGAGAGCTACCACATGGCCCTCCGGCCTTACGGCATCGGCGTGTCCTGCCTCTGCCCCGGCGGCATCCGCTCCAACATCGGCGAGTCCAGCTATACCCGCCCCGAGCACCTGGCCAACACCGGCTACAACACCAACGAAAAGACGATTGAGTTCATGCGCAAGCACTACTCCTACGGCATCGACCCCGAGGAGCTGGCCAGAATACTCAAGAAGGGGATTGAGGACGAGGTGCTCTATATCCTGCCCATGCCGGAGCCGGAGAAGATGATGCAGAACATCGCCGAGCGGCTCGTCAACTACACCACCCCCGAAGGCATGAAGCGGCAGGCAAAGCTGGCGGCGCAGCGCATGGAGGAAAGACAGAAGAACCCCGCCCCCATGTTCCAGGGGGCCGCCGAGGCCGGCTGGGGCCTGGCCAGGGAGGATTTGACCTGGGTCAAGGACCACCGCGGGCCTTTTTAGCCCGCGCCATAATCAACGACCGGCTACGGCGAGGCGTAGGTCACGGTTACGTTATGCAGCACCGGCGTCTCGCTGTTGGCGGCGTTGGCGTGCAGCGTCGCCCGCCACTGCACGTACCTCCCCGAAGGCAGCCCCGACGTCACCGGGCTGCCGGCCGTCCCCAGGCTTATCCAGGACGGCGTTACGGCGTCCTGGGCAAAGCTGGTGTCGGAGGCCCTGACCTCAAAGGTAATGTCCGTCCCGGAGGGCAAAGTCTCGCTCCAGGCGAGCGCCGTCCAGCCCACGCCGCCGGCGCCGGTATCGTAAACGCGGGAGGCGATGGTGCCGCTATCGGGATAGGACACCCCTCCCCCGCCGCAGGTCAGGCCGCCGCCGTCGTCCACGCCGTTGGGGGCGCTGGCCAGCCACGACCAGGAATTGCCGGAAATGCTGTAGCGCCAGTAGCTGGTATACCCGCCGCCCCGGAAGGCGTAGAGATAGCCGGCGCTATTGTAGGTCAGGGCGCCGCCGTCGTCCACGCTGTAGGGAGTGCCGGCCAGCGTTGTCCAGGAGTTGCCGGAGACGCTGTAGCGCCAGAAGCTGCTGCTGCTATTCCCCGCCAGGGCGTAGATATAATTGTCGTCGCCGTAGGCCAGGCAGCCGCCGTCCTTAACCCCGCCGGGGGTGTCGTGCATCCACGACCAGGAATTACCGGAAATGCTGTAGCGCCAGAAACTGGTGGTGTTATTGCCCGGCATGCCGTAGATGTAATTGCCGCCGTCGTAGGCCAGCGCCCCGCCGTACCAGACCCCACCGGGCGCGCTGGTCATCGTAGCCCAGCTGTTGGCGGAGATGCTGTAGCGCCAGAACTCGCTGCCGAAGCCGCCCCGCAGGGCATAGATATAGTTGCCGCCGTCGTAAATCATGGCCCCGCCGTACCAGACTCCCGAGGGCGTGGAAGCCCGCGATATCCAGCCATTTTCCGAGATGCTGTAACGCCAGAAATTGGTCTTGTAGTTCCCCTGCAGGGCGTAGACGTAGTTGCCGCCGTCGTAGACCAGGCAGCCGCCGCCGCGGACTATGTCCGGGGTGTTCGCCCGCGACGACCAGTTATTGGAGGCGATGGTGTATTTCCAGAAATGATAGGAGTAGTTACCCCGCAGGGCGTAGACGTATTCCGGCGAGGAATCCCCGCCGGTCAGCACCACGTCGTTGGGGGAGGCGGTGATATCCACGTCCCCCAGGACACCCGTCCCGAAGTCCGCCTGGGTCGTCTGCAGCCAGTCGCCCCACACCCCGGCGCCGACGCTGTTGACGCCGGACTGCTCGCCGTCGGTGAGGGCGGCCATGGCGCCGTTTACGTGGCCCAGCGCCAGGCACACGGCCATGATGAATAGCAACGGTAAGCCGATGGTCTTACGAAACCGCAACCGGCCGCCTCCTTTTCGTTATTTCCGGCTATTTAGTTTGATGCTCTATCGCTAGTTCTGGGTAAGGTTGTAGGCGATGGAGAAGTTGCAGATATCGCCCTGAATTACGTTGCCCACGCCGCCGCCAAGGGAATAGCTCAGGCTGACATAGGTGGTACCGCCGCCGATAAGCGTGCCGACGGTGTAAGGCCCCGCCTCGGCGTTGAGCTTGCCGCCGTAAAGCTGGGTCTCGCCGGCATCCTTGATGCCGTCGTTATCGGTATCCACCCAGATGACAATATCCAGGTTGGCGCTGAGTTCGCCGTTATCCGGCGTCGGCTCCGGTTCCGGGGTGGTGCCGGGGGCGTCGCTAAGGCCGGTGATGTCCACGGTCAGCGTCCCGGCCAGCGTGCCGGCGTTGTTGACCGTCATCGTCGCCACGCCGCTGTCGCCCGGCTTCATATTGCCCACGTTGACCTTGGCAGACGTCCAGGGGTTCTGGCCGTCCACGCGCAGGTCCAGCGAGCCGGAGACAATCTGGTTGCCGGAGGAGCTCTCCGGGTCGCTGAAAAAGGCCCAGGTGCCACTCAGCACAATGCCTATGATAACTAAGCCGGCCATTGCCAGGCCGATTATCTTCTTCACAATATCCCCTGACACGGCAATCAGCCCGATGGGCTGGTGGAAAAGGTATGTTTTACACTACATTATCCTTGCCATATCGTTACACGTGATTACTAGTCCGCGGCTTCCTGCTCCAGGGTGAAGGTAACGTCAAAGCTGACGCTGTCGCCCTGAATCTCGTTGCCGGCGCTGGTCGGGACCTGCCACTCGACGACGAAGTCGTCCGTGTCGCCGTTGGCGATGACGGTGACGGCGTCCCAGCTCTCGCCGGAATAGCTGTCGATGGTGTCGTAGTCCAGCGTCGACGGGGTGTAGGTGGTGCCGTCGGACTTGAGGCCGATATCACCGGTATCGAAGGTGCTGTTAGAATTCTTGTCGATGTACACGGCGATGGTGGCCACGCCGCCAAGCTCGCCGGAGCCGCCTTCGTACTCGGTGCCGCCGCTGCCGGGGGTATTGGTCACCGTCGAAAAGGCGATGTCCAGCTCGCCGTCGTAGCTGCCCACGTTGGCCAGCGCGCTCTGGCCGTTGCCGCTATCGCCGGGGCCGGCGGCATCCACCTGGAAGGTATCCACGGCCACGTTGCCCCCCTCGATGTTGAGGTCCAAAGTGCCCGCGGTAAGGTAGTTATTGGCGCTGGTCTCCTCGTCGGTAAAGTAGGCCAGTGTGCCGCCCACTACCAGTGCCATAACCATCATGGCGGCGATTGTCAGACCAAATATCCTTTTCATATCTCTCTCCTTTCCTTGATTGGATTTTGGGGTGTATCTGGCGTCCTCATGCCGGGTCGGCATGTTTCTTGCTCTATCTCGATATGCGGTACCTCCCTTTCCGGTAGGCTGGTTTACTATCTTTACGCAGGGCCTCTTTGACGATTTCCCTGACGAGCATAAAGACCAATAATGCGGCCGGTAAGATGATGGCGAGGAACCAGCCCAGCTTGGTGCCGATGAAATTGATGACGTGGCCGAAGTGCGGGATGCTGAAGAGCAGCACGCCCTCCACGGCGCCGAGGCTGGCGGCGAAGGTGTCCGGGTCTTCGCTGGCGTCGCCCTTGGTTATCACGTGGTCGTCCCCCACCGCGATGACCCGGTGCGTGACGGACTTGTGGCCGTTGTCGTAGGTGATGATGGTGCCGATTTCGATGTCGCCGCTGAGCCAGCCCCCGGCCGGGCCGGTGACAATCATGTCGCCCACGGAGAGGGCCGGCTCCATGCTGCCGCTCTGGACGACGTAGATGTTGTAGCCGGGCAGGAAGTTGAGCAGGGCAAAGGCGAGGATAACCAGACCCAGGGTGGTAAAGACCGTCCAGTAGACGACCTTGCGCGAGGGCAGGCGGAGCCAGCGGCGACTGGTTTTGGCCACGGTCATGGCCAGGGCCGGGGCGGGGGCGGCCACGGCGGGCGCCTGCGGCGGGACGGCCGTCCCGCCGGCCTCCGCAGGTTCCGGCGCGGGCGTCATATCGCTTACGGCGCTGCCATCGCCGAAGACCTGGTCTATCCTGCGCAGCAGCATCTGCTGCTGCCAGCTCAGGCCTTTTTCCGGCTCTTGCATCGGCGTCAAACTATCACCCTCTCCAGACACGGCCGAGCGGGCACCCGCCCGGCGTAAGGACGGTCTGTTCGACTATGCTCAACTATGTCTGTCTCAGTCTCAGTATGTCTTAGTTAAGGTGTTCAAAGAAGGGCATGTATTCTAGAAATATGTTCGCCCGGGCTGCCCTACGGCCCCACGACCTCTTCCAGCGTGAAGGTTATGTCCAGGCGGATGCTGTCGCCCTGGATATCATTGCCCGCCGAGGCCGGCACGACCCAGGAGATGACGAAATCAATAGCCCCCAGGGGCGGGATAACGGTGACGTCGTCCCAGCCGGCGCCGTCGTAGCTGTTGAAGGTGGCGTACTCCAGGGCGGCCGGGTAGGGATAAGTGGTGCCGTCGGCCCTGAGTCCGGTATCCCCGGCGTTCCAGGTGCCGCTCCGGTCGTTATCGATGTAGAGCGCTATCATAATCGCCTCGCCCAGGTCGCCCTCGCCATCCTCGTACTCGGTATCGCCGGAGGCGCCGATATTGGTGATGGCGGTAAAGACGATGCTCAGCTCGCCGGGCACGTGGCTGATATTGCCCAGCGTGAAGGCGGCGGCGCCATCGCTGGCCGGGGCCAGGCTGGCCAGCTCCAGCGACGTTTCGTGGGGCAGGCCGCCGCTGACGCTGAGCTCCATCGTCTCGACGATGGTGGCGTGGCTGTCGGAGGGTGTCAGCACCCCCCGGATGGTATCGATGAGGGGCACGCTATCGTCGGCGGCGATGACGACGACAATGTAATCCAGTTCCTGGTTCGGTTCCTGTCTGGGAAGCACGAACGTCCAGGTGGTCGGGCCGATGCGTATGACGTTCTCGATGAAGGAGATATCCGGATTATAGACCTCCACGTTCACCGACGCGGGCAGCTCCAGCTCCAGCTGGCAGACCAGGGAGTTCTGGCTCTGGTTGGCGACGGGCAGCTTAAAGGCCACCTGGTCGCCGGTGGCCAGCTCGGCGGCCACCGAGAAGGCGGTGCCGGTATCGTCCACGGCGGTAAACTCGCGGTTGGGGCGGCTGACGTAGGGATTGGGTATCGTCGGCGGCAGCGTGGGCGGCAGCTCGCCTTCCAGCCACTCCGGCTCCAGAATCCGCAGCGCCTGGCCCACCGCCAGCGGCACCCGGCCCTCGACGGTGCCGGAGACGCTCACGGCGATGGCCGCTCCGGCCCCGATGACGACGAGGAGCAGTACCAGAAACCACGCTGTGGACGACCTTAATCGCATCGTGTCACTACCCTCTTTTAAATGGTATCAAACGCACCTTACGGGCCGATTGCCTAGACTGCCCAAACGATGGAAATTGATTGCATTTTTCATGGAAGAAGCCTATTTGGCTCGGCGGCGGGACGAGTGCTATAATCGGGGCAGCAAGGGAGGTAATTATGAGCGCTAAAAGACCGGATTACAGTATCTTCGATAATTTCAAGTTCGAGAGGAAACCCGTCGGCGTGCGTTTCTCCATGGAAAGGCCCCGGGACATCTCACCGACGGACAAATTACTGGCCCTCTGCGAGGCGTTCAAGGAGGCCCAGACGAGTAATCCGTTTTACATTACCCGGGAAAACATCCAGTGCGGCGAGCAGGTGGCCGGTTTCGCGGACTACCCGCCGGTGATGTACAGCGGCCAGCTGGGGCCAATATTCTCCATGTTCAAGAACCCCGGCGCCAACCGCCGCATCTACGATTACGTGCCCCACCTCCCCCTGAACAGCGCCCCCTACATCAGCCACGCCTCGATAGATAAAATGACCTTCGACCCCGACCTGCTCATCTTTACCGCCGATACCCGCCAGGCCGAAATCCTGCTGCGGGCCTCCAGCTTCAGCGACGGCAAGATGTGGCACGCCAGGGGCTCCACCTGCCTGGCCTGCGCCTGGATTTACGCCCACCCCTACCTCAGCGGCCAGATGAACTACACCATCACCGGGCTGGGTTTCAGCATGAAGGCGCGCCGGGTGCTGCCGGAGGGGCTTTTCATCATCAGCTTCCCCTTCGATACCATCGGCCCCCTCATCGATAACCTCAAGGTGATGGAGTGGGAGCCCTACTGGTTCAAACTGGGGCGGGACGGCTTTGTGGCCGAGGTGCAGAAGCGGACGGATGCCATCAGCCAGGAGCTGGGCCAGACCTCGGCCGCACCGGGCTCGTTTCGAGAAGCCTAGCCCCCAAACCCGGCTAAATAAAAGGCACCGGAGAGGACTCCGGTGCCTCGCTTTTTCCCAGGGTCAGGCTACCAGGTGGCCTCGTCGTCGCCCGGCGCGCCGGGGACGCGGATGAAGAAGGTAAGGGCCGTGGCCGCCGCCGCCAGCACCAGCACGGTGAGAAAGGCCGGATTATAGCTGCCGGTGGTGTCGAAGACCCAGCCGTAGTACACCGGCGACAGCAGCCCCACCGGCGCCAGAAAGGCCACCATCGTCCCCAGGATGGAGCCGAAGGCCTTGCGGCCGAAATAGCGCCCGACGACGAGGATGACCAGGGGCGTCACCGCCCCGGAGCTGAGGCCGTGGCAGGCCAGCAGCACGTATATCGCCGGGATGCTCCGGAAGATGAGAAAGGTGCCCACGCCGATGACCTGTAAGAGCAGGGCCGCCGTGAGCAGGTAGCGGAGCCGCCCCTTGGACAGGCGGTCGGCGATGATGCCCCCGAAGACGCGCGAGGGGATGGTAAAGAGTATCATCATGCCCATCAAAGCGCTGGCGGTGGCCTCGCTGAGGCCGTTATCGGTGAGAAAGGGGTGGGCGTGCAGGTTGAAGGCGCTGGCCATGATGTTGTGCACGCCGAAGACGGCGATGAGCAGCCAGAACGTCCCCGTCCGGGCGGCCTGGCGAAAGGTAAACTCCGTCTCCTCAACGCCGGAGGCGTAGCGCACCCCCCGGGCCAGCATGTCCTGCCCGTCGTCGCCGCCGTCCCGGCCAGTATCCGCCCCGTCGGGGAGCAGCCCGTAATACTCGGGGCGGCGGGGCCTTATCAGCCAGAAGGCGAAGGGGATGCTGGCGAACATGATGAGGCCCCAGATAAAGCAGACGCCCCGCCAGCCCTGGATATCCAGCAGGGGGGTAATCGCCTGGACGACGAGGACGCCCAGCAGCCCGATGAGGCCGAACTTGATGCCCATGGCCAGCCCGCGGCGGCGCACGAACCAGTCGCTGATTTCCTTGTCGCAGGCCACCGTCAGGCCGATGTTGAGCCCCAGCCCCAGCAGAACCCCCCAGACCACGTAGTAGTGCCAGGGCTGGGTGATGTATCGCATCAGTATCAGGCCGGTGCCGGCCATGACGATGCCGAAGACGACAATCCAGCGGGGGCCGAATTTATCCGAAAGCCAGCCCACCGCCGGGGAGGTGATGCCCCCCTGCACCCTCCCCACGCCGGGCGCCCAGGAAGTGGCCGCCCGCGAGAGCCCCAGGTCGGCGGAGATGTTCTTGAAGAAGACGGAGATGCCGTAGGTATTGAAGCCGTGACCCAGCCCGGAGATGATGCCGATGAATAAGACCGACCACCACCCGAAGTAAATGCCGCGGCGGGGACGCTTGGTTATGGGCAAGGATTAACCTCTTTTCCCCGGGGGGTCTAGGCCGGGGACTTACCCAGCGCGGTTACGTCCAGGTTGTGCTCCCAGGGGCTCCGCGAGACGTGCATGGCGACGAAGGTGGAGGTGCGGACGATATCCGGTATATTGGCGATAATATCCTTGACGAATTTATCAAAATCGGCCGGGGCGCTGAAGACGAATATCCCCAGGATATCGTAAGTGCCGGTGCAGCCGCAGAGGTAGTAAACGTTGGGGCTCTGGATGAGCCGCGCCTCCACCTGCTCGGCGGCGCCCACCTTGACCTCGATGCCCATAACGCAGATAAAGTCCAGCCCCAGCTTCTGGGGATTGGGTACGGCGCTAATCTTCATGGTGCCGCTCTTGAGCAGGCCCTTGACCCGGTTGCGCACCGTCCCCTCGGATACCTTGAGCTTGCGGCCGATTTCCCGGTAGCTCTGCCGGGCGTCCGCCTGCAGCTCGCCGATGATTAACCTGCCGAGTTCATCCAGCATGACATACCTCCCGACCGGGCTGATTGAAATATCTCCGGTCAAATTATATGCATTTTGGCAACCAAATGCAAGCTGGGGGCGTTTTTGCGTAATATAGCGGCCTCAGCGCCGCCCGGCGGGTGATATAAGGCGAAAATCAATCCCTCCGGGCGCCGTTGCTTTCTCCAAATAGGCATTATATAATAATAAATCATTTAAAGGAGGTTGCCATGCCCAACAGCGTCTACAAGATTATCACGCTGGTCGGCACCAGCACCGAGTCCTGGGAGAAGGCCGCCGCCACCGCCGTGGAAACAGCCGCCAAGTCACTCAAAGACCTGAGGATTGCCGAAATCGAGGAGCTGGACATGCAGCTTGATAACGGCAAGGTCACCAACTACCGCGCCAAGGTGAGGGTCTCCTTCAAGTACCACGGCAAGGAGGACTAGGTGGCCCGCCCCCGGCGCGCCGGGACGGCCCAAGCTAGCGCCTGCCTGGTTCTAACCGGCTGGCTAATTTCCCGCCGCCGGCGCGTTATGCTATAATACATGCCCGGAACATGACTACGCCAGGGACCCGTCACCGGGCCAGGACAATCGCCTTCCAGACGCTCTACGAGGCCGACTGTGGCGGCCACGCGGTGGGGCCGGTAGTGGAGCGCTACCTGAGCGGGGCCGACCTCTCCGACGAGAACAAGGCCTTCGCCCGCGACCTGGTGACCGGCGCCTCCCGCCACCATGACGCCATCGACGGCCACATCCGCCGATTCGCCCCGGCCTGGCCGGTCGACCAGATTGCCGTCACCGACCGCAATATCCTGCGACTTGCAATCTTTGAAATTTTATTTGATAATAAAGTACCGGTTAAGGTAGCCGTCAGCGAAGCTGTGGAGCTGGCCAAGCAGTTCGGCAGCGATAAATCGGCCAAGTTCGTCAACGGCGTCCTGGGGGCAGTCATCACCCTGGCCAACCGCTAGCAAACCAAGAAAAGGGGGGCAACGTGGCAACTACCTTTGAGAAGATTAAAGCGATGGTTGTGGAGCAGCTCGGCGTCGACGAGAAAGACGTGGTGCCCACAGCCAGCTTTGTTGAAGATTTAGGCGCCGACTCGCTCGACCTGGTGGAGCTGATTATGTCCCTGGAGGAGGCCTTCAGTACCGGCGACCACAAGGTGGAGATACCCGATGAGGCCGCCGAGAAGATAATTACCATCCAGGACGCTATCGACTTCATCAAAGAACATGGTGGCGCGGAGGACTAGCCCGCCGCCCCCCGCCCGCTAGATTCCCCCGGCCCACGCGACGGCATTGCGGAATACCGGCAGGCCGTCGCCGTCCTCACGCCTTTTTTGCCGCGTCCAGCGGGGGTGCTGCGTGCCGCGGACGAACCGCTCCGGGTGGGGCATCAGGGCGAAGACCCGCCCCGACTCATCACAGATACCGGCGATATTTGCCTGCGAGCCGTTGGGGTTATGGGGATAGCCCGCCCCGGTATCGCCCGCCGCGTCGGCGTAGCGCACCACCACGTTGAGCCGCTCCAGTACGCCCGGCTCGGCCACCAGCTTGCCCTCCCCGTGGGCCACGGGGATATACATCCCGGTCATGCCCCGCGTGAAGACGCAGGGGCTCTTTTCGTTCACTTTGAGATTTACCCAGCGGCACTCGAACTTGCCGGAGTCGTTGGTGGTCAGGGTGATGGGCTGGGCGCCGGCATCGGGCAGGCCGGGCAGTATCCCCGCCTTGACCAGCACCTGAAAGCCGTTGCAGATGCCCAGGACGAGCCGCCCGTCGGCGACGAAGCTCCGGATGTCCTCGCCCAGCCGCAGGCGGATTTCGTTGGCCAGGAGCTTGCCGGCGGAGATGTCGTCGCCGTAGGTGAAGCCGCCGGGGCTGACCAGGATGTGGTAGTCGGCCAGTTTCTTCTCGCGGCGGAAGAGCTCGGTCACCAGCGCCGAATCAACGACGGCGCCGGCCGCCTCGAAGGCCACCTGCGTCTCGAAGTCGCAGTTGGTGCCGGGGGCCCGCAGCATGAGGACTCTTACTTTGGTCATTTTATCCTTTTCAGCCTTGACAACTGGACAGGTGTCCGGTATAATATCGCTAGAATCATTTCGGAAAGCACGCTGTAAGGGTTAGTCCTTACGGGGTGCTTTTCAATTTTTATACTCCAGTTTATTCCTCAATTCATCCATATAATCAACTTTGCTACCAGCCGCTATTCTCAAGTGCTTCGAGCAGCCTCTCCGGCTGGCCGCCAGTAAGCGCTTCAGCTTGTTCACACTAACCAGATATTTAATCAGACAGGCGAAATCTCCATCACTGGTTACGACTATCGCACCTTCGTAGTCATTCAAATCTATCATAGCCTGCAGCACTAGTTCGGCATCAACATTTCCTGTATAATTACCATACTTATCTATAATCGGTGGCTTAAATATCAATTCAAAGCCGTAGCTCTTCAAACTCGAGTATAATGTCTCCATCCCCGGAACCTCACCGATAAAGTAATACGCTCGGCTAACATCATATTTATCCGTTAAGTATCTCCTAAACTTACTATAATCCAGTTTCCAACCGAGGCCACGTATGGACAAATACAGGTTGTTCGCATCGATAAAAGCGTAATTACCCCACTCCTTTTTCATTCCTCCCTACCACCTTAGCGGCGCCTGCCAGGCCTCCTTCAGTTCATAAATACCGGCGTCCAGCACAACCTCGCCGTTAAGCCCGGTTACGGTGAGCCTGTCCCCCGCCGTTACCCGCCCGACGGCGGCGTGCGCCACGCCGGACATGGCCTTTTCAAACTTATCTTTGTCCGCCGGGGCGACCTCGGCCAGGAAACGCGTGTTGGATTCGGCGAAGAGGATAAAATCGTCACGCGTAATTTTCTCGCCCAGGGGCACGTCCTTAAGATTGAGCGCCATTCCCAGCCCCCCGGCGAAGGCCATCTCCGCCGCCGCCACCCCCAGGCCGCCCTCGCTTAAGTCGTGGCAGGACTTTACCAGGCCCTTGCCCGTCGCCCCGGAGAGGGCGTCCATGAGCCGCTTGCCTTTCCTGGCGTCCACTTTAGGTACGCTTGAGCCGACATGACCCTTGATATCGTAATAGTGCGAGCCGCCCAGTTCTTTAAACGTCTCGCCGACGAGGTAAATCAGATTGCCGGCCTGCTTCAAGTCCATGGAGACGGCTCTGGTCACGTCGTCGGTGACCGCCAGCGCCGAAATCAGGAGCGTCGGCGGGATGCAGATGCTCTCTTTGCCCGTTTCGTACTCGTTATAGAGGCTGTCCTTGCCGGAGATAAACGGCGTGCCGTAGACGATGGCCATGTCGTAGCAGGCGCGGGCCGCCCGCACCAGCGTGCCCAGGCGGTCGGGCTTCTCCGGGTTGCCCCAGCAGAAGTTGTCCAGCAGGGCGACTTCTTTGAGGCTGCCGCCGACGGCGATAACCTGTCTCAAGGCCTCGTCGATGGCCGAGGCGGCCATCCAGTAGGTATCGATGTCGCCGTACTTGGGGTTGATGCCGTTGGCGACGATGATGCCCTTGTTCGTATCCGGCAGCGGCCGGATGACGGCGGCGTCGCCGGGGCCGTCGCTGGCCGCGCCGACGAGCGGTTTTAAGACGCTGCCGCCCTGCACCTCGTGGTCGTACTGGCGGATAACCCACTCCTTGCTGCAGACGTTCCAGGCGCCCAGGATTTTTTTCAAGTCGCCGGCCAGGTCGGCGGACTCGGGCAGTACCGGCTCGGCGTGCCGGGGCGGCTGCCAGGCGGCAGTGCGCGTCAGCTGCGGCAGGCCGTGGTGGAGGAACTCCATGTCCAGGTCGCCGACGGGATTGCCCGCGTAATAGAGCTTGAGGCGCTTGTCGTCGGTGAACTCGCCGATGACGGTGGCCTCCACGTCTTCCTTGCGGAAAAGCTCCAGCAGCTCGTCCACCTTGTCCGGCGGGCTGGCGACGACCATGCGCTCCTGCGACTCGGAGACCCATATTTCGGTATAAGACAGCCCGGCGTACTTCAGGGGGACTTTCTCCAGGTCCACCCGCACGCCGGTGGTCTCGCCCATCTCCCCCACCGCCGAGGACAGCCCGCCGCCGCCGCAGTCGGTGATGCGGCGGTAGAGGCCGCGGTCGCGCGCCCGCAGGATGGCGTCCAGCGCCTTCTTCTCCACGATGGGGTTGCCGATTTGCACCGAGCTTGAGGAGACCGTCTCGGACTCTTTGTTCAATTCGCCGGAGGCGAAGGTAACGCCGTGGATGCCGTCGCGGCCCGTCCGCCCCCCGATGAGGACGACCAGGTCGCCGGGCTTTTGCTGGCCTTTCTGGGCCATGGATTTCGGCATCAGGCCCACCGTGCCGCAGTAGACCAACGGGTTGCCCACGTAGCGCGGGTCGAAGAGGATGGCGCCGTTGCCGGTGGGGATGCCCATGCGGTTGCCGTAGTCGGCCACGCCCGCTCTCACCCCCTTGAAGATGCGGCGCGGGTGGAGCACGCCCCGGGGGAGGTCTTCGTAGGGCAGGTCGGGCGGGCCGAAGCAGAAGACATCGGTATTAAAGATGGGCTTGGCGCCCAGGCCGGTGCCCAGCGGGTCGCGGATGACGCCGCCGATGCCGGTGGCCGCCCCGCCGTAAGGCTCCACCGCCGAGGGGTGGTTGTGCGTCTCCACCTTGAAGCAGACGGCGTAGCGTCCGTCGAAATCGATGACGCCGGCGTTGTCCTTGAAGACGGAGAGGCACCAGGGCTTGTCGAGCTCCTCGGTAACGCGCATCACGGTACTCTTCATTAAATTATCCACGACCTCGTCGCCCATGGTAATTTTGGCCTTGAAGGTCTTGTGGATGCAGTGCTCCGACCAGGTCTGGGCGATGGTCTCCAGCTCCACGTCGGTGGGCCGGCGGCCCAGGCTGCGGAAATAATCCTGGATGATGCGCATCTCTTCCAGGTTGAGCCAGAATCTATCCTTGGATAGGGCCATGAGGGCGTCGGCGTCCATGCTGTCCAGCTCGATGGTGGCCGGAGAAAATTCGTAGGTGGCCGCGGGCAGCGCCACGCCCTCGCGGGCGGCGACGACGTGCTGGACGACGCTGTTGACCAGGAGTTTATCGCAGATGGACTGGAGGGTGGTGTCGTCAAAGTCGCCCCAGAGCAGGTATTTCCGGGCGGTGCGCACCGCCTTGACGCCGCTGATGCCCAGGTCGGCGATGCCCTTGCGCACGCTCTCCTCCACCGGGTCCATCACGCCGGGATTGTAGGCCACCTCCACCAGACGGGCGTCGGGGGGCGGAGGAGTGTCCCGGTAGGAGTATTCCTGGGTAATGGGGTCGGCGAGCAGCTCGCGGCAGATGCGGAGAATGTCCGCCTCGGCAAGGTCGCCTTCGAGGAGGTAAACGTCGCTGACTTTGGCGCGGGTGACGCCGGAGACGCCGAGGTCGAGAATGTCTTTTTCCAGGGCGCCGGCGCGGGGGTCGGCGAAGCCTGTCTTTACCGAGACCTCAATACGAAACAAGGTGGTGTCCTTTCCATTTTACTCTGCCACCCTGACCCTATCCATTATAGTACCACCGGGAAAAATTTTCACCCGCCGGCGGTACGGTTTTTAGTACTCCCCACCCGCCCGTCTCTCAATTCTCTCGATGAGAAAAGTCAGCCAGCGGCTCGGTTCTCTGGTCTGGCCGAAGTCGAAGGCGGCGAAGGCCGCGTCGGCGGCCTCCGGGGTGTAGCGCCCATCCACCGCCTTACCGTGAACCAGGTCCAGCATGCTCTGGAAAGACCGGCTGGCGACGGCGTAAGGGAACAGCGCCAGCACGTCCAGGACGCGCAGGATGCCGTATTTCACCGCCGGGTACGCCAGCGCCCGGAAACGCTTGCCCACCCCGAAGCCGTAGAGGTGCGTCTTTTCCTCCCAGTGGCCCAGCAGCAGGTCGATGGCGCCTTTAAGGGCGGGGCTCTCGCGGTAGCGGTCGTACTGCCCCAGCAGCATGAGGATGTTGAGGTCGTCCATGGGGCAGGAGTCGCGGCCGTAGCTGTCGCCGTAGCAGTCCCAGCCGCCGTTAGAAAGCTGCGAGCGCATTACCGCCTGGATGTAACGGACAAGGCGCGGGTCGTCGCAGTAGCCCATCCGCGCCAGCGACGCCACCAGAATGGCCGACATGCAGTAGTAGTCGTCGCGGACGTTGGGCGGCATCGTCAGCGAGCCGTCCGGCGACTGGAAGCGGAAAATCTCCTCGGCCTCGTCCGCCAGCCCCAGGTCGCTTACTTGCAGGCCGATATCGGCCAGGAAGAACAGGTCCCAGTAGGCCTTGCCGGTCTCGGTGTAGTGCACCTGGCCGCTCTTGATGGCGGGGATGCCGGCGTTAACGCTCTTGAGCCGGGCGACGATATTACGGATGGATTTATCTTG
>DAOUEP010000068.1:0-2653 GCA_034430515.1 Dehalococcoidales bacterium | reverse complement strand
CCCGAAGAGCCTGGAGGCCGTGGCGGCGTGGATGTCCTCGTCGTTTAGAAAGGCCGCCGTCAGCGCCGCGTCCCCGGAGAGGTGGGCCAGCGCCCGCAGGTCTATCTGCGAGTAGTCCCCGCCCAGCAGCCGCGACCCCGCCGGGGCGACGAAGGCCTGGCGCACCTGCCCGCCCAGCTCGCCGCGCACCGGGATATTCTGCATGTTGGGGTCGGACGACGAGAGCCGCCCGGTGGTGGTGCGGGTCTGGTTGAAGCTGGTATGAATCCGGCCCGTTTTGGGGTTCACCAGGGTCGGCAGGGTATCGATATAGGTGGACTTTATCTTGGTCAGCTGGCGGTATTCCAGGATATAACCGGCGATGGGATGGACGGGCCTGAGCTCCTCCATGACCGACGCCTCGGTGGAGTACTTGCCCTTGCCGCGGCGGGTGGTGGGGAGCTGCATCTCCTCGAAGAGCACTTTGCCCAGCTGGAGCGGCGAGTTGATGTTGAACTCGTGCTTGGCCTCGGCGAATATCTTTTGTTCGAGCACGGCTACCTGCCCGCCCAGCGCCCGGGACATCTCGTTGAGCATGGCGGTATCCACGGCCACGCCGTTACGCTCCATGAGCAGCAGCACCGGCACCAGCGGCATCTCCACCCCGGTAAAGAGATTGGTCAGCCCCTCTTTGACGAGCTCCCTGCCCAGCAGGTCGGCCAGGCGGCGGGTCATGTCGGCGTCGGCGGCGGCGTAGTCGGTAGCCTGCTTTATGTCAACCTCAGCCATAGAAATCTGTTTGCCGCCGCGCCCGATGAGGTTGGCGATGGGCGTCATCTCGATGCCCAGCTTGCCGAAGGCCAGCGCCTTGAGCCCCAGCGACTTCTCGCCCAGCAGGTGGGCGGCAATCATACTGTCGAAGTTGAGCCCCCGCACCGCGATGCCGGCCTCGGCCAGCACCATCATGTCGAACTTGGCGTGGTGGGCCATTTTGGTTATCTTGTCGTCCTCAAAGACGGGCTTGAGCCTGGCGATGACCTGCTCCCGCGACAGCTGGGTAATCTCGTCGAGGACGGTATGCCCTACCGGGATGTAGTAAGCCCGCCCCGGCTCAATCGCCAGCGAGATGCCCACCAGGCCGTCCCGCATCGGGTTGAGGCCGGTGGTCTCGGTATCGAAGGCGAACGGCTTGCCCGCCGCCAGCTCGCTGGCCAGCGCGTCAAGTTCGTCCGTGCTGGCCACGGTGCGGTAATCGCCCTCGACCGGGCTGGCCTCGACCGCCACAGTTGCCTCGGCCTCGCCGCCGGGCAGTTTGGAAAGGAGGCTGTAGAACTCCAGCTCGCGGAAGAAATCGGCCACCAGCTTACGGTCGTACTGGCTCGCCCGGCAGGCCTCCATGTCCAGCCTGACCGGCGCTTTGATGACGATGGTGGCCAGCTCCTTGGAGCGGCGGGCGGTCGCCTCGTTGGCGGCCAGGATTTCCCTGGTCTTCGGCGGGGTGACTTCATCAAGATGGGCGTAAATCTCCTCGATGGAGCCAAACTCGCCGATGAGCTTGGCGGCCGTCTTCTGGCCGATGCCGGGCACGCCGGGGATGTTATCCGAGGGGTCGCCCATCAGGGCCTTGAGGTCGGCGATGTGCTCCGGCCCCACGCCGTATTTCTCACTGACCGCCGCCGCGTCGAAGAGGGTGGTATCACTGAAGGTACGCCCCGCCTTGGGGTAGAGCACCCGGACGCTGGGCGAGACGAGCTGCATGGTATCGGCGTCGCCGGTAACAATGACGGTATCGATTTCCTCCCCGGCGGCCTGATAGCTCAGCGTGCCCAGCACGTCGTCGGCCTCGTAGCCGTCCAGTTCGAAGACGGGTATCTTAAAGGCCCGCACCAGGTCTTTCACCCGGTCAATCTGGGTTATCAGGTCGGCCGGCGTCGGCGGGCGGTGGGCCTTGTAGTCGTCGAACATGTCGTGGCGGAAGGTGGGCGCCTTGGTATCGAAGGCGATGGCGTAGTGGGTGGGCTTGAGCTCGCTCAGGACCTTGAGGAGCATCTGGGCGAAGCCGTAGACGGCGCTGACGACCTCGCCCGTTTTGGAGACGGTCAGCGGCCGGGCCGGGCGGTACTTGGTGGCCCCGAAGGCGTGGTAGGCGCGGTGAACGATGGCGTTGCCGTCGAAGAGGACGAGCAGGGGCTTTTCCATGCCCTAATTATAACAGAGTAACGACCGGAATGGGTAAACCCCGTCCCCTTCACCACCACCCCATCGGTGTTATCTATTCCCACCCAGGCCGCCCCGTATCAGCCGCGGCTTAGCCCTTAGACCTGGCCCGCTTCTTCGGCGGGGCGGCCTCGGGAACTTCCGCCAGCACCAGGTTCTTCTCCCGGTAGTAGTCCCGCACGTACTTGACAATTTCCACCAGCAAGGCCGCCAGCGGCCCGATGAGCACAATCCCCCAGAAACCGGCCACATACGCCCCGAAGACCAGCAGCACAATCATCACGGCGGGGTGGATGCGCAGGTAAGCGCTCTGGATTTTGGGCACCAGCAGGTTGTTCTCCAGCAGCTGGATGCCCAGGTAGAGCACGGCCACCCACAGTGCCTTGTCCGGCGCCATCGCCAGGGACACCAGCACCGCCACCGCGCCGGCTATCCACGGCCCCAGCGTGGGTATCAC
>DAOUEP010000067.1:0-10570 GCA_034430515.1 Dehalococcoidales bacterium | reverse complement strand
CACTGCGCCCCGCCGTTGCTGGTCTTCCAGAGGCTGTTGTTGACAGCCGCGCTCTGGGTTACCAGGTACCACTCGGTGGCGCTGTAGG
Source organism: Dehalococcoidales bacterium (assembly GCA_034430515.1). Taxonomy (GTDB): domain Bacteria; phylum Chloroflexota; class Dehalococcoidia; order Dehalococcoidales; family RBG-16-60-22; genus DAOUEH01. The sequence goes on along the minus strand of DAOUEP010000067.1, from coordinate 10,482 downwards.
ACGCGAAGTCCTGAATGGCGCTGAGGACGGTGTCAATGAGACCGGTCTGCCAGAAGTTGGCACCGCCGTTGGTGGAGACGCTGAAGGCGCTCTCGTCAGTGGCGACCGCGCCGCCCGTGCCGACGTAGATGGCCCCGGTCGCCGGGTCCATGGACACGTAAGCCGGAGCGCCGCCGGTAACCGCGCCGCCGGGCAGCCAGAAAGTGGCCGGAGCACCCGGAGCCGGTTTGGGATTGGAAGTGACCCAGTAAGCAGCCGCAGCGGTCTGGCCGCCGTAGAGCATGCCGGTGGCGGTATCACCGCTGTAGTACAGGTTGTTGACTGCCGGAATGGCAGGTGCCACAGCATTGGCATAGGTCATATTAGTGAGAGTCTGGCCAACGCCGCCGGGGCCGAGGTTCATGCGCCAGGCACCGTTATCCGCGGCCGTGCCGCTGTTGATGCCTACGTAGAAGGTATCGGTCAGCGCGTTGCTGGCGTTGAAGTCGTCGGGTATGGCCAGCGAGCTGCTGATGATGTCGGTAACACCAATAGCAACGCCCATTTCCGTGCTAGTGCCGACATATTGGGCCGGGTAGTACGCCGCGGCGGTCCAGGCATTGGTGAACACCTTGGTGTTGACGTAGGTGCCCGCCACGCCAGGCAGGTTGGCGGCGGGGATAGCGGCGACCGCTTTGGAGCCGACCGCGATGATGGTGCGGTCAATCGGGTAGGCCGTGGAGAAGGCGACGTCGGTGATATCAATCGGTAGACCCTGCGCGGCCCAGGTGAGTGCCGGCAAGCCCCAGATGTAGACGTTGCCGTAGGCAGCGGCACCCGCGGGGTCGGCCGTGCCGACCATAATCTGGCCGACACCGGCGTGGAAGGCCGGGTCGAGGTCAATCGAGGTACCCAGCTCACCGCCGATAGCACCGACAGTGCCGCCGAGCTGCAGGAAGCTCACCCCGGCGTTGGTGGACTGGTAGACGCGAGTTTCGGGCCCGACGGCGATGTTAATCACCGCGTAGACGTAGCCGTCCGTCGTGTAGTAGGGTGAGATAGCCAGGTCGGCAATCGTGTCAGCGGCTAACAGGCCGGGGATGACCGCGACTGTCCAGGTGTAGCCCCCGTCGACGGATTTGTAAATCCGGTTGGGGCCGTTCTGCGTATCCACCACAAAGATATCGCCGTTGGGTGCGACCTTAATGATGGAGACGTCACAAGCGAGTATCTGGTTGGAAAGGATAGGGTTCGGGAGACCGGCATTGCTGTAGACCAGCGTGGCCGCGGAAACGGGAACGGTGATGACCAGAAGACTGGCCAGCAGCACCAGTGCCAGGGCAACCCCTCCTATTTTGCTAATGGTTCTTTTCATCGACCTTTTATTTCCTCCTGTATTAGTATTGGGTTTTTCAGGTCTTATGCCATATCCCCTCAAACAGCCAAACGTTGCCTTACTGCTTGCGGAGATACATCGTCTAAGGTTCTATTAGCGGAGCGCCTTGGCCCCGTTCGCCCCAGCGGGCTGCGGTCATACCACCACCTCCTTTCCTAAGGCATACCTAAAACAAGGTATACCTAATATCATAATCACTATAGCACATACGAGGGGTTTGTCAAGCCCTTTTCAGGTACTATTTTACATAATTAGTGTAGAATTCGTGTATTTTTGTTAAGAAAAACAGACCCTGGCGTCTATTCTTCTATTATAGTATAACGTTCCAGTTTTTAAAAGGCTGTTAAGTAATGGCCCCAAAGTAACATTTTTCTCACGGAAACGGGCGGGGGCTAGTCGGCCAGGCGGCGGGGCAGCTCGTCCAGGGGCACGGTTTTCTGGCTGGCCCCGGCCATATCGCGCAGGGTGGCCGTGCCCGCCCGCACCTCGTCCTCCCCCAGAATCACCGCAAAGCGCGCCCCCAGCGAGTTGGCCTGGCGCAGTTGGGCCTTGAGGCTCTTGCCGCCGGTGGCCGTCACCACGCCGATGCCCGACTGGCGCAGGCGGGCCGCCAGCCGCACGGCCTCGTCCCGGGCGGCCTCGCCCAGGCAGGCGATGAAGACCTGGAGGGCGGGTAGGGCGGGTACGCCGACCTCCGCCTTTTTGAGGTTGAGGATTATCCGCTCGATGCCGGCGGCAAAGCCGATGGCCGGGGCGGGCTTGCCCCCCAGCGCCTCGATGAGGTCGTCGTAGCGGCCGCCGCCGCCGAGGCTCGCCTGTCCGCCCGCGTCGGGGGGCAGGATTTCAAAGACGGTGCGGGTGTAGTAATCGAAGCCCCGCACCATGCGGTGGTTCGTCGCGTAGGGGATGTTAAGCAGCCCCAGGTGCCTTTCCAGCGCGGCGAAGTGCCCGGCGCAGGGTTCGCACAGGTAGCCGATGCCGGTGGGGGCGGCGTCGGCCAGCGGCTGGCAGGAGGGCTGCTTGCAGTCCAGCAGGCGCAGGGGGTTGCTGACCAGCCGCACCCGACAGTCGGGGCAGAGCTCGCCGGCGTGTTTTTTATAGTAGGCCTTGAGGGCCTCCAGGTAGGCCGGACGGCACTGGCGGCAGCCGATGCTGTTGAGGTGGAGGGCCAGCCCCCTCAGGCCCAGGTCGTGGTAAAAGCGCCAGGCCAGGTCGATGACCTCGGCGTCCAGGGCCGGGTCGGCGTCGCCGATGGCCTCGCAGCCGAACTGGTGGTGCTCCCGGAAGCGCCCCGCCTGGGGGCGCTCGTAGCGGAATATCGAGGCCAGGTAGTAGAGCCGCACCGGCTGGACGAGGTTGGCCATGCCGTGCTGGATATAGGCCCGGCAGACGGAGGCCGTCCCCTCCGGGCGGAGGGTCAGGCTCTTGCCGCCCTTGTCGTCGAAGGTGTACATCTCCTTATCGACGATATCGGTGCCCTCGCCGACGCTGCGGGTAAAGAGTCCCGTTTCCTCGAAGGCGGGGGTATCGATGCGCCGGTAGCCGTAGCGGCGGCTGACCGCGGCGGCAGCCTGCTCCACGTAGCGCCAGTAGGGCTGCTCCTCCGGCAGGATGTCCACCGTGCCGCGGGGTGCCTGGTAAGATTTTGCCCTGGTCATTATAAGGCTAGAATACCGTATTTCCGGTTGATATGTAAAGGGAGGCGGGTGAAATCCTCCCGCCCTCCGCCCCATCTGAGTTATCTATTCCCACCCTGGCCACCCTCGGCACAGCCGCGGCTTAGCCCGGAGATACCACCCTCTTACCCCCGTAGGGTGGGTGGGAAACCCCCACCGAGTGGTGGCAGGATGCCACAGGGAGGGTTGGGTGGGAAATAAAATCCGTGGGTGGGGTTGGGATAAAGGAGGCGTTTTACACTCCCGCCGGTTTGGGCTATACTAAAAAGGCGCTCTACTTTATGAAAACAAAGGTAAGCAATAGCTCTATTTCCGGCTTGGGGCGGGACGTTATGGAACTGAGCAGGCTGCTGGAAAAGGCCGGGGAATATCTCCCCCCGGACAAGCTCCCCGTTATCGAGGAGGCGTATAACTTTGCCGCCGAAAAGCACGCCGGCCAGACGCGCCTCTCCGGCGGGCCTTTCCTGGAGCACCCCGTCCAGACGGCCTACATCCTGGCCGAATTACAGCTGGACGCCAGCTCTCTGGCGGCGGCGCTGCTGCACGATATCCCCGAGGACACTCTGGTGCCCCTGGCCGACATCGAGGCCAGGTTCGGGCCGGAGATAGCCAAGCTCGTCGACGGCGTTACCAAGCTGGGCAAGGTCTCGCTGGCCACCTCCGGCGGCGCCGGGGGCTCGCAGGCGGAGAACATCCGCAAGATGCTGGTGGCCATGGCCGAAGACCTCCGCGTCGTCTTCATCAAGCTGGCCGATAGGCTGCACAACATGCGCACCCTGGACGCCCTCCCCAAGGAGCGCCAGCTGGTCAACGCCCGCGAGACGCTGGAAATCTTCGCCCCGCTGGCCCACCGCCTGGGAATCTGGGAGCTCAAGTGGCAGCTGGAAGACTTCTCCTTCCGCTACCTCCAGCCGCAGGAGTACCAGCGCATCGCCCGGCTGGTGGACATCCGGCGCGACCAGCGGGAGAAGTTCATCGCCCAGGCAATCGACCTGCTCAAGAAAGAATTTGAAAAAGTCGGCATCGTCGCCGATGTCTCCGGCCGCCCCAAGCACATCTACAGCATCCACCAGAAGATTGAGCGCTACGCCGCCCTGGGGCGGCACTTCGACGAGATTTACGACCTCCTGGCCCTTAGGGTGCTCGTTAAGGACGTGCACGATTGCTACAGCGCCATCGGCGTCATCCACTCGCTCTGGCGCCCCCTCCCCGACGCCTTCGACGACTACATCGCCAACCCCAAGTCCAACGGCTACCAGGCGCTGCACACGGCGGTGATGGCCTTCGGCAAGACGCCCCTGGAAATCCAGATACGCACCCACGACATGCACCACGTGGCCGAGTACGGCGTGGCCGCCCACTGGCGCTATAAAGAGGGCGGCAAGCGGGACATGCAGTTCGAAGACAGAGTGGCCTGGCTGCGCCAGCTCATCGACTGGCACCGCGAGCTGGCCGGCGACGAGGAGTTCCTGGAATCGGTCAAGACGGACATCTTCAACGACCAGGTCTTCGTCTACACCCCCGGCGGCGAAATTAAAGACCTGCCCCGCGGCGCCACGCCCCTGGACTTTGCCTACCGCGTCCATACCGACCTGGGCCACCGCTGCGTGGGGGCCAAGGTCAACGGCAAGCTGGTGCCCTTCAACTACGAGCTCAAGAACGGCGACATCGTCGAGATTATATCGGCCAAGGGCAACCGCGGCCCCAGCTTGGACTGGCTCAACCCCAACCTGGGCTACGTCCATACCTCCCACGCCAAGACCAAGATACGCCAGTGGTTCAACAAGCAGGAGCGGGCGGAGAACATCGAGCGCGGCCGCCAGATACTGGACAAGGAGCTCAAGCGCCTGGGCATCCAGACGGAGCGCCCCGCCCTGGCCGAGCTGTTTGGCTATAGCAACCCGGACGACTTTCTGGCGGCGGTGGGCAACGGCACCGTCACCGCCCACCAGATTGTCATCAAGCTGGCGGCGCGGGAGGACGACGAAAAGGCCCAGGAGGAAGTGGCCACCACCGCGCCCCGGGCCGCCCCCACGACGGTGCGGGTGCTGGGCGTGGGCGACCTGGTGACCTCCATCGCCCGCTGCTGCCACCCCGTCCCCGGCGATAAAATCATCGGCTACATCACCCGCTCGCGCGGGGTGAGCATCCACCGCGCCGACTGCCCCAACGTGGTCAACGAGGACGAAAAGGAGCGCCTTGTCCCGGTGGAGTGGGGCCACGGCGACGACTACTACCCGGTCAACGTGCAGGTGGAGGCCTGGGACCGGGTGGGCCTGGTGCGCGATGTGAGCACCGCCGTCGCCGAGGAGGGGGTCAACATCACCTCGGTCAACCTGACCGGCGGCGACGGCCAGACGATTACCATATTTCTAACCCTGGAAATCAAGGGGCTGGCCCAGCTGAGCCAGATTATGAAGCGAATCGACGCCGTCAAGGGCGTCGCCAGTGTGAGCCGCGTCGGGGACGAGGCGGCCAAACCGAGCGCCGCCCCGTCCCGCAAGAGCGGCGGCGGCTCGCCGGAAAAAACTAGTGGAGGTAAACCTTGACGAGTAAATCGGCGGAAAAACAGACGCGGGTCGCCTCGCGGAGGCAGCAGCGCAACAAGGCCATCCGCAGCCAGGTAAAGACCAATATCACCAAGGCGGAAAAGCTGGTCTTTAGCGGCGAGCTCAAGGCGGCCCAGGCCGCGGTGACGGAGGCGGTCAGCTCCCTGGATAAGGCGGCGGAGAAGAAAATACTCCACCCCAATAACGCCGCAAGGCGCAAGTCGCGGCTGCTGAAGAAGCTGAACGAGGCGGACGCCCGGTCCAAGGCCCTGCCCGAGGCGGAGTAATAATAGATACAGCACCCCCGTCATCCGGGGGGCCGCCCGGACTGACCCGGCCGGGTTGGGGCGGACCTAGTCCGACGACGGGATGGGGCGGGCTTCCTGTACTGCCATGGGCTGGTCGCAGCAGGTAAGCTCGCCGTCACCGGCCTTGGTGCAGAGGGCTTCGGTATTACATTTTGAGCAGCGGTATCTTTTTCCCAGTTGGCTGGCCACTTGCTGTCCTCCTGGTCGGTGGGTTGGTTATTGTTTCTGTTCCATGGGCTGCCCGCAGCAGGTGATGGTGCCGCTGCCTCCCTTGGTGATAATCATCTCGGCGCCGCATTTGGCGCAACGGTATCGCTTGCCGACCTGATTTGCCATAACGCATCACCTCTTTGCGCGTGTTTTATCCTTATTTATTATAGAGCCTGCCGGGTAAGGTTGTCAAAGCTGATTTCAAGCTCCCCCAGCTCGAACACCGGCCCGTCTTTACACACCTGCCTCAGGCCATTCTTTGTCTTAATCGTGCAGCCGTAGCAGACACCCGTGCCGCAGCCCATGACTGCCTCCAGCGATACCTGAACGGGTATTTTCTTAAGCTCCGGCATTTTCGCCATCGTCCGGTACATGGCCGCCGGCCCGCAGGCGAAGACCTGGTCGATACCGTCGCAGTAGGCGGGGATGAGCCGGGTGGCCAGCCCCTTGAAGCCCTCGGAGCCGTCCTCGGTGGCGGTGATGCAGTGGAGGCTGGCGGGCAGCGCGCCGCCGTCGTAGAGGCGCTGGGGAGAGGCTATGGGCAGGAGGCAGCCGGCGTCGCGGGCGCCGGAAATCAGGGTTACTTTTTGGCCGGAAGCGGCGGCAATATCGGCCAGAAAGACCAGCGGCGCCAGGCCGATGCCCCCGGCCACCAGCAGGATATTCCTGGCGTTGGGCTTGATGGTGAAGCCGTTGCCCAGCGGCCCGAAGACAGAGAGCGTTTCGCCCTTTTTGCGGGCGCTGAGCCAGCGCGTGCCCCCGCCGACGACGCTGAAGAGCAGGGCCAGGTTGTCGCCGTCGGTGCGGTGGACGCTGAAGGGGCGGGGGAGGTAAGCATCGGGGCCGCAGCGCACCATGACGAACTGCCCCGGCCGGGCGGCGCGGGCAATCTCCGGGGCCTCCAGCCAGAGGAGGCGGGCCTCCCGCGTTACTTCCTGGGCGGAGGTTATGGCGGCGGTGGTCTGCTTCATTCCGGCCCCCTGGCGCGGTAATCGGGGAGGGGCTGGGTGGTGTAGCTCTGGCCGCCGCGGATGGAGGCCTCGGTGGCGGCGCGTATCGTGTCCAGCGAGGTGAAGCAGGGGATGCGCTTCTCGGCGGCGGCGCGGCGGATGTAAAAGCCGTCGCGGAAGGGGACGTTGCCGCCGGTCAGCGTGCTCACCACGCCGGAGATGGTGCCGTCGTTGATGAGGTCGATGATGTTGGGGTGCCCCTCGTCGAGCTTCTTGGAGGTCATTTTCACCGGCAGCCCGGCGGCCTCAATCATGGCGGCGGTGCCCTCGGTGGCGTAGAGCTTGTGGCTTGCGGCCAGGCGGCGGATGATGGGCAGGGCCTCGGCCTTGTCGCGGTCGGCGATGCTGAAGAGGATGCCCGAGTCGGGCGTCAGCGCCAGCCCCGACGCCAGGATGGCCTTGGCCAGGGCGGCCTCCAGAGTATAGTCGATGCCCATGACCTCGCCGGTGGACTTCATCTCCGGCCCCAGGTGGGTGTCCACGCCGGTGAGCTTGGACATGGAGAAGACCGGCGCCTTGACGGCGATGAGGTTGCCCACCGGCCACAGCCCGCCGGCGTATCCCTGCTCCTTGAGCGATTTGCCCAGCATGACGCCGGTGGCCACCTTAATCATGGGGACGCCGGTGACCTTGGAGATAAAGGGGACGGTGCGGCTGGCGCGGGGGTTGACCTCCAGCACGTAGATGGACGAAGGCTTGCCCTCGGCGCCGGGCATGATGACGAACTGGATGTTCATCAGCCCCTGGATTTTCAGCCCCAGGCCGATGCGCACCGTGTAGTCCACCAGAGTGTCCACCTCGGCGGGGGTCAGGTTGACGCCGGGATAAACGGCCATAGAGTCGCCGCTGTGCACCCCGGCGCGCTCGATGTGCTCCATGATGCCGGGGATGAGGACGGCCTCGCCGTCGCCGATGGCGTCCACCTCCACCTCCTTGCCCTGGAGGTACTTGTCAATCAGGACGGGGTGGCCGGTGTCCAGCTCCATGGCCTGCCCGATGGTGCGCACCAGATCGGTGGCGTTAGCGACGATTTCCATGGCGCGCCCGCCCAGCACGTAGGAGGGGCGCACCAGCACCGGGTAGCCGATAAGCTCGGCCACCTTGAGCCCCTCGTCCAGCGACATGACGCCCGCCCCCGGCGGCTGGGGGATGGAAAGCCCGTTTAGGAAGCTCTCGAAGCGGCGGCGGTCTTCGGCCAGGTCGATGGCCTCGGCGGACGAGCCGATGATGGGCAGCCCCGCCTGCGAGAGGGGGGTGGCCAGGTTGACCGCCGTCTGCCCGCCGAACTGGACGATGGAGGGCGGGGCGCTGCCCTCGCCGGCCTCGTTTTCCAGGATGTCGCGGACGCTCTCCTCGTCCAGCGCCTCGAAGTAGAGGCGGTCGGAGGTGTCGAAGTCGGTGGAGACCGTCTCCGGGTTGGAGTTAATCATGATGCTCTTGTACCCCGCGTCCTGGAGCGCCCAGGCCGAGTGGACGGAGCAGTAGTCGAACTCGATGCCCTGGCCGATGCGTATCGGCCCGCTGCCGATGACGACGGCCTTGGCGACGGGTTCCGGCAGGGCCTCGTTTTCCTCCTCGTAGGTAGAGTAGAAATAGGGCGTGGCGGCGTCGAACTCGGCGGCGCAGGTATCCACCATCTTGTAGACGGGGCGGATGCCGCGCTCGTGGCGCAGCTCGCGCACCTGCTCGGGGAGGCGGTCGGCCAGCGTGCCTATCGGCCCGTCCCCGAAGCCCAGCCGCTTGGCGCGGCGCAATAGCTCCGGTGTCAGCGGCTCGGAAAGCAAGGTCTTCTCCATAGCGACGATGTTCTGGAGCTTGTCCAGGAACCAGACGTCTATTTTGGTGTGGTCGGCGATGGCCTGGGGCGTGATGCCCCGCCGCAGCGCCGCCATGATGGCCCAGAGGCGCAGGTCGTTGGGGGGCATCAGGGGGTAGGTCGCCACGTCCTGGCCGCGCTCCCAGCCGGGGTCTTCCCAGAGGAGCGATTTCTTGCCGAACTCCAGCGAGCGCACCGCCTTCTGCAAAGCCGCCTCGAAGGTGCGGTCGATGGCCATGACCTCGCCGGTGGCCTTCATCTGCGTGCCGATGACGCGGTCGCCCGAGGCGAACTTGTCGAAAGGCCAGCGCGGTATCTTGACCACCACGTAGTCCAGCGCCGGCTCGAAGGAGGCCATCGTCTTGCCGGTGACGGCGTTGGGAATCTCGTCCAGGCGCTTGCCCACGGCAATCTTGGCGGCCACCCTGGCGATGGGGTAGCCGGTGGCCTTACTGGCCAGCGCCGAGGAGCGGCTGACGCGGGGGTTGACCTCGATGACGTAGTAGCTCTGGCTCCCGGGGTCGAGGGCCAGCTGGACGTTGCAGCCCCCCTCGATGCCCAGCCCCCGGATGATGTTCAGGCTAGCGGTGCGCAGGAGCTGGTACTCCTTGTTGGTCAGCGTCTGCGAGGGCGCCACCACGATGCTATCGCCGGTGTGGACGCCCATGGGGTCGAAGTTTTCCATGTTGCAGACGGTGATGCAGGTGTTGGCGGCGTCGCGCATCACCTCGTATTCAATTTCTTTCCAGCCGATGACCGATTCCTCCAGGAGCACCTGCGAGATGGGGCTGGCGCGCAGCCCGGCGGCGACCTTCGCGTTGAGCTCGTCCAGGGTGTAGACCACCCCGCCGCCCGTCCCCCCCAGCGTGTAGGCCGGGCGGATGAGCAGCGGCAGGCCGATTTCCCCGGCTACCCGGCGCGCCTCCTTGAGGTTCGTTACCGTAGCGCTCTTGGGCACCGGCTCGCCGATTCTAAGTAAAAACTGCTTGAAAAGCTCGCGGTCTTCGGCGTTGCGGATGGTCTGGAGCGGCGTGCCCAGCAGGCGCACGTTGTATTTATCCAGAATCCCGGCGCCGGCCAGGTCAACGGCCAGGTTGAGGCCGGTCTGGCCCCCCAGCGTGGGCAAGAGGCCGTCGGGCCTTTCTCGGGCGATGATGCGGCCCACCATGTCCACCGTCAGCGGCTCGATGTAGACCACGTCGGCCACGTCCTCGTCGGTCATGATGGTGGCCGGGTTGGAGTTCACCAGCACCGAGACGACGCCCTCCTCGCGCATGGCCTTGCAGGCCTGCGTGCCGGCGTAGTCGAACTCCGCCGCCTGGCCGATTATTATGGGCCCGCTGCCGATGATGAGGACTTTGGATGGTTTAGGTGGCATTTAAGATGATTGCTCCTTATTTATTAAATACAGCTTCAAAATCTTTAAGTAAATCTGACTTAATGACTATCCCCAAATTATTCGGAATACGAGAAACGAGAATAGGCTTCTGTGCTACGGGAACATCAACAATCTCTATTTCACCAGTAGCTGTATGTTG
>DAOUEP010000066.1:0-2321 GCA_034430515.1 Dehalococcoidales bacterium | reverse complement strand
GTGGCCCCCGGCGGGATAAGGTCGGCACCCAGGCGGCTGATGACCCCGGTGGCGGCGGCCTCCTCGCGGTGGATAGTAACGGCCTCGGCGGCGAGCTTTTCTTTAATGTCGGCCACGCTGCCCGTGGCGGCGGCCTGTTTCATGCGCTCCAGGGCGCGGAAGAGGTTGCGGGCGGTGGGCCGGGTGGCGGCGATGAAATCAATGATGGCGGCAAGCTCCTGGCGGAAGGCGTCCGCGTCCGCCGTCCCGATAGCCCGCGCCCCCAGGGCGACGGCGTAGGCCCCGGCGATGCCGATGGCGGGCGCGCCGCGGATTTTAAGCTCCTTGATGGCGGCGGCAATCTCGCGGTAGCCGGCGAGCTTGAGGTAGACCTCGGCGACGGGGAGGCGCGTCTGGTCGATGATGGCGACGTGGTCGCCGCGCCAGACGATGGGCTGCAAGTCCTGGTTTATAGTACCTCACCCCCTTTATCCCCCTCTCCTGAAGAGGCGTGCCGCAGGAGAGGGGGAATTATTCTTAAGAGAGGCTTCGCCTCTCTAGCTCTCCGTTTGGCCACTCTCGCGGCATCGGCGGCTTAGCCCGTAGATACCACCCCTTTACCCCCGGAAAGAGGGAAAAAACTCTAGTTTTCCGCTTTCCGCTTTTGCCACTGCGGGCGCGTCAACTCCATGAGGACAAAGCAGTTATGGTCCTGGGCCATCTTGCCGCAGGGGGTGAAGCCGCATTTGGCGAAGCAGCGCTGCGCCCGCTGGTTCCAGTCCAGCGTCTTGAGGTAGAGCCGCTGCAAGTCCGTGGTGGCGAAGACGTGGCCGACCAGGGTGTTGATGACGTCGGCGCCGTAGCCCTGGTCCCAATAGTTACGGTCGCCGAGCATGATACCCACCTGGGCCTCGCCGTTCTTGTCGTCGATGTCGTAGCAGGTGCAGTTGCCAATGTGCCGGCCTTCCAGGGTGTCCACAGCCAGGGGAAAGCGCCGGTGACTGACGCGGCGCAGGGCGGTGGTGTATTCCATCAGATAGACCGAGAAGGGCAGCATCAGCAGCGGGGCGGCGTCGAGGCGGGCCAGCTCCGCGTCCGTCTGCCAGCGATAGTCGTTGCGGACATCGGCGAGCTTCTTTTCGCGGAGGCGGACTTTGTTACCGGAGATAACCTCCCCCCTGAGGGGCTTGAGGACGGCCCGGCTGGCCCTGCGTAACCTCATAGCTCGTGCGGGACATGAAGACCGGCGTCAGTCTTCGTCTTCCTCGTCTTCCTCCTCGCCGCTTTCCCAGATGGGCTCGGTGAAGTAGTCGATGTACTCCTCCATGGCCTGGGCGGCCACCTGCTTGATGCGCTCGCGGGCCTCCACGGCCATCTTGGCCAGCTCGGCCATGTCCACCCGCACCTCCAGCATGGTGGTGAGCACCTTCATCACCGCCAGCGCCGCCATCGGGTTGGGCACGCGCGAGGCGTAGACGGGCACCTCGCCCAGCAGGCAGATGCCGTCGATTTCGCGCTCCTTGGCCACCCCCAGCAGCAGGCCGTTGAGGCCGGCAATCTGTAAATTGTTGGCCGTTTCCAGGTTGTATTTCTCCAGGTCGGCGGTGAGGAGGGGGCTGGTGGCCACGCCCCAGACCTTGGGCGGCTCGGTGTGGTGGATGCGCGTCATAGCGGCGGCGCAGGTATAGACGCGCCTGACGGCGAGCTTCTGGCCCAGGTCGAGGATGGCGTTGGCCAGCTCGTAGCCCTTGGTGGCGGGCTGGTCGTCGCCGATGAAGAGGATGATGTCGCCGCCGTCGCCGTCGTTCTTCCAGTAGTAGAACTGGCTCTGGGGGAAGGTGGGCGCCTCGACGACGTTATCGCGGACGAGCACGCCGATGGGGTCGAAGAAGTGGGCGGCGTCGAAGTAGCCCAGCTCCTTGAAGTCCAGCTTGGCCTTGAGGTAGCTGGCGCAAATCATGGCCACGTTGCCGATGCCCGGCCAGGCCGCCAGCAACGACGGATTGCGGAACTTGGGGCGGGCGGTCAGCTTGATGATATTATTGCTCATCACTTGAATAATAGCAGATTAGCGGAGATAGCAAAAGACTGGTTGTAAATTATCCGCCCCGCCTCCCCCTCGGTGTTATCTATTCCCACCCTGCCACCCTCGCGGCATCCGCGGCTTAGCCCGGAATATTCCCCCGCCCACCATTTGACTGCCAGTCAAACGGTCTAAAACCAAGCAAAACTGGCAGGCGTCTAGCCCTTTCTTCAATTAATATTATGTTCTTCTTTAAATACTAAAAGCAGTTCAAGTGCTTGTATATTGCAAGATGTAGCTGTTTTCATTTCCTCAGTGG
>DAOUEP010000065.1:0-13201 GCA_034430515.1 Dehalococcoidales bacterium | reverse complement strand
CGCGGTAGTGCTCCTCGCCGACGATGTTGGGGTCGAGGATGCGCGAGGTGGAGGTCAGCGGGTCGACGGCGGGGTAGAGCCCCTGCTCGGCGATGGAGCGCTCCAGGGCCACCACGGCGTCGAGGTGGCCGAAGGTGGTTACCACGCCGGGGTCGGTGTAGTCGTCGGCAGGGACGTAGATGGCCTGGAACGACGTTATCGAGCCCTTCTTAGTGGAGGCGATGCGTTCCTGAAGCTCACCCATCTCGGTGGCCAGGGTGGGCTGGTAGCCCACCGACGAGGGCATGCGTCCCAGCAGCGCCGAGACCTCCATGCCGGCCAGGGTGTAGCGGTAGATGTTATCGATGAAGAGCAGGACGTCCTGGTGCTCCTCGTCGCGGAAGTACTCGGACATGGTCAGCCCGGTCAGGCCGACGCGCAGGCGCACGCCGGGCGGCTCGTTCATCTGGCCGAAGACCATCACCATCTTGTCCATGACGCCGGCCTCTTTCATCTCGTTCCAGAGGTCGTTGCCCTCGCGGGAGCGCTCGCCGATGCCGGTAAAGACGGAGAAGCCGCCGTGCACCGCGGCGATGTTGCGGATAAGCTCCTGGATGATGACCGTCTTGCCGACGCCGGCGCCGCCGTAAGCGCCGATTTTGCCGCCCTTGGTAAAGGGGACGATTAAGTCGACGACCTTGAGGCCGGTCTCCAGCACCTGGGTGGAGGTCTCCTGCTCGTCGAAGGTGGGGGCGGGGCGGTGAATGGGCCAGTGGCCGGCGGCCTTGACCTCGCCCAGGTCGTCCAGGGCGGTGCCCATCACGTCGAAGAGGCGCCCCAGCGTGCCCGGGCCCACCGGCACCTTGAGGTAGCCCCCGGTATCCACGGCCACGGCGCCGCGCGCCAGGCCGTCGGTGGGGGAGAGGGCCAGGCAGCGCACCCAGTTATTCCCCAGGTGGTCCTGCACCTCCAGGATAATCTTGCCGCCGCCGGTATCTATTTCGACGGCGTTAAAGAGCGCCGGCAGTTCGTCGGGCGGGAACTCGATGTCCACCACCGTCCCGATTACCTGAGCTACTTTTCCCTTAGCCATAATAGACCTCGCAACTTCTCCGTTATTTGCCTTTATCCCTCCAGGGCCAGCACGCCGCCGATGATGTCCAGCAGCTCGGTGGTGATGGCCTCTTGGCGGGCCTTGTTATAGAGCAGGGTCAGGTCGCCGATGAGCTCGTTGGCGCTGTCGGTGGCGTTGCGCATGGCCACCATGCGGGCCGACTGCTCGCTGGCGATGGACTCCAGAATGGCGTGGTAAATCTCCATCTCCACGAAGCGCGGCAGCAAGCCCCCCAGGACGGCCTCGGCGTCGGGCTCGTAGATGTAGTCCACGTTCTGGGCGGTGGGGATAGAGGCCGGCTCCACCGGCAGGAGCTGCTGGAGGACGGGCTTCTGTACGAGGGTGGAGACGAAGTTGGCGTAGAGGACGTAGACCATATCTATCTTGCCCTGGGTATAGTCTTCGATGATGATGTGGGAGACGGGCAGGGTATCCAGGAAGGGGGGATTGTCGCCCAGGTCGCTGAACTCGGCGGCGATGTCGACGTGGGCGCGCGACGCGAAATCGCGCCCCTTGCGCCCCACCGTGATGACGCTGACCGGCTTTGTCTCCCCGGTGATGAAGCCGCCGAGCTTGCGGTTGAGGTTGGCGTTGAGGCCGCCGCAGAGGCCGCGGTCGGGCGTGATGTGCACCACGGCGATTTTCTCCACCTCGCGGCGCTGGAGGAGGGGATGGCGCAGGCCGATATCGGGCAGGGCGGCCAGGTCGGCGATGACCTGCTGGATTTTCTCCGAGTAGGGCCGGCCCGCCAGGCCACGCTCTTGCGCCTTGCGCATCTTGGAGGCGGCAATCATCTCCATCGCCCGGGTTATCTTGGCGATGTTCTGGACGCCTTTGATGCGGCGGCGTACTTTTCTAATATCCGGCATCGGCTACTTCTTCCCCTTCTTGACAGCATCTAGTCTCTCTCTGGCGACCGGATAGTGCCTGATAACGAACTCTAGTTGGGCACACGGGTAGTTTAGACAATACCCGCAGTTTTTCAAGCCTTTTTCTTTAGCGCACGTGCGTATCTGGCATACGGCGCAATGACCCATTCTAACACCCTGGGAATCACAGCCGGTGCAGTTAACATCAGAGGCTTTCATCACGGGAATATTGTACTGTTTAGCCCACTTTTCCGCCTGCGCCTGCCGCAGCTTATCATCGTTTTTCATAGTAGCGATATATGCGCCACAGTCGGTGCAGACCAGTCCGCAGTAAGCTATTTGCTTTTCCATATCAACTCCACCCCCTTTTAAACGCCCCGCTACTTGCCCAGTTCCTTCCTTATCGCCTCCAGGTTTTCTTTCATCACCGGCGCCATGGCCAGATACTTGCCCAGCGCCTCGCAGGCGTAGTCGTCGCAGTGGGCGCAGTTCTCCACGCCTTTTCCCTGCCCGCATTTTCTCACTTCGCAGACGTAGCACTGGCCGACGTGCTGGCCGTCGACGGGGATGCAGCCGACGCAGTTGATGTCCTCGGGCTTGATGTCAACGTTATATTGCTTCGACCAGGTGGCGGCGGTCTCTTTTCTGAGCGCGTCGTCGTCGTTCTGCGTGGCGATGTAGGCGTCGCAGTCGGTGCAGACCAGTCCGCAGTAGGCTATTTGCTTTTCCATTTCTTTTTCCCTCTATTTCACTTGTCATTCCCGCGGAAGCGGGAATCCAGCCCCACCGCCCCCCGGTTGTTATCTATTCCCACCCAAACCGCCCCGTGTCATCTTCGGCTAGCCCGTTCTATTCCTTACTGAACCCCTGCTTGAACTCGGTGATGGCCTTCTTGAGGGTCTCCTCGGTCTTATCGTCCAGCTCTCTGGTCCTGGCGATGGTCTTGCCGGCGTCGGCGTAGCTGGCCGTCATGTGGCGGTAGAACTCCGCCTCGAAGGCGGTGATTTTACTTACCGGGATATCGTCCAGGTAGCCGTTGGTGACGGCGTAGAGCATCATCACCTGGTTTTCCAGCGGCACCGGGACGAACTGGGCCTGCTTGAGCACCTCCTGGATGCGCTGGCCGCGCTCCAGCTGCGAACGGGTGGCTTTATCCAGCTCGGACGTGCCGAACTGGGCGAAAGCGGCCACCTCGCGGTACTGGCCCATGTCCAGCTTGAGGCGCCCGGCCACCTTTTTCATGGCCCCCGTCTGGGCCTTGGAGCCGACGCGCGATACGGAGATGCCCACGTTCATGGCGGGCTTGATGCCGGCGTTGAATAAGTCCGACTCCAGGTAGAGCTGGCCGTCGGTGATGGAAATCACGTTGGTGGGGATGTAGGCGGAGACGTCGCCGGCCTGGGTCTCGATGATGGGTAAAGCCGTCATCGAGCCGCCGCCCGATTCCTTATTATACTTGGCGGCCCGCTCCAGCAGGCGCGAGTGCAGGTAGAAGACGTCGCCGGGGTAGGCCTCGCGGCCGGGCGGGCGGCGCAGCAGCAGCGAGAGCTGGCGGTAGGCCCAGGCGTGTTTGGAGAGGTCGTCGTAAATAATCAGGACGTCCTTGCCGGCCCCCATGAACTCCTCGCCCATGGCGCAGCCGGCGTAGGGGGCCAGGTACTGCAGGGCTACCGAATCGGAGGCGGAGGCGTTAACGACGATGGTGTGCTCCATGGCGCCGTGCTGGGACAGCGTGGCCACGACGCGGGCCACCTGGGACACCTTCTGGCCGATGGCCACGTAGATGCAGATTAAATCGCCGCCCTTCTGGTTGATGATGGCGTCCAGGGCGATGGCCGTCTTGCCGGTGGAGCGGTCGCCGATGATAAGCTCGCGCTGGCCGCGGCCGATGGGGAACATGCTGTCCACGGCCTTGATGCCGGTCTGCACCGGCGTGTCCACCGAGGCACGCCGCACCACGTTGGGGGCGACCCGCTCCAGGGGCCGCACCTTGTCCGTCTTGATGTTGCCCTTGCCGTCGATGGGGCGTCCCAGCGGGTCGACGACGCGCCCGATGAGGGCCTCGCCGACGGGCACCTCGGCGATGCGCCCGGTGCACTTGACCTCGTCGCCCTCCTTGATGCCGGTGTAATCGCCCAGGATGACGGCGGAGACGCTGTCCTCCTCCAGGTTCAGGGCGATGCCGATAATATCATTGGGGAAGGCCAGCAGCTCGTTGTACTTGGCCGAGGCCAGTCCGTGGATGCGGGCGATGCCGTCGCCGACCTCGATAACAGTGCCGACGTCCACCATCGTCACCGCCGTGCCGAACTGCTTAATCTGCTCTTTGATAATGGATACGATATCTTCGCCTCTCGTTGCCACCGGAGCTACCTCCTTTGCCTCCCGATTATGCTCGTCATAATAACCTGAGGGTATCTTTACCCCTTGCTCACCCCGCCGCCCAGCTCTTTCTTGAGGGCGGCCAGCTTGGCGCGGGTGCTGCCGTCCAGCAGCCGCCCGCCGACGCGGGCGACGATGCCGCCCAGGATTGCCGGGTCTACCCCGGCCGCTACCGTTACTTTACTACCCACCAGGTCGCCCAGCCGGGCGGCCAGCTTGTCTTCGTCCTTTTTATCCAGGGGGACGGCGGTGGTCACCTCGGCCGGCTGCACGCCGTGGTAAGCGTCCACCAGGCGGCGGTACTCGGCGGCGATATCCCCCACCGCCCCGACGATGCCGCGGCTGATGAGCAGCTGCCCCAGGTTCAGCGCCAGCTGGCTGGCATTCCCCAGCCGCTCCTTGAGCAGCCGGGCCTTGTCCGCCGGCTTGATTTTGGGGCTTTCCAGCGCCGCTAGAAAGGCCGGGTCGGCGGTGGCGGCCGTAATCTTGGCCAGGTCGGCCTGCCACCGTTCCAGCTCTTTCTTTTCCAGCGCCAGCTCAAAGACCGCCTGAGCGTAGCGCCGCGCCTGTACTTTTCCGGCCATAAAATATCCCCGGAGCGATGCGGTCAGGCCGCTATGCCGACCGCACCCTCAATCTACCCCGTTACTCCTTCTTTCCGGTCGAGCTTTCTTCCAGCACTTTCTCGATGAGCTGGCGGTGTTTTTCCTTGTCCAGCGAGCTTTCGATAACCTTGCCCGCCGCCAGCACCGTCAGGTCGGCGAACTCGCGGCGTACCTCGCTGATGGCGTCGTCGCGCTCCTGCGCTATCTCGCCGCGGGCCCGCGTCAGCAGCGTTTCTGCCTCCCTGCGGGCATCCTCCAGCGCCTTCTGCTTGACATCCTCGCCGGCCTTGACCGCCCGGGCGATTCTATCCTGCCCTTCGCGGCTGGCCACCTCCAGCTGTTTCTTGACCGCTTCCTCGGCGCGGGACGACTGCTCCTTGGCGGACTCGGCCTGCTCCAGGCTCTCCTTGATGCGCCTGGAGCGCTCGTCGAGCATGCGCATGATGGGCTTGTAGGCCACCAGCCGCAGCAGTATCAGCAGGACGACCACGGTAACCACCTGCGTTATCAGCGTCGGCAAGTTTATTCCCAGCTCAGCAACAGCATCCATATTATCCCCCTAGTTGTACCAGGACCATGTCCGATGAGTGCCCGCGGGTCGTCCGGCGGGCCCCCGGAGAAACTACATGGTCAACACGGCGTGCACCAGGATACCGGCTATCACCAGCGCCCCCAGTATCACCGCCGCGATAATGGCGGATATGAAATTGGGCAATCCTTCGTGATCCATAACTTACCCCCTTCTCCTTTAGCCGAGCAGACCCAGAATAATGGCGATAATCAGGGCGTAGATACCAATGGCCTCGGCCATGGCGATGGCGATAAGCATGTTGGTCATGATGGGGCCCCTCGCCTCGGGATTGCGCGCCAGACCCTGCATCGCCCCGTAGCCCAGGATGCCGATGCCGATACCCGGCCCCAGGGCACCCAGGCCGATGGCCAGTCCTGCCGCCAGCATTCTCATTCCTTCTGCGTCCATGTTTGCCTCCTTAGAGTGATTCCTATATTAAATAAAGTGTTTTAATGTGCTTCTTCGCCGTGGGGCTCGACGGCCATGGTGACGAATACCAGCGTCAGGCCACTGAAGATAAACGCCTGCACGAATCCCACCAGCATCTCCAGCCCGTAGAACGGCAGCGCCAGCACCAGGGGCAGGAGGAAAACGGCGATGAGCAAGAGTATCTCGCCCGCCGTCATGTTGCCGAAGAGACGGAAGGTGAAAGAGATGATGCGGATGAACATGCTGAGTAGCTCCAGCACGCCGACGAAGGCATCCACCGCGCCGGAAAAGACGCCGGAGAGGCCGGCCTTGACCCTGCCCCGGAGCACCTGGCCCAGGGAGCGGAACAGCCCGCCGAAGTTGATGTACTGCTTGACGAAGCCCATCCGGGCCTCCCTGAGGCCGAAATAGGCCACGAAGACGAACGAGACCATGGCGATGGCCAGGGGGGTGTTGACGTCGGTGTTGGCGCCGCGCAGCAGCTCGTGGTGGCCGATGAGTATCGAGACGAAGCCCGGCAGCAGCGAGAGCCAGGCGTTGAAGAGGACGAAGAGAAAGATGGTGGCGATCATCGGGAAGAACTTGCGGCCGTGGTTCTCCCCGGCCACGGAGACGCAGAGGTCGTAAACCCAGCCGAGCGCCGCCTCGAAGAGCATCTGGAGCCGCCCCGGCACGAGCTTCATGCGGCGCGTTATCAGCCAGCTGCCCAGCACCAGCACCAGCACCGTAATCCAGGTGGCCAGGATGGTATTGGTGATTGGCCAGGGGCCGATGTTGAAGATTACCGGCGCGGCCAGGTCCGGGGCGGGGGTGTCCGGGACGAGCCAGTCGGGCATGTCGATGCCGAGCATCTTTTGGCCCAGGGAGCCGGACAGGAAACCGACCACGACCAGGGCCAGGGCGATAACGACGACAATGGCTAAAACAGGAAAAGAACAGCCCAGGCAGCCCCGCTTCTTGGGCTGGGTCACTAGCCGTTCTCCTTCTTCTGCCGGTTATCAATGAGGGGTCGAATCATACGATACACGCCGTAAAAAGCCACCGTCAGTCCCAGCAGTAACCCTACTATCATTAAAATGGGCTTGGTGTTCAGCTTGCCGTCCAGCCAGAGGCCGCCGTAAATACCCAGCAGAATGCAGGCAGCGATGTAAAATCCGACCCCGGTCAGCCTTAGTGCCGCTACCCACCTGCTCATACGGCCTCGCTTTACCTGACCCTGAGCATGATACCAGAAACGGCCCGGCCAGGTCAAGCTCAGATTATATCTTTGGATATAGTACCGCCGCCGTCCCCGCCGGGGCGAAATAGCCCGGATAAAAAGGGGGAAAAGCCCCCGCCTTTAAGCGCGCTTCCCCTGGAAGGGGGAGGTGCCGAAGTTACCGGCCTTGACCTCGCCGGAGATGGCGTCGCCGGCTACCTGGCCGGTGACGTCCAGCTGCATCTTGCCGAAGGGACTGTCCATCTCCATGCCCCAGGCAAACTTATCGCCCTCGGCCTGGCCGCCGCCGAAGTCGTGCTTGCCGAAGCCGTCCTCCATGGTGCCGCTGAGGGCGCCGCCGTCCGTCTTGAGGGTGACTTTGGCGCTTTGCTTCCCCATGGGCGTATCTATTTCTATCTGGTAGGTCCCGTCAATGGCCATAGCTTTCCTCCCGGTGTGGCGTTAGCTAACGGCGGAAGAGGTGGGGGAAATCGCCGTCGAAATTCTTGAGGAAGTAGTGCATCTCCAGCAGGTCTTCCTCGCCGATTTGCTTGAGGTCTTGGAACTTCCGGAGCTCCGCCGGGGTGAGGTCGGTAACAATCTCCGGGGCGGCGTCCTCGCGGATGATGGCCGCCACCAGGCAGCTTATCCGGCAGGACGGGCAGCTTACCTTGAGAAACCACAGCTCGTCGCGGTGCTCGATGACGTGGATGTGCTCTTCGCCGTAGTTCTGCCCGCAGGAGGCGCACTTTATCGAGGCAATCAGTCGCTTAATCAGGCTCTCGTTCATTTATGACTTGCGCTTGTCGAAGTCGTCCAGGTCGAGGGTGTTGATGAAATCGTAGAAGGCGGACATCTTTCGCTTCACGTCCTCCTCGTTCACCCGGCCGTGCCGGCCCTCGCCCGGCTCGCCTTCCTCAAAAATTGGCTTGCCCGTCTCGCCGTCGAGGAGGATGCCGGCCTTGTCCAGCACCGATTCCTCGGCGAAGATGGGCACCGTGCTGCGCACCGCCAGGGCCAGGGCGTCGGACGGGCGCGAGTCCACCTCCACCTGCTTGCCGTCCATCTCCAGGATAATCTTGGCGTAGAACGTATCGTTCTTGAGGTCGTTGACGATGATGGAATCTACTTTGGCCCCCATCGTATCGATGATGGAGCCGAGCAGGTCGTGGGTCAGGGGGCGGGGCACGGTAACGCCCTGAAGCTTGACGGCGATGGCGTCCGCCTCGGAGGGGCCAATCCAGATGGGGAGGTAGCGGTCGCTCATTTTTTCCTTTAATATCACCACCCGCTGGTAGTTCATCAGGCTGACGCGGATGCTGTCGATAGTCATTTCAATCATAGCGGGTACACCTCACCCTTTTCTCAACCGATGTAATCTTAATTCTAAACCCAATAATCAGGCGTGTCAAATAGGTTTTGCCGGCCCCCGCCGGGCCGGAGTTGACACATAATACGGGCGAATATGCTATAATTGTAAGTCGCCAAGTCCTGGCAAATCCCAACCAAAACGGAGGCATGCATGAACAAGGGTCAGAAAGCCGTTGTGTGGTTCAACGAGGTGACCAAGCAGGACATCGCCATAGTGGGGGGCAAGGGGGCCAACCTGGGCGAGATGACCAACGCCGGTATCCCCGTACCCCCGGGTTTTATCGTCACCGCCGGGGCCTACTTCGACTTCATCGAGAAGTCCGGCATCCAGAATAAGATTAAGGCCCTCCTTTCCCCTGTTGACGTTCACGATAGCCGGCAGCTTCAGGACGCCGCTGCCGAGGTGCAGCAGCTCATCAGCGGCGCCGCCATGCCCCCGGAGACCG
Organism: Dehalococcoidales bacterium; assembly: GCA_034430515.1. Classification (GTDB taxonomy): domain Bacteria; phylum Chloroflexota; class Dehalococcoidia; order Dehalococcoidales; family RBG-16-60-22; genus DAOUEH01. Next base: position 4,237 of record DAOUEP010000065.1, on the reverse strand, counting down.
CCCGGGAGATTGAGAAGGCCTATGTCGAGATGGGCCGGGGGCTGGTGGCGGTGCGCTCCTCGGCCACCGCCGAAGACCTGCCCGAGGCCTCCTTCGCCGGCCAGCAGGCCACCTTCCTCAACGTGGAGGGGGACAAGGCGGTGGTGCGGGCCGTGCAGGACTGCTGGGCCTCGCTCTTCGAGGCGCGGGCCATCTTCTACCGTCAGGAGCAGGGCTTCGACCATTTCGTCGTCGGCATCGCCGTGCCGGTGCAGCGGATGGTGCAGTCCGAGGCCGCCGGCGTCATGTTCACCGTGGAACCCACCACCAGCAATAAGGGGAAAATTACCATCGAGGCCGTCCTGGGACTGGGTGAGATGATTGTCTCCGGCGATGTTACCCCGGACCATTACTCGGTCAGCAAAAAGGATATGAAAATCCTGGAAAAGGAAATCAAGAAACAGGAATGGAAGCTCGTTAAGAAAGAGGGCTCTCACGGCAAGTCGGACAATATCAAAATCGACCTGACCAAAGAAGAACAGGCGCAACAAAAAATAACCGACACCGAAATAATTCAACTGGCGAAAATAGGGCTGACTCTGGAAAAGCATTACGATTTCCCGCAGGATGTCGAGTGGGCCACGGAAAACGGCAATATCTACATTGTACAGACCCGCCCGATAACCACTCTCAAGGAAACGGCGGGAGCTACTCATGACATCGATGCGCCGGTAATTCTTTCCGGAGCGCCGGCCAGCCCCGGCGTGGCCCACGGGCCGGTGAAAATCGTGCCCGACCCCTCGCAGATAGATAAGGTCCTGGCGGGCGACGTCCTGGTGGCCGAGATGACCACCCCGGACTTCGTCCCCGCCATGAAGCGGGCCGCCGCCATCGTCACCGACCGGGGCGGCCGCACCGCCCACGCCGCCATCGTCTCGCGCGAGCTGGGCATACCGTGCGTGGTGGGCTGCGAGACGGCCACGACGACCCTGAAAGACGGCCAGGTAATAACGGTTGATGGTGGTAACGGTAAGGTCTATGACGGCAAGATAGAAGTTGCCAGTGACGTTAAGATACGCGCCCAGGGAGAAGTCAAGACCAAGACGAAGCTCCTGGCCAATCTGGCGCAGCCGGAGATAGTCGACCGCGTTGCCAAGAGAGATGTCGACGGTATCGGCCTGCTGCGGGCCGAGTTCATGGTGGCCGAAATCGGCGAGCACCCCTCCTACATGATTGAGCAGGGCCGCGGGGCCGAGTTCACCGAGAAGCTGGCGGCTCAGCTGATGAAGTTCGCCAAGGCCTTCCACCCGCGCCAGGTGGTCTACCGTACCAACGACTTCAAGTCCAACGAGTACAAGTCGCTCAAGGGCGGCGAGAAGTACGAGGAGGACGAGGAGAACCCCATGATTGGCTACCGCGGCGCCTCCCGCTACATCACCGACATCGAGACCTTTAAGCTGGAGCTGGACGCCATCAAGAAGGTGCGCCAGGAGTACGACAACCTCTGGGTGATGATACCCTTCGTGCGTACCGTGCCGGAGATGGAACGCACCATGAAAATCATGGCCAAAGAGGGGCTGAAGCGCTCCGACAAGTTCAAAATCTGGATGATGTGCGAGGTGCCCTCCAACGTCATCCTGCTGGAGGAGTTCCTGGCCCTGGGCATCGACGGCATTTCCATCGGCTCCAACGACCTCACCCAGCTTACCCTGGGTATCGACCGCGACTCCTCCCGGCTGGCCGAGACCTTCGACGAGCGCAACGAGGCGGTGATGCTCTCCATCGAGAAGGTCGTCAAGACCTGCAAGGAGAAGGGCGTTACCTGCTCCATCTGCGGGCAGGCCCCCTCGGTCTACCCGGAGATTACCCAGAAGCTGGTGGAGTGGGGCATCACCTCGGTATCGGTCAGCCCGGACATGATTGACATAACGCGGGATATCATCGCCGCCGCGGAGAAGAAACTGGGGGTGAAGTAATCAAAACCCTCTCCTTTCTTCTTCTCCAATTGATAATGATTGAGGGCATCGCCTACCGGGGGAAATAGCCCCGGTATCCGTGTTGCGGCGGCCAAATAGTAGTATACTGGGCATGAGGTGATTGAGGAACTAGGCATCCGCCAGCTGACCGAGGCGCGGGAAGAAGCTCTCTCGCCCCACGCCGTCCGGAGCCGCCTCTCGCGGGGGCGGGAGCGCCCCGAGCCGCCCGACCCCGTCCGCACCTGCTTCCAGCGCGACCGCGACCGCATCATCCACTCCATGTCCTTCCGCCGTCTCAAGCACAAGACGCAGGTATTCATCGCCCCCCTGGGCGACCACTACGTAACGCGCCTCACCCACACGCTGGAGGTGGCCCAGATTGCCCGCACCATCGCCCGCGCCCTGAACCTCAACGAAGACCTCACCGAGGCCATCGCCCTGGGGCACGACCTGGGGCACACCCCCTTCGGGCACTGGGGGGAGGACGTCCTCGACGAGCTTTATCCGGGGGGCTTCCGCCACAACGAGCAGAGCCGCCGCGTCGTCGACCTGCTGGAGAAAGACGGCCGCGGTCTCAACCTCTGCTGGGAGGTGCGCGACGGCATCCTCAACCACTCCAAGTCCGGCACGGATATTTTGGGAAAGGACTGGGGCGAGGTGGGCACCATCGAGGGCGAGGTCGTCAAGCTGGCCGACATGGTGGCCTACATCAACCACGATATCGGCGACGCCATCCGGGCGGGCATCATCACAGAGCGGGACCTGCCCCTGGAGGCCGTTGAGGTGCTGGGGCTGAGCCACTCGCAGCGCATCAATACCATGGTCAGCGACATCATCGAGCAGTCCTGGGACGTGCGCGTTTGTGATATAATAAGAAAGAGACCCGCCGTAAGCATGAGCCCCCCGGTGCTGGCCGCCGCCAACCGCGTGCGCGATTTTCTCTTTGAAAAGGTCTACACCCCCGGCACGGGGCGGGCCGAGGCGGAAGCAGCCAAAAAGGTGGTGCACGACCTCTACGCCTATTTCCTGAAGCACGAAGACAAGCTCCCACCGGAATACCGTCTTCACGGCGAGACCGCGGCGCGCCGCGCCGTGGACTACATCGCCGGCATGACCGACCACTACGCTATGAGACTGGCGGAGGAGTTGAAGGGGTAGGGGATCTACGGGCTAAGCTGCGGATGCCGCGAGGGCGGCCTGGGTGGGAATAGATAACACTGATGGGGTGGGGGAGATTGCTTCGCTTCGCTCGCAATGACAGAGAGTCTATTATATGATTACCATTATTGACTATAACGCCGGCAATATCCGCAGCGTCCGGCGCGCCTGCGTCGAGATAGGCGCCGACGCCCGCATCACCCGCGACCCTAAAGAAATAACCGGGGCGGAGAGGGTAATCTTCCCCGGGGTGGGGGCGGCCCCCAGCGCCATGAGCTATCTCAAGGAAGCCGGGCTGGATACCGCCATCAAGGACGTCTTCAAGGCGGGCGTGCCGGTGCTGGGCATCTGCCTGGGGGCGCAGATTGTCCTGGAAAAATCGGAGGAAGGCAATACCCCGTGCCTGGGGCTGGTGCCGGGGGCTACAGTGCGCTTTCGGCTCAAGGACAAGCGCCTCAAGATACCCCACATGGGCTGGAACGAGGTCAGAGTAGTCAAGCCCCATCCTCTCCTCGACGGCATCGAGCCGGGGGACGAGTTCTACTTCGTCCACTCCTACTACCCCCAGCCCACTGATAAGGAAAATATCTACGCCGTCGCCGAATACGGCGGCGATTTCTGCTGCGCGCTGGGCTACCGAAACATCTTCGCCACCCAGTTCCACCCCGAGAAGAGCGGGCGGCTGGGGCTGGAGCTGCTGGCGCGCTTCGCCCGGTGGGACGGGAGAGTATAACCATGCTCAGCAAGAGATTAGTCGTCTGCCTGGACGTGCGCGGGGGCAAACTCGCCAAGAGTATCAAATTCGTCGATACCAGGGACATCGGCGACCCCATCGCCAAGGCCCGCCAGTACTACGAGGACGGCGTGGACGAGCTCGTCTTCTACGACATCACCGCCTCCCGCGAGGACCGCGACATCATGATTGACTTCGTCGCCGCGGCCGCCGAGCAGATATTCATCCCGTTCTCGGTGGGGGGCGGCATCCGCTCGGTGGAGGACGCCACCAAGCTCCGCAACGCCGGCGCCGAGAAGGTCAACGTCAATACGGCCGCCGTCAAGCGCAAGCAGCTTATCGCCGAAATCGCCGACGCCATCGGGGCGCAGAGCACCATCCTCTCCATGGA
>DAOUEP010000064.1:0-19874 GCA_034430515.1 Dehalococcoidales bacterium | reverse complement strand
ACAACTCGGTGGACTTCACCGCCGACCTCCTCGACCAGGTGGGCGTGGCCGTCACGCCGGGCGTGGGCTACGGGCGCAGCGGCGAGGGCTACGTGAGACTGTCGCTGACCATCCCCGACGCCGCTCTGGTCAAGGGGCTGTCGCGGCTGGCGGGGTGGCGCAATACCCGCCGCCTGACCCCCAAGCGATAATAACAATAGCTATACTACCGAGGAGAATAATATCACCAGAAACACCATTCCCGTCCGCGCCGCGCCGGAGCGGGCCTTGCTGCTGGCCGTGGCCGCCAAGGGCAGCCGGGGCCGCGAGACCGCTGAGGAATCCCTGGCCGAGCTGGCCCGCCTGGCCGGGGCCGCCGGGGCCAGGGTAGTCGGGCGCATCGTGCAGCCGCTGGTTCATCCCGAGCCTGACTCCTACGTGGGCAAGGGCAAGCTGGGGGAGCTGCTGGCGCGGAAAGAGACTAGCGCCTACGACGTCCTCATCCTGGACGACGAGCTTTCGCCCCACCAGCAGCGCACCCTGGAGGAGACCCTGGGCGTCAAGGTCATCGACCGCGCCGCCCTGATTCTGGATATCTTCGCCCGGCGCGCCCGCACCCGCGAGGGCAGGTTGCAGGTGGAGCTGGCCCAGCACCAGTACCTGCTGCCGCGTCTGGCCGGGCAGTGGCAGCACCTGGAGCGGCTGGGGGGCGGCATCGGCACGCGCGGGCCCGGCGAATCGCAGCTGGAGACCGACCGCCGCCTGATACGCCGCCGCATCCAGCGCCTCAAGGAGCAGACCGAGGCGATACGCAATCGCCGCGCCCAGTACCGCCGCCAGCGTAAGCTTAGCGGTATCCCCGTCGTCGCCCTGGTGGGCTACACCAACGCCGGCAAGAGCACGCTCTTAAACGCCCTCTGCCGCGCCGATATCTACGCCGACGACCGCCTCTTCGCCACGCTCGACCCGACCACCCGCCGCCTGCGCCTGCCCGATAGCCGCTTCGCGCTGCTGACGGATACCGTCGGCTTTATCCGCAAGCTGCCGCCGACCATCGTGGCTGCCTTCCGGGCCACCCTGGAAGAGCTGGCCGAGGCCGATTTACTGCTCCACGTCGTCGATTTTGCCGCGCCGGACGCCGCCGGGCAGTGCCAGACGGTGGAGACCATCCTCGGCGAGCTGGGGCTAGCCGACAAGCCGCGCCTGACGGTGCTCAACAAGATAGACCTGACACTGGACGCCAGCCGCCCCTGGGACGAAAATACCGCCCTGGCGTACTTCGCCGACCAGGACGCCGCCGCCGGCGAAGCCATCGTGCCCGTCTCGGCGGCCAAGGGCTGGGGGCTGGCCCGGCTCCTCGACAGAATAGGGGACAGGGTCGCCGTGGCCAGCGCCGGTTGATTGACATAACATGGCGTTAGGCCCCTTATTCGCCATTCTTACCGCCGCCGCCTCCGCCGTGCCGCAAGTGCTGGCGGGCGTGTTCCTCATATACCATTAAAAGCCAGTATCCCTAAGCTAAGACGCGCTAGAATCATAATCTGAGCGTTATTGAGGGCTGGTTAATGGTATTATACTCATGAAGTCCCCAGAATGGCGTTTCAGGGGGCTGTATTTCATTTTTGGGGTGGGCGGGCAAGAACTGCGGGCTAAACCTTCGGTCTTCTCCCAAAGAGCCGCGGCAAGTACATCGGCACGTCCCGCATGTAGGCGGCGTAGTTATCGCCGAAGCGCGCCAGCAGCAGCTTCTCCTCGTGCCGCGAGATATAGTGCAGGAATAGACCGGCCATAACCCATACGCCCAGAGCTGCCAGCGAGATATGAATCAGAATCAGGCCCAGGTAGAGCATTACCTCGCTCAGGTAGATGGGATGGCGCACCACCCCGAAAATCCCCTGGCGGATGACGCCGGGGGTCTTGCGTACCTTGCCGAAAACTATCCTCATGCCGGCCCAGGCCATGTAGCCGGACAGGAGCAGCAGGCTAATCCCCAGCGTCAACCTCACGGCCAGCGGCACGTAATCGTTGAGTAGGGTGGAATACCGAAAGACGATATCGGTTATCCAGACGGCCAGGAACAGGAAAAAGAGCAGCAGCTGGCCCGCGTCGCCGAAGGCGTGCTCGCCGGTGAGGTCGTCACGGTGCTGGCCGGCATGCCGCCGGGTGTACTTACTTACCATTTATTATGTAATTCCTTTTTGTCTTGTTTTTATGGGGCGCACAATATATGTTACGTCAAGTACACGCACGCCTTGAGCACGTTTACATAATAAAGTGGCAATCCCCGCCCGGCAGCAGCTTACCGAAAATGTGGCAGCGCCGTCAACAAACACCACGCAATATTATCCGCCGCCCAGCTTCCGTACCATCGCCACCACCGCTTTGCCCGCGTCGCGCGCCTCCCCCAGGGCCGTCGTGCCGATGCCCGCCCCGTCGCTCGTCCTCACGTCGCCCTTCTCCCGCCCGTAGCCGGTGGCCCCGCGGATGGGCACCATCCCCTGGGCCAGGAACCACTCGTAGAGCTGCGAGTTCGTCTGCCCGGCGCCCACGCGGCGCAGCGTCAGCACCGGCGCACCCACCTTACCGGCCAGCTTGTGTTCAAACAGGTAGCAGAAAGTGCGGTCGATGACGGCCTTGGCCTGGGCCGTGTAGGCGTGGAAATAGACCGGCGTGCCGAAGATGATGGCATCGGCGGCCTCCATCATTATGTAAAGCGACTGCATGTCGTCCCTGATTTTACACTTACCTGTCTTAAAGCAGCTGTGGCAGCCGTCGCAGCCGGCTATTTGCTTATCGTGGACGAGGAAGATGTCCGTCTCCGCGCCCGCCTCGCGGGCGGCGGCCAGCGCCTCCGCCACCATGATTTCGGTATTGCCGTCTTTGCGCGGGCTGCCGACGATGCCCAGAACTTTCATGAGCTGCCTCCCTGTTTACTCCAAAGTATATTTACATATCAGCGACGATGCAAGCCATCGCGGTATCAGGTAAGCCTGATGCGATTAATGATTGTGCTCCTGACGATGAAAAAGATAAATATGACTGCGGTGATAGATACCGAGGCGATTGTACTGAAGATAGCCACGACCATAGCCACGGCGATGGCCGCCATACCGAGGGGTAACGTCATCTTGGTACGCTTTATCATTTCGGGCGGCGTATCCTTTTTTATAAGGCGGAAATTGTTGGTGGCATAGTTCCACATCAGCAACCGGAGAATCATACAGGCGAAAATATTAGCGCCATAGATGAGAAAAGCGACCGGTTCATCAATATATTCACCCAGCAAAGTCGTTGTAAAGGGCAATAGGGAAACGAACATAAGGAAAAGCAGGTTTATCCAGGCCAGCACGCTATCGGAACGCTCGATGAACCGGAAATGGTAATGGTGCAGTACCCACATAAACCCCAGCAGTAAGAAGCTGACGATATAGCTGAAGAACTCCGGCCACATCTGACCGAGGCTGTGCAACAGCTCCGCGCGCACCGATGCCCCGGCTATCACCGGTACGCCGAGTTCAAGCACCAGCAGCGTCATCACAATGGCGAAAACGCCGTCGGTAAGCGCCTCGATTCTGGCCGGAGTCAAATGAAGGCTCAATCGTTTATGTCCGGATATCATATTCCCCCTCCTCTCAGGCTGGTGGAGTAAAAGTATGATAACCCATATTACCCGCGGGGGACAAACGGCACCAGGGAGACTACCGGCGAGGGCGGTCAGACCGGCAAAAGGTAAGCAAAGTGGGCTCGGTAGGGTTCGAACCTACGACCAACCGGTTATGAGCCGGCCGCTCTGCCGCTGAGCTACGAGCCCGCCAGTCTCCCCTATTTTACCCCGGTATGTAGGCAATATCAAGAAAAGCCAGGCCCCTCACGGGCTAGGTGCGGCGGTTGTCGTCGTCGCTGCGGGAGGCCAGCATCTGGGGGTGAAAGCCCAGGTAAGCCAGCGAGCCGAAACAGGGAATAAACAGTATCGCCAGCGCCCACGGCGCCTTGTGCCCGCCAAAGACGCGTCGGCGGTCCACCAGGTCGTGCAGCATGAATCCCACCAGTATCCAGTGGACGATGCCGAAGAGGATAACCCTGATAATCCAGTCCGGGGTCATTATCCGCCTTCTCCCCTATCCCGGGCGCCAGTACTACCGAGCATTATACCCCACGGGCCGGAGCTCAGGGAATCCGCTCGGCCTGATTGCGTATCACCCCGACCAGAACGCCGATGACGCCGGCGAAGACGATAAAGATAATCATCCGCAGCAGCGGGTCGGGATAGGGCGAGATAAACAGGGCGCGGGGGAGCAGTATGACGAAGCTCACCAAAGTGATGATGACGGCCCCCCGGATGCGGGCCGTGTAGCCGGCGTAGACAATCGGCGCCAGAAACAGCAGGCGGTGGACGTCGTGGATGCCGTAGAAGAAGTCGTTGCGCAGGGCGTCCCAGGTTGCCCAGTCCACCAGCTCGCCGAAGTAGTAAAACAGCGTGCTGACGGCCAGCATCAGGGGCAGCAGGAGCGGCCTAAAGCTTATTCTCTTCATATGCTATCCCCTCCTCCGCAGCCGTTTCCTTAAATTTAAGCCATTAACGGCCAGACCGGCTTCCGCCGCGATGCGTAATCCGCATCCCGCGGTATAGGCGTTAATACCTAGCCGGGGCGCCGGAACGGCCAGAAAATGGATTGAGGACTTCACCCGCAGGGTGTATGATAGGGGTAACAAAACAGCGGGGCGCGTTATGACAAAGATAAAGATACTCATTGCCGACGACCATGCCGTGGTGCGCGACGGCACCCGCCGCATCCTGGAGCAGGAGGCGGACATGACCGTCGTCGCCGAGGCCGCCGACGGCGAGGAAGCGGTGCGCCTGGCCGGCAGTACCCGGCCGGACGTGGCCATCATGGATATCTCCATGCCGGGAGTGGACGGCATCGAGGCCACCAGGCGCATCAAGACCCTTTACCCGGCTATCACCATCCTGATACTCTCCGCCTACGACGACGACCAGTTCGTCTTCTCGCTACTCCAGGCCGGGGCGGCCGGCTATCTCCTCAAGAGCGTGCGCGGCCGCGAGCTCGTCGACGCCGTGCGCCAGGTCTACGCCGGGGAATCGGTGCTGCACCCCGCCATCGCCCGCAAGGTGCTCAACCGTTTCGCGCCCCCCAACGGCCAGACGCCCGCCTCCCGGCCCACCGAAGTCCTCAGCGAGCGCGAGCTAGAGGTGCTGCGGCTGGCCACCCAGGGCCTGAGCAACCAGGAAATCGCCGATAAGCTCTGCCTCAGCCTGCGCACCGTCCAGGCCCACCTGGGGCACATCTTCAACAAGCTCCAGGTTGGCTCCCGCACCGAGGCCGTGGTGCGCGCCCTCAAGGAAGGCTGGGTTACCCTGGACGACATCCCCTGAACCCGAGAGAATAACGCTTAAAGGTTTTTATGGCACACCCTGCCGTCAACCGGGTAATTAAAATCATCCGCCGGCCGAGCTTCTGGCTCATCGTGGCCGTGATGGTGCTCATTACCCTGCCCCACTACAAAGAGGCCATCCAGCACCCCGTCTTCCTCACCAGCTTCCTGGACGACATCGGCCTGACGCGGCACGCCTTCGAGCGGATCTTCTACCTGGCGCCCATCGTCTGGGCGGGCTTCCTCTTCGGCTGGAAGGGCGCCCTGGTAACCTCGCTGTTCGCCCTGGGCGCCATGCTGCCGCGCGCCATCTTCATCTCGGAGCACCCCACCGACGCCCTCTTCGAGACCGGCGTCGTTTTCGTCATCGGCAACGTGCTGGCCATCAGCTTCGCGTCGCTGCGGCGGGAGCGCGACTACCGCACCCGGCTGGAGAACACCCAGCGCGAGCTTACCGCCTCCGAGGAGCGCTACCGCAAGCTCTTTGAGAACGCCCACGACGCCATCTGGCTCCACGACCTGGACGGCAAGCTGATTAACGCCAACCGCGCCACCGCGACCATCACCGGCTACAGCCAGGACGAGCTGCTCAAAATGAACGTCAAGAGCTTCCTCTCCGAGGATAGCCTGGCCTTGGCGCAGCAAATCGGCCGGAGCCTGCTGGCCGGCGAGCCGGTGGCCCAGCCCTACGAGCAGCGCATCTTCCGCCGCGACGGCAGCCAGGCCGTCGTGCAGCTGGCGACGTCGCTGATGATGGACAAAGACCGCCCGGTGGCCTTCCAGAACATCGCCCGCGATATCTCCGAGCAGAAGCGCATGGAGGAAAACCAGCGCTTCTATTTGCAGCAGGCCACCCTGGCCCAGGAGGAGGAGCGCAAGCGCATCTCCCACGAGCTCCACGACGACACGATTCAGTCGCTGGTGGTGCTCTCCCGCCAGCTGGACGCCCTGGCCACCGGCAATCAGGACCTCACCAGCGAGGACAGCCGCCGCTCGCTGGAGGAGCTGTGGCAGCAGACCAACAACATCCTCCAGGGGGTGCGCCGCCTCAGCCAGGATTTGCGTCCGGCGGCTATCGACCGGCTGGGTCTGCTGCCGGCGCTGGAGTGGCTGGCCGCCGAGGTCACCCGGTTCTCCGGCGTGGACGCCACCGTCAGCGTGGTGGGCCAGGAGCACCGCCTGCCGGAGGCCACCGCCATCGCCCTCTTCCGCATCACCCAGGAGGCGCTGCGTAACGTCTGGCGGCACTCCGGCGCCCAGAAGGCCGAGATTACCATCGCCTTTACGGATAAGAGCACCAGAGTAACCATCCGCGACGACGGCCAGGGCTTTAAGCTGCCCGATAAGATGGGCGACCTAGCCAAGCACGGCAAGCTGGGGCTGGCGGGCATGCAGGAGCGCGCCCAGCTGGTGGGCGGGACGCTCAAGGCGACATCGAGGAAGGGCAAGGGCACGACCATCGTGATTGAGGCGCCGGGGTAGAATATTATGTGAAGTGTGCCCTAGCGGAAGGAAATGGAGCCAGCGATAGGATTCGAACCTACGACAAGCGGTTTACGAAACCGCTGCTCTACCCCTGAGCTACGCTGGCGGACTGCCTCAATGATAGCATCCCCCCACCCCGCTTGACAAGCCTCCCTACCCTACCGCGACAGCGAAGGCGTGGACAAAGTGTAGTCCTTACCGTCCCCCGGAAAGACGTCCCGCAGGCGCAGCGTCCGCCCCGTCTGGATGGCGCGGAAGCCGTACCGGTCGCGGATGCGGTCGATGGCCTTATCCAGCCGCTCCAGCCGCAGGTCGGTGGTGTCGAACATGTCCAGCTGCCGCCCCGGCGTCAGGCGGGAGACGCCGATGCCGACGAGCCGCACCGCCTGCCTGCTCCCGGCCAGCTCTCTGGCCAGCAGGCGCTCCCCGGCGGCGAAGATGGCCTGGTCGGCGTCCTGGGGACGGGGAAGGGTCTGCTGGCGGGTGATGGTGGTGAAATCGGCGTAGCGCAGCTTGAGGCTGACACAGCGCGCCCGCTTACCCTGTTTGCGCAGCGACCCCCCTACCCGCTCGCCCAGGTAGCGCAGCGTCGCCGTCAGCAGGGCCGTATCGCGGCTGTCCTCGGCGAAGGTGGTCTCGCGGCTGATGGACTTGGCCTCGCCGGGGGCGGTCACGCGGCTGTCGTCAATGCCGTTGGCATGTTTATGTAAAGTTTCTCCGTAGCTGCCGAAGCGCTCTTTCAGCGCGCTCACCGGCAGGTTCGCCAGCTGGCCGATGGTGGCGATGCCCAGCTTCTTGAGCACCTGCTGGCCTTTCTTGCCGACGCCGGGCAGGTCGCCCACGGGCAGCGGCGCCAGAAAGGCCCCGTCGCCGCCCTCCGGCACCTCCAGCAGGCCGTCCGGCTTGGACTTGTCCGAGGCCACCTTGGCCACCACCTTGCCGCCGGCGATGCCGACGGAGGCGCACAGGCCCAGTTCGTCTTTAATGCGCTTTTTTATGGCCGCCGCCATCTCCCGGAGCGAGCCGTGGAGCGACTCGAAGCCGGTAACGTCCAGGTAGGCCTCGTCGAGGCCGGCCGGCTCCAGTTGCGGCGAGAAATCGGCCAGGATGGCCATGAATTTTCTGGAGGCGTCGCGGTAGCGGCGGAAGTTCCCTTCGATGAAGATGGCCTGGGGGCAGAGGCGGCTGGCCCGGGCCAGCGGCATCCCCGAGTGCAGCCCGAATTTGCGCGCCTCGTACGAGGCCGCCGCCACCACGCCGCGGCGGTCGGGCTTGCCGCCGACGACCACCGGCTTGCCTTTAAGCTCCGGGCGCAGGACCTGCTCCACGGAAACAAAGAAGGCGTCCATATCGATGTGGAGGATGCGTCGCGCCATCATTCTCCTTTCGCCACGATGGCCTTCATACGGCGGGCTAATTCCGCCCGGGGGATGAGGATGCGGCGGCCGCAGCCGCGGCACTTGAGGCCGATATCCGCTCCCAGCCGCACCACCTCCCAGGTATCGCCGCCGCAGGGGTGGGGTTTCTTGAGACGGACAGTATCGCCGAGGTTGATTTCCGGGGGCATCGTTTCCACCGCCTAGAGGAAGCCGTTGATGCGGTCGCGCAGCTCTTGCGCCGCCTTACGGGCGGCGGCGGCGAAGTCCCTGCCGCGCGAGGCGTAGATAATCTGCCGCGAGGAGTTGATGAGCGTCCGCTCCGCTTTGGCGTCCATGCCGTACTTGACCACCGGCTCCAGCGCGCCGCCCTGCGCCCCCACGCCGGGTATCAGGATAGGCATTTCCGGATAGCGCTCCCGGATAGTCTTGAGTTCCTCCGGGTAGGTGGCCCCCACCACCAGACCCAGGTTGCCGGCGGTATTCCATTTGGCGACTTTGGCAGCGACGACCTCGAAGAGCATCCGGCGCCCGTCCTCCGTCTCGCAGGCCAGCGACTGAAAATCCACGGCGCCGGCGTTGGAGGTGCGGCAGAGGACGAAGACGCCCTTGTCCTCGTAATTGATGAAAGGCTCCAGCGAGTCCCGCCCCAGGTAAGGGCTGGCCGTAACGGCATCGAAGTGATAGTAATCGAAGAGACTCCGGGCGTAGGCCCTGGCGGTATTGCCGATATCGCCGCGCTTGGCGTCGATAATTACCGGGATGTCGTCCGGGATGGCCTCCCGCGTGCGCTGGAGGGCTTCCAGACCAGCCGGGCCGAGGGCCTCGTAGAAGGCGATATTGGGCTTGTAGGCACAGATCAGGTCGGCGGTGGCCGCGATGATGGCCTTATTGAACTCGAAGACGTCCAGACCCTCCGGCATCAGGGCCGGGTCGGGGTCCAGCCCGACACAGAGCCGGCTGTTGTTCTTGCGGATGGCGCGGGCCAGCTTGGCGACGAATTTCATGGCTCGTTGAGCGGAAGGCGCACTACCCCCTTTTATCGCTCCGGCGGATTGTGTTTAGCCCTCCGGCGAGAGGCTCAGGCTGTCGTAGGTCTCGGTGAGGGCCTCCGGGGGCAGCATGCCGGCCAGGATTTTCTCCAGGGCCATGGTGTGGCTGCAGAGGCCCCAGCTTTCGTAAAAGTGGCAGGTACAGTGCCACTGGCCGTCTTTGTAGCTGACATCGTAATCGCTGTTCTCGCCGCGGAACTTCACCGCCAGCTCGTAGAAGGTAACCCGGTCGGTTTCTGCTGCGTACCGCTTGGCTTTTTCTATTTTGCCGATTAGGCTCGATTGCATCCCCGTTACCTCCTTTAAATCCAAAGGCACTGCCTCTTGCGAGTTCAGTGCCCTCATCCCGCTGTCGGATTGCTCAGGCTTACCGCCTGACCCAGGTAAACCATTGTCCTAATACTCCACCTGCCCAAATTGTACCCCATTTACCCCGGCAAGTCCAGCCGCCGCCACGATGGAGGCAGGACGAGTTTTGTTAAATTTTCTCAAGAACTAAGCCACAACCAGCAGCGTCGTACCCTCCATATTGTACCGCCGGGTGTTGCCGAACCGGCTGCTAAAAGTATAACATCTTAACGGTGATGCAAGAAAGACTGGCCCGGTTAGTTTCCAACCTGCTCAATCCCTTTCTGGTGAGCTTCGCCGTCATCCTGCTGCTGGCCTTTAAGGCCACGGCGGATACGGCGGCGGCACTCCAGTGGGCGGCGATATCGCTGGCCCTGAGCGTGGCGCCGGTGTTCATCGTCGTCGTCTACCTGGTGCACCGGCGCAAGCTCGACGGCGTCTTCGTCACCCATCGCACGCAGCGCCACTGGCTCTACCTGCTGGCCAGCGCCCTGGCCGCGGCGGGCTGCGGCGTGCTCTGGTCTTGCGAGGCCCCCCACCTCCTCAAGGCCGCCTTCACCGCCGGTCTGGCGACGGTGGTCGCCTTCATGCTCGTCAACCTGTTTTGGAAGATAAGCCTGCACACGGCCTTCGTGGCGGCGGCGGTGACGGTGGTGGTGATGGTCTACGGGGCGGAGGCGGCCTGGTCTCTCCTGCTGCTGCCGCCGGTGGCCTGGGCCAGAATCCGGCTCAACCAGCACTCCGTGGCGCAGGTGGCCGCGGGGGCATGCCTGGCGGCGGGCATGGTGGCGGGGGTCTTCTGGGGGCTGGGGGTAGTCTAGGCTATTCCCCCCCCCCACCCTCCCCGGCTTCTTCCTCCAGCTCCTTCTGCAAGACCGCCTCCAGCTGCTCCATGAGGCGGGCGGCGCGCGGGTAGCCGATGTGCAGCTTGCGCTGCAGGAAAGAGGTGGAGACGTTCTCGTACTGCCGGGCCAGCTCGCGGGCCTGCTCCAGCAGCGGGTCGCGGGGGTGCCCGCCGATGGTGCCCGCCGGGGTAGTGGCTATCAGGGTATCCATCTTGAGCTTGTCCGGCGCCGCCTCCGGCTGCTGGCTGCTCCAGAAATAGACCAGCCGGTCTATCTCCGGGTCGGAGAGGAAGCAGCCCTGGAGGCGCTTGGGCTTGGACGCCTCGGTGGGCATGTAGAGCATGTCCCCCTGCCCCAGCAGCTTCTCGGCGCCGGCGCCGTCGAGGATGGTGCGCGAGTCCACCTGCGAGGTTACCGCGAAGCTGATGCGGGTGGGGAAGTTGGCCTTGATGAGCCCGGTAACCACGTCCACCGAGGGACGCTGCGTGGCCACCACCAGGTGGATGCCGGTAGCGCGAGCCAGCTGGGCCAGCCGGCAGAGGCTGCTCTCCACCTCGTCGAAGCTGGCCATCATCAGGTCGGCCAGCTCGTCGACGACGAGGATGAGATAAGGCAGCTTGTCGCTGCCCGTCTTGTTCTTGTTGTAGCCCTCGATGTGCCGCGCCCCGGCGGCGGCCAGCTTCTTATAGCGCTCCTCCATCTCCTGGAGGAGCCACTGGAGCACGCCGATGGCCTTTCGGCTGTCGACGATGACCGGGGTGGCCATGTGGGGCAGGCTGTTGTACTGCGTCAGCTCGACGCGCTTGGGGTCGACGAGGATGAAACGGATATCGTTGGGGGTGTTGCTCATCAGCAGACAGCAGACGATGGTATTGAGGCAGACCGTCTTGCCGCTGCCGGTCGCCCCGGCGATGAGGAGGTGGGGCATCTTGGTAAGGTCGGCGGCCACGGCCTCGCCCCCGGCCCCCTTGCCCAGGGCCAGGGTCATCTTGGTCTTGGCCGATAGCTTCTGGAAGGCGGGGCTCTCCACCACGCCGCGCAGGCTTACCATGTCCGAGGTCATGTTGGGCACCTCGATGCCGACGAAGGTCTTGCCCGGCACCGGGGCCTCGATGCGGATGGTGGGCGCCGCCAGGGCCAGGGCCAGGTCGTTGGCCAGGGAGGAGATTCTCTCCACCTTGACGCGCGTCTTGGCCACCTCCTCCATCCTCACCTGCACGTTGCCGTCGCGGTCGCGCTCCTTGACTTCTTTATATTTACGCACCCAACCGGGCTCGACGCCGAACTGGGTGACGGTGGGCCCGGCGTTAATCTGCACCACCTTGGCCTCCACGCCGTAGCTGCCCAGCGTCTCCTCGATGAGCTTGGCCCGCTGCACGTTATCGGCCTGGCTGAACTGCACCTCCGGCGAGACGTCCAGGATATCCAGGGGCGGCAGGCGCCAGCCGTCCTGAACCACCAGGTCGGGCGCTTCGCCGTATTTCCTCCAGACGTCCTCGGCCACCTGGCGCAGTTCCCGGCCGGTCTCCTCACGGGGGGCCGGCTCCCTGACGGGTTTTTCGGCCGGCTTCTCGGCGGCGGGCCGCCGCGCCGCGGCGACTTTCTCGGCCATGGCCTCCAGCCGCTTCATGGAGGTGCTAACCTCCGGGGCGATGACGGGGGTGTCCATCTCCGCCGGCAGAGGCGGCTTCTCCCCGTACGGGGGGCGCTGGCGGATGAGCCGCGGCTGTGACGAAGGGGCAGGCTCGCGCCGTGGCGGGCGCTGCCGGGCGGGGGGACGGCGGAAGGTATCCGCCACCCAGTGGCCAAAGCGCCCCAAGGCCCGGAAACTGGCGCGCGGTGCCACCAGCAAGAGGCCGATAAGCGTCAGCCCCGCCAGCCGCAGCGGGCCGACGATTTCCTCGTTGGGGAAGTTGATAATGGCCCGCCCGAACTTGCCGCCCAGGCTGTCGGGCAGGTTCTGGCCGCCGGGGAAAAAGCCCAGGATGCCCCAGACCACCAGCACGAAGGCGATGCCGCCCAGCCAGCGGCTCCAGCGGCGGATGAACGAGCCGCCGCGGCGGCTCCAGAGCAAGGCTATGAAAACAATAATGGCGGCTATGATAAATATGAGCCCCCAGCCGAAGAGCGAGAGGGCGGCGGCGTAGGCGCCCTGCAAGCTATCCCAGAAGACGGCCAGCAGCACCACTACGATGACGAAGACGGCGAACTGCCGGAACGGCCGGGACAGGAAAAACGGGGCCGGGCCGGGCGGGGAAGCCTTCCTGGCGGCCTTTCTCCGCGGGGCGGTCTTGGTTCGGGGGGTTGGTTTTTTCTTAGCTGGCATAAAAAGTCTCCCGACGCACCCGGCGCGTTTGGATTACACCCTCACCATGAAGGGCAGAATCATGGGGCGGCGCTTGGTGCGCTGGTAGTAGAATCTCTCCAGGGTGTCCTTGACCTTGGTATTGATAAAGTTCCATTCCGGGGCGCGGCCGCCGCCGTGGTCAACGGTCTTGGCCAGAAGCTCCCGGCTCTCGTCCATCATGTCCTTGAACTCGCGGGTATCCACGAAACCGCGGGTAACAATGTCCGGCTTGCCGACCACCTTGCCCGTCTGGCGGTTGACGGCGATGATGACGACGACGATACCGTCCCGCGAGAGCATGCGGCGGGTGCGCAGGACGACCCCGCCGACGTCGCCGACGCTGAGGCCGTCGACGTAGACGTGCCCCGAGCCGACCTTGCCGTTTATTTTAGCCGTGTTGGCGGTAAGCTCCAGCACGTCGCCGTCCTCCATGACGAAGATGTTCTCCGCCGACATGCCGACCGATTCGGCCAGGCGCGCGTGGAGGCTGAGGTGGCGGTACTCGCCGTGGACGGGGACGAAATACCTGGGCTTGACCAAAGTCAGGATGAGCTTGAGCTCCTCCTGGCTGCCGTGGCCGTGGACGTGCACCCGGCCCAGCTTGTCGTAAATGACGTTGGCGCCCTGCTTGAAGAGGGAGTCCACGGTGCGGTTGACCAGCGACTCGTTGCCGGGCACCGGCGTGGCCGAGAGGACGATGGTATCGCCGCGCTGGATGTGCACGTGGCGGTGGTCGCGGTTGGCGATGCGCACCAGCGCCGAGGTCGGCTCGCCCTGGCTGCCGGTGGTGACCAGGACGACTTTATTCGGCGGCAGTCCCTTGAGCTCGTCGATGCGCCCCAGGATACCTTCGGGGACGTTGAGGTAGCCCAGCTCCATGGCTATGTTCGTCGTGTCCGTCATGCTGCGCCCGACGATAAAGACGCGCCGGTGGTGCTTGGCGGCGGCGGCGATGACCTGCTGGACGCGGGAAATCAGCGACGAGAAGGTGGTGACGATGACCCGGCCGGCGGCGCTGGCGATGACCTGCTCCAGCGACTCCCCCACCGTGCGCTCCGAGGGCGTGTAACCGGGAAGCTCGGCGTAGGTGGAATCGGAGAGGAGCAGCAGCACTCCCTGCGCGCCCAGCTGGGCCAGCCGCGAGAGGTCGGTGCCCTTGCCGAAGACCGGCGTGTGGTCGATTTTGAAATCGCCGCTGTGGACGATGGCGCCCACCGGCGTGCGGATAATGACCCCGGCGGCGTCGGGGATGGAGTGGCAGACGGGGAAAAGCTCTATCTTGAACTGCCCCAGGGCCACCTCCTTGCCGGTGTCCAGCACCTTGAGGTTGACCCCCTCATGGGTGCGGCGCTCCTTGAGCTTGACGCGAATCAACCCGTTGGTGAGCTTGGTGGCGTAGACCGGCACGTCGTCCAGCTGGGGCAGCAGGTACGGCAGCGCGCCGATGTGGTCTTCGTGGCCGTGGGTGATGACGATGCCGCGCACCTTTTCCTTGCGCTCTACCACGTAGGTCAGGTCGGGGATGACCAGGTCGATGCCCAGCATCTCCTCCTCGGGGAACATCAGGCCGGCGTCGATGATGATGATGTCGTCCTCGTACTCCAGCACCATCATGTTCTTGCCGATTTCGCCCAGCCCGCCAAGGGGAATAATCTTGAGTTTAGACCTGGCCATCAATCATACCTCGAACAAGTTAAGCTGCTGGGGCCCGGGCTCGGGCTTCTCCTCGGCGACCTTGTCGGCCTCGGCGAGGAGGGCCGGTATCTTGAGCATATCGGCTTCGATGGCCGCCCGCAGGCTCTGCTGGTGCAGGGCGGCGGCCGGGTGGTACATGGCGAAATAGATGACCCCGTCGCTCTTAACGGCGGTGCCGTGAATCTTGCTGATGGCCTTGCCGGGGAAATAGCGGGCCATGGAGTAGCGCCCCAGGGTGACAATCATCTTTGGCTGGATTATCTCGATTTGCCTGTCCAGCCAGGGGCGGCAGTTGGCTATCTCGGAGGGGAGCGGGTCGCGGTTACTGGAGGGGCGGCACTTGATGACGTTGGCGATATAGACCTGCTGGCGGCTTAAATCGATGGAGGCCAGCAGCCTGTCCAAAAACTGGCCGGCCGGCCCCACGAAAGGCCGCCCCTGCTGGTCTTCGTGCCAGCCGGGGGCCTCGCCGATGAACATGACGGCGGCGTCCTCCGCCCCCTCCCCCGGCACCACCCGGGTGCGAAACTTGGCTATTTCACATTGCCGGCAGAGCTCAATCTGCTGGTAAAGCTCACTCAGCGGCGTCATCTCACTATACCCGGTAAACCCGTTTCGGAGCTATCATCCCTACTAGGCATGATAGCACCGCCGGGGGGTCAAGTCAATTTATCGGGAGTAAAAAAATACGTCTGGAAGACGCCGCAACGCCGCCTCAGGTATTGACGGCGTGAATAATTCCGGCCACAATGTGCACCACGAAAGAAGCGGCCAGCAGCCACCAGACAAGCGAATGGTAGCGGTAGTACCACTTGAAGAAGCGGCTGGAAAACGGATCCCGCGTGGTAAAAAGGCCGATGAGACGCAGGCAGCTCCGGCAGGAGGCAAACACCAGCAGGGTGAGCGCGGAGTTGGTAAAGGCGGTGTAAAAGACAATCTGGTGCTCCAGGGCATACGGCTCGCCGGCGTACGGCGCGCCGACATGGACGATGGTCACCAGGAGGTGGAGCATCAGGAATAGCCCGAAGGCGACCCAGTAATAGGTGTGATAGCGGGCGTAGGCGCTGTAGGCCCGGGTCCGCCACGACTTCCCCTGGAGGAGATGGAAAAACCCGGCCACGCTGCGGCAGGTGGTGATGACGGCGATGCCGAACACGAGAACGCCGATGCCGAGCGCCAGTATCGTCCAGTGGACATATATATCCAGGGGAGTCCCCTGGAATATGGCCGCGATATTCAGCGAAATACTTGCCAGAATAGCCATGTGCCGGCGTCTCTCTTTTTTTTAAGATGAGTTTAGCTAATATCAGGGGATTTTGCAATCCCTCCCCTCACCTCCCCAGCGGTGCTATCTATTCCCACCCTGGCCGCCCTCGGCACATCCGCCGCCTGGGCCGGAGTGCTGCCCCACCTTTGCCCCACCAAAATCCCTCTCGGTCTCCCTTTTCCAGTTTCCCCCTTTGAAAAAGGGGGATTAAGGGGGATTTCCCATCTGGGATAAGCCGGAAACACCCCGGGCGGGGTGGGGAAAACCCTGGCGAGTAGTGGCAGGATGCCACAGGGCGGGCGGGTGGGAAAGAAAATCTCCGGGCGGGGCTGGGTAAAGGGGAGTAGCCTGCGAGAGGGGCGCCCGGCTTGCCGTGCCACGCTTACTGCGAGTATAATGGTAGCTGTAAATCCAACAGAGCGGGTGAATAGATGCAGAAATACGGTCTGGATAACATCCACAACACGGTCTTACTCTCCCACGGGGGCGCCGGCAAGACGTCGCTGGCCGAGGCCATGCTCTTCACCGCCGGGGCCATCAACCGGCTGGGCAAGGTCGACGACGGGACTTCTACCTCGGACTACGACCCCGATGAGATAAAGCGCAAAATCAGCATCAATCTATCGCTGCTGCCCTGCGAGTGGCAGAGTCATAAGCTCAACATCCTCGACGCCCCCGGCTATACCGATTTCGTCGGCGAGGCCAAGGCCGGCCTGCGCGTCAGCGATGGCGCCGTCATCGTCGTCGGCGCCACCTCCGGCGTGGAGGTGGGCACGGAGCAGGTCTGGGGCTACTGCGAGGAGGCCAACCTGCCCCGGCTCGTCGTCGTCAACAAGATGGACCGCGAGAACGCAGATTATGTCAAGGCCGTTGCGGAAATCCAGGCCAAACTGGGCCGGAAGTGCCTGCCGTTGCAGCTGGCCATCGGGGCGCACACCTCTTTTGAAGGCGTCGTCGACCTGCTGGCGATGAAGGCCTATACCGGCGCCGGCGCCCAGGCCAAGGAGGGCGACGTGCCCGAGGCGCTCAAGGCCCAGGCCGAAAGCTACCGCGAGAAGCTGGTGGAGGCCATCGCCGAGAACGACGACGCCATCATCGAGAAGTACCTGGGCGGCGAAGAAATCTCCCCGGAGGAGCTTGCTAAGACGCTGCGGAAGGCCGTCGGCGAGGGCAAAATCGTGCCGGTGCTGGCCGGCGCGGCCCTGGGCAACGTGGGCACAGCGCGCCTTATGGACGCCATCACCGCTTACCTGCCCACCCCCAAGGAGGGCAAGGTGCGGCTGGAAAAGGGCGAGGCGGAACCCAGCGAGGGCGGGCCGCTGTCGGCCCTGGTCTTCAAGACCACCGCCGACCCTTACGTGGGCAAGCTCACCTATTTCCGCGTCTACAGCGGCCAGATTAGCTCCAACGCGTCGGTGTTCAACAGCACGCAGAACGCCGCCGAGCGCGTCGGGCAGCTCTTTATGATGCGCGGCAAGAACCAAGAGCCGGTCGCCGAGGTCGGCGCCGGCGATATCGGCGCCGTGGCCAAGCTCAACGTCACCGATACCGGCGATACCCTCTGCTCCCAAGACAAGCCCGTTAAGCTGGCCGGCATCACCTTCCCCAAGCCCATTTTCAACGAGGCCGTCTACCCCAAGACCAAGATCGACGTCGACAAGATGGGCACGGCCCTGACCCGCCTGGCCGAGGAAGACCCCACCCTGACCGTCCACCGCGAGCTGGGTACCGGCGAGATGATAATGAGCGGCATGGGCGAGACCCACCTGGCCGTGGCGGCGGAGAAGATGCAGCGCAAGTTCGGCGTCAACGTGGAGCTGTCCACTCCCAAAGTCCCCTACCGCGAGACGATTACCAGCTCCACCAAGTCCGAGTACAAGCACAAGAAACAGTCCGGCGGGCACGGTCAGTACGGCCACGTCCTGCTGGAGATGGTGCCCCTGCCGGAGCGCGGCGAAAACGAGTTCGCCGAGCACATCGTCGGCGGGTCCGTCCCCAAGAACTACATCCCGGCAGTGGAGAAGGGCGTCCACGAGGCCTACCAGGAAGGCGGGCTGGCCGGCTATCCCGTCGTCGGCGTCAAGACCACCCTCTACGACGGCTCCTTCCACCCGGTGGACTCGTCGGAAATCTGCTTCAAGATTGCCGGGGCGCAGGCCTTCAAGAAGGGCATCACGGCCGGCAATCCCATCCTGCTGGAGCCCATCATGAACCTCAAGGTGACTGTCCCCGGCGACCTCACCGGCGATATCATCGGCGACCTCAACACCAAGCGCGCCCGCGTCATGGGCATGAACCCCGAGGGTGACAACAACATCATCGAGGCGCAGGTGCCCCTGGCCGAGGTGCAGCGCTACGCCATCGACCTCAAGTCGATGACGCAGGGGCGGGCCATCTACGACATGGCCTTCGACCACTACGAAGAGGTGCCCGCCAACATCACCCAGAAAATAGTGGCGCAGCGGCAGGCGGAGAAAGAATAACGTCGGGCGGGATTCTCACGTCGCCTTCGGCTCCTCAGAATGACAGACCTCAGCGCAGGAAGGGGTTGGCGCGCTTCTCGGTGCCGATGGTCGAGTCCGGCCCGTGGCCGGGGTAGACGATGGTCTCCGGCGGCAGCGTCAGCAATTTGGTCTTGATTCCCGCGATGAGCTGGTCGTAGTCCCCGTCAATCAAGTCGTAGCGGCCGATGCCGTAGTTAAAGAGGGTGTCCCCGGTGAAGACCACCCCCTCCCCCGCCAGACTGATACCGCAGGGGGTGTGCCCCGGCGTGTGCAGCACCTTGAAGCTCAGCTCGCCGATGGTGATTTCGTCGCCGTCCTTGACGATGCGGTCGGGGTAAGGGGCCGCCTCGAAGGGCGGCTCGTAGATATAGCTGGGCGACTGGGGCAGGTAGCGGGCGCACTCGGCGTGCATGGCCACCGGCGCGCCGGTGGCCGCCTTTACCTGGGCGGCGGCCCCCACGTGGTCGGGGTGGCGGTGGGTGAGCACGATGAGCTTGATTTTAAGCCCCAGCTTTTTCACCGCCCGCAGGATTTCCTCCGGCGCAGCGCCGGGATCGATAATCATGCCCTCCCTGGTCTTTTCCGAGCCGACGATATAGCAGTTGGAGGCGTAGGCCCCCACGATGAGCTTGCGGATAATCAAAACGACATCTCCATTCTTCTGACTCATTATAGCGGAAACGGGCAGAGTTTTCATTCTCCGTACTTGCCCCCTTGCGCCCTATAGTCTAAACTAGATAAGGCAGCCTCCACCCCGAAATCATCCGGCCAGGGAGCCAGTTTTGGCGGATATTCGCCCTTTCCACGGCACGCACTACAACCCGGCGCAGGTGGCCGACCCGGCGGCGGTCATCTGCCCTCCCTACGACATCATCACCCCCCGGCTCCAGCAGCAGCTCTACGAGGCCAGCGACCACAACTTCGTCCGCGTCGAGCACGGGCGCGAGTTCCCCCAGGACAGAGACACCGATAACAAGTACACCCGGGCGGCGGCCACCCTGGCGCGCTGGCTGGAGGAGGGCGTCCTTACCACCGACAAGACCCCGGCCCTCTACATCGACGAGCACCGCTTCCAGTACCGCGGTAAGACCTACCGCCGCCGCAGCCTCGACTGCCTGGTGCGCCTGGAGGAGTGGGACAGCCGGGTCGTCCGCCCCCACGAGGCCACCTTCTCCCGCGCCCGCAGCGACCGGCTGGACATGCTCTGGGCGCTCTCGGCCAATACCAGCCCCATCATGACCCTCTACGAAGACGCCGCAGGCCGGATAGCCGAAGCGCTGGCGGCGGCGGCGCGCGGTCAGCCCCTCTTCGACTTCGATAGCGGCGGGGGCGAAGGGCACAAGCTCTGGGCGGCGACCGACAAGGAGACCATCGGCCACATCCGCAGCGGCCTGGCCGACTGCCCTCTCTACATCGCCGATGGGCACCACCGCTACGAGAGCGCCCTCACCTACCGGCGCGAGCGCCGCGCCTGCGACGAACCCTCACCCGGAGACCGCCCTTACGACTTCGTGATGATGAACCTGGTGGACTTCGCCGACCCCGGCCTGGTCATCCTGCCGGCCCACCGCCTGGTGCGCGG
>DAOUEP010000063.1:0-8607 GCA_034430515.1 Dehalococcoidales bacterium | reverse complement strand
AGATAGCACCACACCTTTACGGCTACTGGCCGCAGACACCCGGCTACACCCAGGAGAAAATCGACAAGGCCCACGCCGCCTACTGCGGCGAGGTCACCATGGTGGATACCTGGTTCGGCTACCTGATGCGGATGGTGGAGAACCTGGGGCTGCTGGAAAACACGGCCATTATCTTTACCAGCGACCACGGCTATTACTTCGGCGAGCACGGCGGCCTCTACGGCAAAATGGTCTTCGCCCGGGACAAGAAGACCGGCCGGCCCATCAATGGCGTCTGGTCGGCCTCGCCGTTCTACGAGGAGGTCACCAATACCCCCCTCCTGATATACCTGCCCGGGGCGAAACCGGCCGTCTACGGCGGCCTGACCTCGGCCGTCGACCTGATGCCCACCGTCATGGAAATGATGGGGCAGAAAATCCCCTCCCGGGTGCAGGGCCAGTCGCTATTGCCGGCGCTTAAAGACACCACCCGGCCCGGCCGGGACTACCTCATCAGCGCCCACCCGTTCCTCAACGCCGGAGATTCGCTAAGGTCGGTGGACGGCACGCTGCGGACGACGGAAAAGGACTCCACCGCCACGGTGACCACCCAGGACTGGTCGCTGCTCCATAACACCGAGCCGGGCCAGTCCGAGCTTTACTATCTCAAGGACGACCCCTTGCAGGAGAAAAACCTCATCAACGAGAAGCCGGACAAGGCGCGCGAGCTGCATAAGCTGCTGGTAACCTACATGCGCGAGACGAACCTGGCCGAGCACCTGCTCAGGCCGCGGCTGGAGTTAAGATTGTAAAGGGGCTAAATCCTTCTCACTCTCCCTTTACGAAAGGGAGACGATAGCCTTTTCCTTAAGGATTACCACTGGCAACCCATTGGTTTGTCCCCCTTTGTAAAGGGGGATTTAAAGGAGGATTTTAGAGGGGTAAAGGTGGGGAAAAGCTCCATGCTAAGCCGCCGATGGTGCGAGGGCGGCCAGGGTGGGAATAGATAACTCAGAAATGAGTAATTGCGCAATTGCGCCTTAGCGCAACTTGACCTTAGTAACTTTAAGCGGGCCGCGGCGCGGGGAGCCGGGCACGCGGAACTTGTTGTTGTCCGGCGACGCTACGGCTGTCTCCTCCGTCCGCTCCGCCCGGGGCGCCCACTCGTAAGGGACGCGGTAGGCGCGGTAAATCATGTTGTTCCTGAGCGTACGGTGGGTGAAGGGGCTGAGGTATTCCCAGACGATTTCGTGCCCCGGCGTGACTTCCAAAATGCGCCCGCCCTGCCCCTCGGTGACGAGGGTATTGCCGTTGGGGAGGCGCTGCGCCGAGCTGACGTAGCTGGAGTAGAGCGCGCCGGGCGGGGGGCCGCCGAAGCCCTCACGCGGCGGCGGGTACTGCCAGCAAATCTCCAGCGTCAGCGGGTCGAACTCCAGCACGCGCGAGTGGTCGCGGCGGGCGTTGTCCAGGCCGGTGGGGGCACCGGGGTTGGGGGCCCCGTAGCCGGCGGCGCCGCCGTTATCGAAGACGAGGCAATTGCCCTCGCCGGGCAGCCCCCGGGGAATGAGGTGGGCGTGGTGCTGGCCGATTATCTGCCCTAATTTACGCAGGGCCGGGGTGGCGGTGAAGTCCGGCCCGACCTGCCAGACGATTTTACCCGTCTTTTTCTCCGTGATGGCGATGATGTTGGTCTGGCGGCCGTCCCAGATGATGTTATCGGGGTGGAAGCGGGCGTCGCCGGCGTCGTGCCAGCGGTTGGGGCCCAGGGCGGACACGGCGTTCATGTGCATCCAGTCCCCCGTGTTGCCGCCGGCGGGCTGGAGGCCGGGGTGGCGCGCTATCGTGTTGCGGGCCTCCTCGCCGAAGCCCATCTCCTCGAAGTGCTGGCTGGCGACCCACTCCCAGCCGATTTTGCCCGCCCCGTCGACCTCGATAATGGCGTCGTCCACCAGCGTTCGGACGGTTATCTGGGGGTTGACCAGGTTCTTGTGGCAGAGCAGTAGGGTCTTGCCGCCGCCGGTCTGCGGCTCCATCCCCGGCGCGTAGTAGCCCACCGGGTTGCCCTGGCGCTGGTAGTCGTGGTGCTGGCGGGCCATCCAGCGGGGCTTCTGGCGCGGGTCTTTGACCCGCTCGTACCGCTCGAATTTCCAGACGATGTTGCCGTCCCAGTCCACCTCCACCAGGTCGAGCATGTCCTGGAAGCCGTAGCGGAAGTCGCGGACGCCGGTGCTCCCCAGTACGTGCCCGCCGGGGAGCATCTTGTTGGGGAAGCCGTCCAGCCCCTGCCAGCGGTTGACCACGGTGCCGTTCATATCCACGAGGACGGCGGCGGCGCCGTTTTTTTGGTGGAGGAAGGCCTGGAACAGGGTGAAGCCGTTCCAGCACTTCTCCGGCTGGTACTGCGTGGTGCCGGTGGGGTATACCCTCGGCGGCATGGGCCTGCCTCCTAGCCTGGCAATAGTTCGGGAATAGTATAGTGGCTCGGGGGCGGCTTGGCAAGGGCGAACTTGCGGGGGTGCGTATTTGCGCAAGTACTCCCGGAGCAACCCCGGTTTAATCAGGGCCGGTTGTATAGCTTCTCTTTAGAGGTATCGAACCACCGGAAATAGGCGGCGGCTCCGTCTCTACCCGAGCTTATCAGCTTATCCTTGGTAGCATCGTCCAGGGTAAATTCCAGGGTGGATACCCCCAGAGTATCGATATAAATCGTCCGCTGCCAGTCATCGCTGTGCAGGTGGGCGTTCTCCTGGCTTCCCATAATCGTTTTTACCAGCGCGGGGACGTAATCGGAGAATTTACTAATCTCGCAGCTGTGCGGCTCGTTGTACCGGAAAGCGGCTATCTCCTGGCGGGAATCCAGCCGGAAACCCAGCGTCTCTTTGTTGTAGATATAAGGGCTGCTCTGCGGGTGTTGCTTCAGGAAGCTCTGGTTCTGGGCATCGTAATACGGCCTGGGCAGGCCCGTTTGGGGAAGGTTCGCCGGGAGGATATATTTCTCGCGGTCGAAGAGCTTTACCGGGTAGTTGTTCAGGCAGCCGCCGTCCACGTAAACATCGCGCCGGGCATTGCGTACCGCCGTGAAATAGAGCGGAAAAGACATGGAAATCCTGACGGCTTCGGCGATGCTCATGTCCGGCGTGTGCTCCGGGGAAAAGACCTCTCCGAAGCGGGTGCAAAGATTTGTCCCGTAGACATAGAGGTCCGGCCTGCCTCTGGCCTTCAGGTCGCGGAAGGTGGCCCGGGGATTACCCAGCTTTTGCGCGACCAGCTCGCCCAGCCATTCCTGGCAGAAGGCCCCTTGATACCAGCCGTAACGCTGGAGAACGCGGCGGATAGCGCCGACGATGCCCCAGCCGCTGTCCTTGAAATTGTTGAAGTCCAGATTCCAGAGGATTTCTTTCTGCTGGTCCCGGGTATAACCCAGGGCCAGCATGACGGCGTTGATGGCGCCGGCGGAGGTCCCGCCGAACCTCCGGATAGCGGGCATGATGCCCTTTTTATCCAGTACCTCCAGCGCGCCGATGTAGGCGATGCCTTTGACGCCCCCTCCTTCAAAGACGAGATTTCTAAAGTGATAGGCCATAGCTGCCTCCTCTGGCCTTAACCGGCTGATTCAATATTGCATTAAGGCATGATAATTTAATCCATTTCCGGTGGCTTGTCAACCGGGGGATGACCGCGGGGGGCTAAGGGGAGAGTTAGAGAGGGATTTCGAGGGGCAAAGGGGTGGGATACAACGGGCTAAGCCGCCGAGGCTACGAGGGCGGCCAGGGTGGGAATAGATAACTCCGCACCCCCGCAATTGCGCAAATGCGCATCCACGCCGAATTCAGGCGTGAAAACAGGAAATAGCCGGCGAAAAAGGCCCCTCGCTTACTGCTCGAAGGCGGTAATGGCCACCAGCCGGTCGCCCTCGTCCAGGCTCATGACGCGCACGCCCTGGGTGCTGCGCCCCTGGGTGGTGATGCCCTGGCGCGGGTCTTTCTCCTTGACCGGCGTGCGGGTGACCATGCCCTCCGCCGAGATGAGCATGACCTCCTCGGTGTGCTTGACCACCCGGGCGGCGACCACGTCGCCGGTCTTGCCGACAATCTTGAACGTGCGCACGCCGCCGCCGCCGCGGTGCTGCCGTGGGTAGTCGTCCAGGGGGGTCAGCTTGCCGTAGCCGCCCTCGCTGACCACCAGCAGGTTGGCGTCCTTGACGACGGTATCGATGCTGACGACCCTGTCGCCCTTGGCCAGGCGCACGCCGCGCACGCCGCCGGAGGTGCGCGAGGCGGCCCGCAGCGTGCCGACGTTAAAGCGTATCGACTGCCCCTGGCCGGTAACGATGATGACGTCCTCGTCGTCGTGGGCCAGGCAGACGGAGACCAGCTCGTCGCCGGGCTCCAGATCAAAGGCGATAAGCCCGCTGGAGCGCACCTGGGCGAACTTGTCCAGCGAGGTCTTTTTAATCTCCCCCAGGTGCGTGGCCATGACCATGTAGGCGTCGGCGGGGAGGCCGGTGGTGGCCGCCATGGAGGTGACGCGCTCGCCGTCGGTGATGGAGAGCAGGTTGATGACCGCCAGCCCCTTGGCGGTGCGCGAGCCGGCGGGTATCTCGTGGGCCTTGAGGTAAAATACCTTGCCCCGGTCGGTGAAGAAGAAGAGGTCGTCGTGGGTATCGGCGACGACGAGCAGCATCACGGCGTCTTCCTCGCGGGTAACCTGCCCGATGATGCCCTTGCCGCCGCGGTGCTGCGGGGTGTAGTTGCGGGAGGGAATCCGCTTGATGAAGCCGCGCGAGCTCAGGGTGACGGCGACGCGCTCGTGGGGGATGAGGTCTTCCTCGGTGAACTCCAGCGCCCCCTGCTCGACGATGGCGGTGCGCCGCTCGTCGCCGTACTGGCTCTTGAGCTGGTCCACCTCTTCCTTGATGAGCATCAGAATGCGCCGCGGGTTGGCCAGCAGGTCTTCCAGGTAGGCGATGGTCCTGACCAGCTCGGCGTACTCGTCGGCTATCTTCTGGCGCTCCAGGTTGGCCAGCCGCCTTAGCTGCATTTCCAGGATGGCCTGCGCCTGAAGCTGGCTAAGGCCGAAGCGGCTCATCAAATTCTTGCGGGCGGTCTCGGCCGTATCGGACTCGCGGATGGTCTTGATGACGGCGTCGATATTATCCAGGGCGATTCTGAGCCCCTCCAAAATATGGGCCCGGGCGCGGGCCTGCTTGAGGTCGTAGCGGGAGCGCCGCGTGATGACCTGGTGGCGGAAGTCGACGAAGGCCTGCAAAGCCTCGCGCAGGCTGATGACGCGGGGCTGGCCGTCCACCAGGGCCAGCATGTTGACGAAGAAGGAGGACTGCATGGCGGTATGCTTGTAGAGGTTGTTGAGCACCTTCTGCGGCTGGGCCTCTTTTTTAACCTCGATGACGATGCGCATGCCCTGGCGGTCGGACTCGTCGCGCAGGTCGGCGATGCCCTCGATTCGCTTGTTGCGGACGAGTTCGGCGATGGTCTCCACCAGGGCGGCCTTGTTGGTCTGGTAAGGCAGCTCGTTGACGATTATCTGGCTGCGTCCGCCGGCGCTGGCGCTGGTGACGTGGGCCTTGGCGCGCACCACCAGCTTGCCGTGGCCGGTGGCGTAGGCGTTGCGGATGCCCTCGCGCCCCTGGATGATGCCGGCGGTGGGGAAGTCCGGCCCCCTGACGAACTGGGTAAGCTCCTCGATGCTGGCTTTGGGGTTATCGATGAGGAAGGCGATGGCGTCGCAGACCTCGCCCAGGTTGTGCGGCGGGATGTTGGTGGCCATGCCCACGGCGATGCCGGCGCTGCCGTTTAGGAGCAAGTTGGGAAGTTTGGTAGGCAGCACCCGCGGCTCCTTGAGCGAGTCGTCGAAGTTGGGCATGAAGTCCACGGTGTCTTTCTCGATATCGACGAGCATCTCCTCGGCAATCTTGGCCAGGCGGGCCTCGGTATACCGCATGGCGGCGGGGGGGTCGTTATCCACCGAGCCGAAGTTGCCCTGCCCGTCTACGAGGGGGTAGCGCATCGAGAAGTCCTGGGCCATGCGCACCATGGCGTCGTAGACCGAGGCGTCGCCGTGGGGGTGGTACTTGCCCAGCACCTCCCCGACGATGCGGGCGCTCTTGCGGTGGGGGCCGCTGGGGCGCAGGTTCATATCGTTCATGGCGTAGAGGATACGCCGGTGCACCGGCTTGAGGCCGTCGCGCACGTCCGGGAGGGCGCGGGAGACGATGACGCTCATGGCGTAGTCCAGGTAAGAACTCCGCATCTCCTCTTCGATGTTGCGCGGTACCGGCTGTCTCAACTCCTGAACCATAGTGCCTGCCTCCTATTCGTCCTCGCTGTCCTCGTCGTCGTCCCCGCCGTCGTCATCGTCGGCAAAGACCTCGACGCCGTCGCCGCCGATGATGGTATAGCCGGACTCGTCTTCGTCCTCGTCGGCCTCCACCTTGAGCAGCTTGTCGCTGACGTAAGGGCGGTACTCCTCCAGCCCTCGCGGCGGGAAAGAGAGCCGGCCGGCTTGCGAGGGGTGCTGGTAGGTCTCGCGGACGATGATGGTCATCATCTCCATGGTGGACTTGATGACCGAGGCGGTGTACTGGTTGCCCCCCAGAATGAGCCGGATGAGCCGCTGGGCGTGCTTGGGGTCGACCTTGCCCATGTAGTCGCCGCGGCTGTTGGCCACCGTCAGGACGGAGCCATCCACCTTTAAAGTCACCTTATCCCCGGCCACCATGCGGGCGCGGGTCTCCTTGGGGGCCAGGTCGTAGAGCGTTATCACCCCGGCCTTGCCGATTTCCTCGATGAACTGCTGCGGCTCGACCCGGTCGGTCTCGACCTCGGCGGCGTCGCCTTCGGTCAGGTCGTTGAGGCGGCGCAGGTTGCGGTTGGCGATGGCGTTATAGGGGTCTAAAGCCACGGCCTGCCGGTAGGCCTCGCGGGCCTGGTTGTACTTCCCCAGCTCCATGCTGGCCCGGCCCAGGCGGTTATAGGCGTCCACGTCCCGGGGGAAGCCGGCGATTATCTCCTGGTTGACCGCCACCGCCTCCTGCCAGCGGGCCTGCATCGCCAGGTCGATGGCCTCCTTGCTGCGCTGCTGCTTGAACCTCAGTAATTTTTCATCTTCGCGCGTCATCAAACTCCCCGGAACTACACGTACCTTCAGGCAACCAACCCGCAGTACATTTTAAGTACTATATTCTACACCTACATTTTACGCCATACAATAGTTTTGGGGCGTGATTTGGGCCCGGTTTGACAAAATGGCCCGGCGGCGGATAGAATTTAACTAGGCCTATTAAATTTTAAAGGAGAGCCGCTTAAAATGCAAGAAAAAGTGGCCGCGGTACTCGACAAAGTACGGCCGGTTCTGGTCAGGGACGGCGGCGACGTGGAACTCATCGGCGTTGACGACGGCACCGTCAGGGTCAAGCTCGTCGGCGCCTGCGCCGGATGCCCCATGTCCGCCCTCACCCTCAAGAACGGCATCGAGCGGATACTCAAGCAGGAAATCCCCGAGGTCAAAGAGGTCGTCAACGTAGAGTAGGCGGCCGCCACCCCTCGTCCCCTCTCCGTATTTTCAGTCTTCTTCCAGCTCGAAGGCGCGGTGCAGCGCGCCCACGGCGGCCTTGACGCTGTCCGCGGCGATGATGCAGGTTATCCTGATTTCCGACGTGGCGATGAGCTGGATGTTGATGCCCGCCTCGCTCAGGGTGCGGAACATGCGCGCCGCATATCCCGGCGTGTTCTGCATGCCGGAGCCGATGATGCTCACCTTGCCCAGGCCCGTATCGCGGCGGCACTCCCGCGCGCCGATTTCCTTACCCAGCGGCCGCACCACCTTCATGGCCGCCTCCAGCTGCCCCTGGGACACGGTGAAGGTGAGGTCGGTGATGTTCTCGCTGGAGGCGTTCTGCACGATGGTATCCACGCTGATACCGGCCTCGGCCAGGGGCACGAAGATGGCGGCGGCGATGCCCGGCTTGTCCGGCACGCCGACCACGGTTATCTTAGCGACGTCGCGGTCGTGGGCGATGCCCCTCACTTTATTGCGTACTTCCATAGTCACCTCTTTGTGAATTAGCGTACCGGGGTTATCGTTGAAGCTGGAGGCCACCACGATGGGCACGCCGAAGAGCTCGCCAAGCTCCACGGCGCGGGGGTGGATGGCCCGAAAGCCGTAGGTGACCATCTCCAGCATCTCCTCGTAGCTGATGTCCCTGAGCTTGCGCGCCCGGGGATAGAGGCGCGGGTCGGCGGTGTAGATGCCGTCGACGTCGGTATAGCGCTCGCAGCGCGCCGCCTTAAGGGCCGCCGCCAGGGCCACGGCGGTGGTGTCCGAGCCGCCCCGCCCCAGGGTGGTGATGTCCATGTCCTCGTTGATGCCCTGGAAGCCGGCCACGATGACGATGTTGCCCCGCTCCAGCTCCCTCACGACGCGCTTGGGCTCGATGTTGGTGATGCGCGCCTGGGAATAAACGGTATCGGTGGTGATGCCGGCCTGGGCGCCGCTCAGGCTGATGGCGGGGTGGCCCATGTCGTGGAGGGCCATCGCCAGCAGCGTCGCCGAGACGACCTCGCCGGTGGAGAGGAGGACGTCCAGCTCGCGCATGTCGGGGGCGGGGTT
>DAOUEP010000062.1:0-6393 GCA_034430515.1 Dehalococcoidales bacterium | reverse complement strand
ACATCAACCCCAAGCTGGATATCGTGGCGCGCGTCCACCGCGACCGCGATGCGGCCCTATTAAAGGGCATCGGCGTGACCGAGCTGGTGCTGCCCTTCTTCGAGGGGAGCCTGGAGATGATACGCCACACGCTGCACCGTTTTGGCATGAGCAGCATCGAGATTCAGTACATACTCAACGCGCTGCGGGAGGGGCAAGTTAAGAGGGAGAAGGGATAGGTTTTAGCCCCCTCCCTTTACCCCGTTCCCCATATCCGCTACAATATCCTCAAGATGCAACAAGGCTCAACCCCTATCCGCCAGCAGTACCTCAGAATCAAGCGCCAGTATCCCCAGGCCATCGTGCTCTTTCGCCTGGGCGACTTCTACGAGACCTTCGACGAGGACGCCCGGATTGCCTCCCGCGAGCTGGAAATCGTCCTCACGGCGCGGGAGATGGGCAAGGGCAACAAAGTCCCCCTGGCGGGCATCCCTTACCACGCCCTGGACGGCTACCTGGCCCGGCTCATCAATAAAGGCTATAAGGTGGCCATCTGCGAGCAGGTGACCAAACCCGGCGAGACCAAAGGGCTGGTCGAGCGCGAGGTCGTCAGGCTGGTGACGCCGGGGACGGTGGTGGAGCCGGGGCTTTTGGACGCCAGGGCCAACAACTACCTGGCCGGCGTGGTGGTGGGCGAGGGGGAGGTGGGGCTGGCCTTCGTGGACATCACCACCAGCGAGTTCGCCGTCACGCAATTACCGCTCGACCGCGCCATCACGGAACTGGAGCGGCTCAACCCGCCCGAGGTCATCGCCGCCGAGGGGGCCGACCTGACGCCCCTGGGGCTGAGCGATAACATCACCCGGCTGGAGGGCTACTGGTTCGAGGGCGAGATCGCTGAAAAGACCCTCCTCGACCACTTCGGAGTAACCTCGCTGGAGGGCTACGGCTGCGCCCACCTGCCGCTGGCCGTCCGGGCCGCCGGGGCGGTGATGCGCTACGTGGAGGAAACGCAGAAATCCGTCCTGGGGCAGCTTACCAGGCTGACCACCTACACCACCGGCGACTACATGGCCCTGGACCAGCAGACGCAGCGCAACCTGGAGCTCTTCCAGGGAGCCGGTTCGCGGACGACCGAAGGCTCGCTGCTGGCGGCCATCGACAAGACCAGAACGCCCCTGGGCGGGCGGCTCTTGCGCCGCTGGCTGGGCCAGCCCCTGCTGGACGTGGCCGCCCTGAACCGGCGGCTGGATGCCGTGGACTGGTTCGCCGGGGACGCCCTGGCGCGCGGCAACGTCGTCGCCAAGCTGGGCGAGATTGCCGATATGGAGCGCATCATCAACCGCGTGCGGGGGGAAATCGCTATACCCCGCGAGCTGGCGTCGCTGCGGCGCTCGCTTACGGCCGTCCCCGAGCTGCGCGGTATCATCGAGGAGGCCGGCTACACCGGCGCCATCAACTGGCTCAAGGAAGAGCTCAAGCCGGCTACCGAGGTCGTCGAGCTTATTAAGGGGGCCATCGAGGACGAGCCGTCCGGCGCCCCCGGCGAGGGCGGGGTCATCCGGCGGGGCTTCTCCGAGGAGCTGGACAGCCTGCGCCTGGCCGCCTCCAACGCCCGCAAGTACCTGGCCAACCTGGAAAAGACCGAGCGCGAGCGCACCGGCATCCGCTCGCTCAAGATAGGCTTCAACAACGTCTTCGGCTATTATATCGAGGTCTCCAAGCCCAATCTGGCACAGGTGCCCGATGATTACATCCGCAAGCAGACCCTCACGGGCGGCGAGCGCTTCTTCACGCCGGAGCTTAAAGAGTACGAGACGCTGATTCTCAACGCCCGCGACCGCCTGACCGAGATGGAGAGCGACCTCTACCACCGCGTCTGCCGCCAGGTGGCCGCCGCCGGCGAGCGCGTCCTGGCCCTGGCCGCCGTCGTGGCCCGGCTGGACGTGTTCTCGTCGCTGGCCGAGGTGGCCGCCCGCCACCACTATACCCGCCCCGAGCTTAACGACAAGACCGTGATTGACATCCGGCAGGGGCGCCACCCCGTCGTCGAGCGGAGCCTCCCGGCGGGCGAGTTCGTCCCCAACGATATTACCCTATCCAACGACGACGCCCAGCTCATCGTCCTCACCGGGCCCAATATGTCGGGCAAGAGCACGTATTTAAGACAGGTGGCCCTCATCGTGCTGCTGGCGCAAATCGGCGCTTTCGTCCCGGCGGAGCGGGCCGTCATCGGCATCACGGACAGAATCTTCACCCGCATCGGCGCCCGCGACGACCTGGCCGCCGGGCAGTCGACCTTCATGGTGGAGATGGTCGAGACGGCCAATATCCTCAACAACGCCACCCCCCGCTCCCTCCTCATCCTGGACGAAATCGGCCGGGGCACCTCCACCTACGACGGCCTCTCCATCGCCCGCGCCGTGGCCGAATACATTCATAATCACAAGGGCCTGGGGGCGCGCACCGTCTTCGCCACCCACTACCACGAGATGACCGACCTGGCCGCCTACCTGCCGCGCGTGCGCAACTTCAACGTCGCCGTCATCGAGGAGGCGGGCAAGGTCATCTTCCTGCACAAAATCGTCCCCGGCGGGGTGGACAAGAGCTACGGCATCCACGTCGCCGAGCTGGCCGGCCTGCCCAAGTCCGTCCTCCACCGCGCCCGCGAGGTGCTCGCCGAGCTGGAAAGCGGCCGCCGCGAGCCGCCAGCGCCACCTACCCCAAAAACTCAACCCGCCCCTGCTCAGCAGATGTCTCTCTTCGGGCGGGAATCGGCGGTGGAGGCCGAGCTTAAAAAGCTGGAGATAGACGGCCTGACGCCGCTGGAGGCGCTCAACAAGCTGTATGAGTTAAAGAAAAAAGCAAGCGAATAGGGTTTACGCTAATCCTGACGGAGGTACGCTATGAGAACTCTGGTGGTCTTTCACTCGGTCTACGGGAACACGGAAGCAATCGCCCGGGCCATCGGCAGGGGCGTCGGCGGCGAGGTCAGCGTGGCCGCCGTGGCCGAAGCCGGCACCGCCGCACTGGCCTCCCTCGACCTGTTGCTGGTCGGCTCGCCCACCCAGGGAGCCCGCCAGACGGTGCCCGTCCAGGCCTTCCTCGATAAAATCCCCGCCGGCGGCTTAAAAAACGTGAGCGTGGCCGCCTTCGATACCAGGATTTCGGCCAAATCGGGCAAGTTCGGCACGCGCCTCATCGCCGCCCTGGCCGGGGGTTTTGGCTACGCCGCCGGGCGCATCGCCGCAATTCTCAAGGAAAAAGGCGGTCACCAGGTGGCAGCGCCGGAGGGCTTTATCGTCGACGGCATCCACGGGCCGCTCAAGGACGGGGAAACGGAGCGGGCGGCCGCCTGGGCGAAGGGCATAGCGGGGAAGGTTAAGGGGTAGGTCACCCCCCTTGACTCCGCCCACCCCATTCCTCTATCCTTGCATCAAATATCCCCAAACTAAAGGAGGCCCCACATGGCAGTCAAAGCACCCCCCGGCTGGTACGATATCACCGTCCCCCTCAAGCAGGGCATGACCCCCTTCCCCATGGACCCCTTGCCGCCCAAGATTTACCGCCTCCACGATACCGCCCTGGGCGCCAAGGTCACCATGTCCGTGCTGGAGATAATATCGCACACCGGCACCCACATCGACGCCCCGCTCCACTTCTTTCCCGACGGCACCACCATCAGCGACATGCCGCTCGACGCCGCCGTCGGCCCGGCGCGCGTTATCGAAATCAAAGACCCGGAAACGATAAAGGTGGCCGAGCTTAAAAAGCACAACATCAAAAAAGGCGAGCGGCTGCTCTGCAAGACGCGCAACTCGCCCCTGACCTATGAAAGCGAGCGGTTCGTCGAGGACTACGTCTATCTGGACGGGGACGCCGCCGACTACCTGGCCGAGGTGGGGATAATCCTCTTCGGCCTGGACTGCATCACCATCGGCAACTTCAAAGACGTGGAGAGCATCAACAAGACCCACCGGGCCCTGCTGGGGGCGGGCATCTACATCCTGGAGGACTGCGCCCTGGAGCACGTGCCCCCCGGCGATTACGAGCTGCTCTGCCTGCCGCTGCTGATGTACAAGGGCGACGCCGGCCCCTGCCGCGCCATCCTGCGGCCGCTAAAGAAGTAAGCGCCGGAGAGGGGCTAAGGGGAGGGAACTACGGGCTAAGCCGAGGATGCGCCCAGGGTGGCCTGGGTGGGAATAGATAACCCCGACGGGACGACCAAACCTAGAACTAAGATTAATATATCCCTAACATTTACGGGTTAAAATACTAAAGGAGGTACCAAAGTACGGGGTCTTACCGACCCAAGGTAAGGGGCAACACTATTACCCCGTCAGGCCGGCGCATTGTAGAATATTAAGGACAAAGGGGTAACCCCGGACTGCCCTCTGTCGTTGTATCCGGTGAGGGTAGTCTTTTTTTGTCAGTAAATATTGAGGGCCGGCCCCTCTTTTGAGACAGCGCCGTCAGTGACTTGAGTAACATAATTAGACAGCGCGACATACTAAAATATAAGCAGGTAAAACGATGGACGCCAGAATACAGGGCAAGACAATCCAGGTAGACGGCCGCGACGTGCACTACTACACCGCCGGCCAGGGCGACCCGGTCGTGGTCATCCACGGCGGCGGCGGCGACGCCCGCACCTGGTCGCACAACATCATGGAGATGGCCCGGAAATACACCATCTACGCCCCCGACCTCCCCGGCTACGGCGGCTCGCAGGCGCTCGACGGCCAGTACTACATCCCGGAGCTTTCCGATTTTATTGATAAGTTCGCCCGCGCCCTGGGGCTGGAAAAGTTCAACCTGGTGGGGCACTCGCTGGGTGGCGGCGTCGCCCTCAACTACGCCCTCAAATTCCCCCAGAATATCAAGAAGCTGGTGCTGGTAAGCTCGCTCTGCCTGGGGCGGGAAATCGCCTTCTGGGTAAGACTGCTCTCCGTCCCGGCGCTGCTCAAGTCGCTCGGCGCCGTCGTCACCGGCGTCTTCCGGCTCATCACGTGGGCCATCAAGACCCTGCTCCTGCCCATCGAGTTCATCGTGCCGCTCTCCCCGGCGGCCATGATTATCGGCGGCAGCATCAGCACCATCAAAGAGCAGACCCTGGTGCTGGCCAACCGCCTCTCCGACCTGGTCATGCCCACACTGGTGGTCTGGGGCAGCCGCGACCCGGTGGTGCCGGTGCAGCACGCCTACGCGGCGGCGCAGGTCATCCCCGACTGCCGGGTAAAGGTCTTCCAGAATCGCGGCCACAACGTCCACCGCGACGAGCTGGAGCAGTTCTCCAGCATCATCAACGGCTTCTTCGGCTAGTCGTCATCCTCGTAAGCTTGCTGGTATTTCCGGAACTCGCCGACGATGTCCTTGTGCCGGACGACCACC
Source organism: Dehalococcoidales bacterium (assembly GCA_034430515.1). Lineage (GTDB taxonomy): Bacteria > Chloroflexota > Dehalococcoidia > Dehalococcoidales > RBG-16-60-22 > DAOUEH01. The sequence goes on along the minus strand of DAOUEP010000062.1, from coordinate 1,023 downwards.
TCCCCGACGCCGTACTGGCGGCTAAGACGCAGCGGCACGCAGCAGCAGGCGCAGCACGAGCAGATGGCGTAAAAGTCCCCCCGGCACTTGATAATGGTGAGTATCAGGCCGCGGCGGTGGCTGTCGCGCAGGATTTCCCGGGCGGCCGCCTTGCTTATCTCCTGAGAGTCGTGCGGCATCGCCTCCAGAAAGATGTGGCGCGTCGGGCCCAGCAGTATCTCGTTGTCCTGGGGGTTGTCGCAGTTGTTATAAAGGCGGCGGCAGGTGCACTCGGCGGCGGCCACGCCCCCGGCGATTTCGACTAGCTCGTCCGCCTCCGCCGGCGAGAGCAGGTAGCCGCGGTGCTGGCCGCGGGCGTAGTAGTTGGCCACCCGCCTCACCAGCCTCCCGATTAAGGGAATTTTAGTCCAGCGGGCGAAGAACATGTAGACCCGCAGGGTGTTCTTGCGGTTGGCGCCGTAAAACTTGAGGGTGTGGTGCATGGCTCCCTGCCTAGAGGCGCGGCTTGCAGATGATTTCCTTGACGCGCAGGCCGAAGAGCCGGTGGACGTAGTCCGGCTGGAGCACCACGGCCGTATCGGCGCCGCGGCCCGTCCCGCCGATGGCGACAATTTCTTCGTCGGTGCGCACCAGCCCGGCGTCGGCGGCCATGGCGGCAATCTCGCAGGCCACCTTCATCCCCTGCCCGAACATGCGTAACGTCATGGCGACCACGTCCCCGATGGCGCTGCTGGGCGCCGGCGGCATGGAGGTGGCCAGGGCGCGCTGCACGCCCCCGAAGGCGTGGGTGGTCGTCAGGATGACGCCGCCTTTCTCTTCCACGATTTTACGATTATCGTCGGTGAACTCCTGGGTGTTAGGCTCGCGGAAACCGGCGGTATGCGTCACCACGATGACCTTGAAGCCCTGTAACACCTCCACCGCCTTGACGGCCGTCTTGCCGACGGTGGAGGCCACCACGATGGTCTTGATGCCCAGCGCCCCGGCGCGCTCGCGGGCCAGGGACAGCGTGCTGGCGGTGTT
>DAOUEP010000061.1:0-5910 GCA_034430515.1 Dehalococcoidales bacterium | reverse complement strand
AAATAGTCCGGCGTGACTTATCGGACCGACCCTAGTATAATGGGGCGGTGAGTTCAGCGAGTTGAGCCCACCGCCCTTTTGAATTATAAAATCTGCTGTAACCAGAAAGGAGCTTTAAAAACTTGGCACAGGAAAAAGTTGAAGTTCCCATTACCGGAAAAGTGCTCAGCATCGATGTTAAAGTGGGCGATGCCGTCAAGGAAGGCGATGTCATCTGCACCCTGGAGTCCATGAAGATGGAAAACCCGATTCTGGCGCCGGTGGACGGCACCGTGACCGAGATACCCGTTAAGGTCGACCAGGTAGTCAAGCCCGGCGAGGTACTGGCCGTTATCGAGTACTAGCCGGCCTTACGGCGGCAGATTATGGAGTTTCATCCCGTCATATTCGCCCTGATAACCTACGGCGTGGCGGCCGTCATCGCGGTACTGGTGGCGCTCATCGTCAGGGTCATCGCCGCCCTCGTCCAGCGTAAAAAGCCCCCCGCGAAAGAAAGCGCGCCCCCGGGCCCCGGAGGCGGTTAGCCGATGTTCTTTCTAGAGTTCTTCCAGGGCCTCTATACCTTCACCATCACCGAGCCGGATATCGTCATCGGGCGGCTGGTGCTGGTGGCGCTGGGGATTCTATTTATCTACCTTTCCTACAAGAAAGTCCTGGAGCCCCTCATCATGCTGCCGCTGGGCATCGGCATGATTGCCGTCAACGCCGGCCTGATGGTGATGGAGACGAGCTACGTCAGCGGCCTGCTGACCACCTCGTCCGGCGTCACCATCGGCAACCTCTTCACCAACCCCCTCAGCAACCTGGACGAGCTGATGTACTTCCTCCAGATAGACTTTCTCCAGCCCATCTACACCTTCACGTTCAGTAACGGCCTCATCGCCTGCCTGGTCTTCATGGGCATCGGCGCGATTACGGATATAGATATCTTGCTGGCCCGCCCCGGCATGAGCCTCTTTCTGGCCATCTTCGCCGAGCTGGGCACCATCGCCACGCTGCCCATCGCCATGAGCATGGGCCTCCTCCCCAACGAGGCGGCCTCCATCGCTTTGGTGGGCGGCGCCGACGGGCCGATGGTGCTCTACGGCTCGCTGAGGATGGCGCCGGACTTGTTCGTGCCCATCACCGTGGTGGCCTACGTCTACCTGGGCATCTGCTACGCCGGCTTCCCCTTCCTGGCGCGCATCATCCCCAAGCGCCTGCGCCAGATTGAAATGGACTGGCGCACCATCCCCCGGGTGCCCGCCGGGGCCAAGTTCGCCTTCTGCATCGCCACCTTTACCCTGCTGGCCTTCCTCTTCCCGGTGGCCACGCCGCTGTTCGCCTCGTTCTTCCTGGGGCTGGCCATCAAGGAGGCCGGCATCACCCGCTTTCAGGAGTTCCTCTCCGGGCCGCTCCTCTACGGCTCGACCCTCTTCCTGGGCTTCACGCTGGGGGCGCTCCTGGGCGTGGACATCATCCTCAACCCCAAGGTGCTCCTGCTGCTGGCGCTGGGCGTCATCGCCCTGCTGCTCTCCGGCCTGGGGGGCATCGCCGGGGGGCTTATCTTCGGCAAGATTACCAAGAAGCCCTTTAATCCTCTGCTGGGGCTGGCGGCGGTATCCTGCGTGCCCACCACCGCCAAGGTCGCCCAGAAGTGCGCTTTGCAGGTGAACAAAAAGGCGATGATACTGCCCTTCGCCATGGGGCCGTGCGTGGCCGGCGTGATTACCACCGCCATCATCACCGGCATTTACATCAGCGGGTGGAAGTTTCTGGGGGGTTAAAGCCCCCCTTAGCCCCGCCCCCCCGGTGTTATCTATTCCCACCCTGGCCGCCCTCGTGGCTTTCGCCGCTTAGCCCGTGGGTTTGCCCAACCCCTTTACCCCACCAAAATCCTTCTCGCTCTCCCTTTAGCAAAGGGAGACGATAGCCTTTACCTTTAGAGTCATCGCCGGCAACCCATTCGCTTGTCCCCCTTTCGCAAAGGGGGATTAAGGAGGATTTTTCCCACCCTCCAGACTGGCATCCCGCCCCCTCCAATGTTATTATAATTAGACAAAGGAGGCGCGCCTTGGATATAAACCTCTCCTTCCTGGGGGCGGCGCGGGGCGTCACCGGCTCGCGCTATCTCATCGAGGCCAACGGCGTCAAGCTGCTGGTGGACTGCGGCCTCTACCAGGAGAGAAAGTTCCAGTACCGCAACTGGAAGCCCTTCCACGTGCCCCCCGGCGAGCTCTGCGCCGTCCTGCTCACCCACGCCCACCTGGACCACTGCGGGCTATTGCCCAAGCTGGTGGCCGAGGGGTTTAAGGGGCGGGTCATCTGCACGCCGGCCACCGCCGACATCACCAAGATTATCCTGCTCGACTCGGCCAAGATTCAGGAGGAGGACGCCGCCTACAAGAAAAGGCGACACCAGCGCGAGGGGCGCCAGGGCCGCTACCCCGATATACCTCTCTACACCATTGACGACGCCGAGGCGACCCTGCCCCTCTTTGACACCGTTGATTACGACGAGCCGGTCGCCGTGGGGCCGGGTATTACGGCCACCTTTCACGACGCCGGCCACGTCCTCGGCTCGGCGATGATAAAGGTCATCATCACCCAGGGCGGCGACCAGCGCAGCATCGTCTTCTCCGGCGATATCGGCCGCTGGGACCGCCCCATGCTGGAAGACCCCTCGCAGTTCCGCCGCCCGGACTACATCGTCATCGAGTCCACCTACGGCGACCGCGAGCACGAGGGCACTAACGAAATCGGCGAAGACTTAGTAGAAATCATCAACCAGGCCTTCAGGATGGGCGGCAAGATTATCGTCCCCTCCTTCGCTTTGCAGCGCGCCCAGGAGATACTCTACTACCTCAGTATGCTCCTCCGCCAGGGACGCATCCCGGCGATGAAGGTCTACCTGGACAGCCCCATGGCCATCAAAATTACCGAGGTCTTCAAGCGCTACGAAGAGCTGTTCGACCGCGAGATGCAGGCCCTGCTGCACTCCCGCCATTCCCCCTTCGATTTCCCCGGCCTGACGATGGTGGAGACGGTGGACGAATCCAAGGCCCTCAACGCCGTCAGGGGCACCGCCATGATTATCGCCGGCTCGGGGATGTGTACCGGCGGGCGCGTCAAGCACCACCTGGCCCAGTACATCTCGCGGCCGGAGACCACGGTGCTCTTCGTGGGCTACCAGGCGGAGGGCACGCTGGGGCGCTATATCCTCGACGGCGCCAAGAGCGTCCGCATCCACGGCGTCCGCCACCCGGTGCGCGCCAAAATCGTCCAGATACACGGCTTCTCGGCCCACGCCGACCGCAAAGGCCTGCTCCGCTGGCTCTCCAAGCTGGCCGTGGAGCCGCGACACATCTTCGTCACCCACGGTGAGAAGACCGCCGCCGAGCACTTTGCGGCCTACCTGGCCGCGACCACCGGCTACGATACCTCGGTGCCGTCCTACGGCACAAAGGCAAGCCTGGAGTAATTTGCCACCCCGGGGAGGCAAGATGAAAAACGAGTACGAAATCAACCAACTGGTCAAGGAAGATTCCTGGCGGATGTTCCGCATCATCGGCGAGTTCGTCGAGGGCTTCGACAGCCTGGCCGATATCGAGCCGGCGGTGACCGTCTACGGCTCGGCCCGCCTCCAGCCGGAAGACGAGATGTACCGCCAGACCGAGGAAATTACCTACCGGCTGGGTAAAGCCGGCTTCAACATCATGACCGGCGGCGGCCCCGGCGTCATGGAGGCGGCAAACAAGGGGGCCCGCCGCGCCGGCGTCACCTCCGTGGGCCTCAATATCCGGCTGCCCAAGGATCAGGCCTGCAACGACTTTGCCAGCCGCTCCATTACCTTTCACCACTTCTTCGTGCGCAAGGTAATGCTGGTCAAGTACGCCACCGCCTTCATCATCATGCCGGGGGGGCTGGGCACCCTGGACGAGCTTACCGAGGTGCTGACGCTGATGCAGACCCAGAAGATAAAGCCCTTCCCGGTCATCCTCTTTTCCAGCGACTACTGGGGCGGCTTTCTGGACTGGCTCCGTGACAAGGTGCTGGCCTGCGGCGCCATCTCCGAGGAGGATTTCGAGCTGCTGCGCGTCTTCGATACCACCGCCGAAGCGGTCAAGGCCGTCAGCCAGTGGTACCACCGGCACAAGGTCGTCGGCAAGAAGGCCCTGCAGCGCTAAGAGGGAGGTGCATTATGCTAAGAAAACTAGTTGTCATTATCGCCGTTCTGGTGCTGCTGGCGGCGGCGGGCTGCGGGACGCTGGTCGTCGGCGAGCCCGAAGGCCCCACCGTTACCCGGTACTATGACTTTACCGACTTCACCGCCATCGAAATCGGGGACGCCTTCGAGCTGACGGTCACCCCGGGGGACGGCTACAGCGTGGCCATTACCGCCCGGGAGAGCCTCTTCGACGACATCGCCGTTGACCAGAGCGGGGATACCCTGAGGATAGACCTGGAGGTCATTCTGGTCAACTTCAGCCGCTCCGGCCAGGTGGACATAACCATGCCGGAGCTGACCGGACTGTCTCTCTCCGGGGCGGCGGCCGCCACCGCCAATGGTTTCGCCTCCGACCGCGACGCCGATATCCGCCTCTCCGGGGCCAGCCGCCTGGAGATGGATATGGAAACGGGTAATTTCACCGCGGCGCTGTCCGGGGCCAGCCGGGTTAACGGCCGCCTGGCGGCCACGACAACGGATATTGACCTCAACGATGCCAGCCGCATTGACCTTACAGGCTCCGGCGGCGATATCCGCCTGAACGCCTCCGGGGCCAGCAACGCCGACCTGACCTATTTCCCCGGGGAGGACGTCGTTATCGTCCTGAGCGGGGCCAGCCACGCCAGCGTGGACGTCAGCGGGCGGCTGGACGCCGCCCTGAGCGGGGCCTCCCACGTGGACTACACCGGCGAGCCCACCCTGGGCGACCTGGATATCTCCGGCGGCTCGTCGCTGGAGCGGCTCTAGTTTCCGCCTGACGGCCATGCCGAAAACGAAAACGCTGGCTACCGCCTGGGGCTGGCAGTCGATACCCGGCTGGCTCGTCTGAGCCTAAGCCCGCCCGTCCTTCCAGGCGGCCGCCTTTTCCATAAGCTCGCCGGCGGCGGTAAGGGTGCTGGCGGTGGGGGCCGGGCCGCCGAGCATGGCGGCCAGCTCTCGGAGGCGGGCCTCGCCGGTGACGGCGGCGATAGTGCTCACGGTGCGCTCGCCGGCGGCCGCCTTGCTGACGTTGAAGTGGGCATCGGCGAAGGCGGCAATCGGCGCCAGGTGCGTCACGCAGATGACCTGGTGGTGCCGCGAGAGGTTGTAGAGCTTGCGGCCGATGACCTCGCCGCTGCGCCCGCCGACGCCGATATCGATTTCGTCGAAGATGAGCACGGGGACGGTATCGGCCCCGGCCAGGGCGCTCTTTAAAGCCAGCAGGAAACGCGATATCTCGCCGGTGGAGGCGATTTTGTCCAGCGGCTTGGGCGGCTCGCCGGGATTGGTGGCCGCCATAAAGACGACCTCGTCAATACCGCTGGCGCTGTAATGATAGCTCTGGCCGTCGGGCAGGGGTATCCCCGCCGGGTCGGGCGGCTGCGTTACCGAGACGCCGAAGGCCACCCCGGCCATGGCCAGGTCGGCCAGCTCCCGCTTGACGGCGGCGGCCAGGTCCTCTCCGGCCTGGCGGCGGCGCGCCGTAAGCTCCCCGGCCAGCTTGCCCATCTCCTGCCGCAGCGCCTCCCGCCTGGCTTCCAGTTCGGCGCGGCGCTCCTCGGACGAGGTCAGCCCGGTCAGCTCCTTTTGGGCGTTTTGCAGGTAGGCCAGCACCCCGGCGACGCTGCCGCCGTACTTGCGTTTCAAGGTGCGGATGAGCTCCAGCCGCCCCTGTACCTCTTCCAGGCGCCGGGGGTCGTCGCTCAGGTCTTCGCCGTAGGCGC
>DAOUEP010000060.1:0-13041 GCA_034430515.1 Dehalococcoidales bacterium | reverse complement strand
AACTGGCGGGCGATTTCTTTGGCGTCTTCCAGGGTCAGGCCTCCCGGTACCATCTCGTCGGCGCAGAGGCGGATGCCCAGCGTGTAGTCCGCCCCGACGGCCTTGCGCACCGCGGCGATGACCTCCCGCGGGAAGCGCAGCCGGTTCTCCAGGCTGCCGCCGTAGTCGTCCTGACGCAGGTTGGTGAGAGGGGAGAGGAACTGGCGCAGCAGCGAGCTGTGCCCCAGCTGCAGCTCGATGCCATCGAAGCCCCCTTCCCGCACGTTAGCGGCGGCGCGGCAGAAAGAGTCGGTAATCTCGGCGATATCCTCCGGCTCCATCTCCTTGGGCACCTCGCGGAACATGAAGTCGGGGACGGGGGAGGGGGCCAGCACCGGCAGGCGTGAGTAGGAGCCGTCGCCCTGGGCGCCGTTGTGGTTGAGCTGGGCGAATATTTTGGTCTCGTACTCGTGGACGGCGCGGGTGATTTTCCGGTAGCCGGGGACGGCCTCCGGCCGCCAGGCCTCGACGAGCTTTTCGTAGGCGTGGTCGCTGGGGTGGACGGACTGCTCCTCGGTGATAATCAGGCCGGCGCCGCCCCTGGCCCGCTCGGCCAGGTAGTGGACATGCCGCTGGCTGGGGAGATTGTCCTCGGCGAAGTTGGTGAGGTGGGCGGAAAAAGAAATCCGGTTGGGCACGGTCACCCGGCCTATTTTTAGCGGCGAGAAGAGATATTTGAACTGTCCGTACATTATCTACCTCAAAAGTAAAAAGTCAAAAGTCAAAGCCGGTTTTGAGCTACAGTTTTGAGTTTTGAGCTTTGACTTTTAAGCTCGCAGCATCCCACGACGCCAGGCACTCCGGGTCGGCGCTGTTGAGGTCGTGGCTGACGAAATAGGCCACGGCGGGACAGCCCCCGTGGCATTTATCGAAGCGGGGGCACGCCCGGCAGGCGGCCGGCGAGAGGTTGCGGAAAGCCTTGAAGACCGCCGAGCCGTCCCAGATTTGCCTGAAGCTGGTCTCCCTGAGGTTGCCGCCGCGGAACTCCCCGGCCTGCAGGAAGGCGCAGGGGTAGACGCCGCCGACGGGGTCGATGCAGGCGGTCATTTTGGCGGCGCCGCACATGTCCAGGCCCAGCTGCCGCCGCCCGTCCGCCGAGATGGCGAAGAACGAGTCGCCGGTGAGGATGGAGGGGTCGTCGCCGAGCCAGCCGGACAGCTCGCGGAGCTGCTCCCCGCTCAACCGCAGCCGGTCCCAGCTCTGCCGCGCCCGCCCCGAGGGGCGGAACCGCGAGACGCGCAGGCTGGCGCCGTAGGTTTTGGCCAGCTCTTTCATGGCGTCGAGCTGGCGGAAGTTGACCGAGGTCACCACCGTGTTGATGGAGAGGGGGAACCCCCTCCCCGCCAGCCGCGCGATGCCGCGGATAATGCGGTCGTAAGTGCCCTCGCCCCGGATGGCGTCGTTGACGGCCGGGGTGGCCCCGTCCAGACTCACCTGGACGTTGACCAGCGGGTTGCCGGTGAAAAGGGCGACGGCCTCGTCGGTGAGGGCGGTGCCGTTGGTGGAGATGCAGGTGACGATGCCCTTAGCGTGGATGTAGCGCAGCAGGGGCAGGAAGTAATCGCAAAGCAGCGGCTCGCCACCGCCGAAGTTGATTTCAAAGACCTTCAGCGCCGCCAGCTCGTCGGCGACGGCGCGGCACTCGTCGTAGCCAAGCTCGCCGGGGGAGGCCTCGCTTGAGGCCGAGAGACAGTGGGTGCACCTCAGATTGCAGCGGTGGGTGATTTCCCAGGTGATGTTGACCGGCGCCCCCAGCGGCCATTCAGCGTACTTCACGGCAAATCACCCCTTTAGCGGTCAGGTGGCCGGCCAGTCCGGGGAGGGCGCGCTCGATAATCTCGACGGGAGCGCCGGTGCGCCCGGCGATGTCGGCGGCGATGGCGGGGAGCGTCCAGGTGCCGTCGAAGTGCCGGGGGTAGAGCCAGTCGCCGCTGCGCACGAAGCAGACCTTGTGGCGCGACTGGCTGTAGAAAAGCAGTCCCCAGCCTTCCTTGCGCACCTGCACGTGCTCGGCCAGGCGGCAGGTCATTTCTAGTAGACCCCGCAGACGCCGTCGATGGAAAGCTCCTCGATGACGATTTCCTCGATGACCTCAGGCTCGGCGGCGGTCTCGGCTTCGTTTCGGGGGGTTAGCGTTTTGTCTTTTCCCATATCATCTTCACCTCGCGCTGGTTGCATGGCCGGTTGCAACCCTATTTTACAATTATTGGTAATTTCCTGCCACCCGCGCCTTTTTCATCAAAATCAAGAATTTTCAGAAAAACCTAAAAATAGTTGCCAAAGGTATTGACAAAGTTAATATCCATCGCTATAATACATTAAGAAAGTTAAGTACGAGATAAAGAAAATCAATAAACAGCCCCGCTGGAGACGAAAGAAATGAAGCCGGACAGGAAGCCAGAGACCAAAGAGTGGCACGAGCTGACCAGGATGACCCAGGGCCAGCCGCTCACCGTGGAGCGGGTACGCCTGGATAGCGGCATCGCCATCGAGGGGAGCTTCGCCCTGCCGCCCCTGGCCGGCCTCTCCGCCGAGGACCAGGTCTTCGTCATGGCCTTCGTGCGCTGCCACGGCTCGCTTAAAGACATGGAAGCGATGTTCGGCATCAGCTACCCCACCGTGAAGAACCGCATCAACCGCATCGCCAACAAGCTGGAGTTCGTCGAGATTGTCAACGTCTCCCAGCGGGAGGACGTCATCGCCGAGCTGGAGCGCGGCGATATTACCCCGGAAGAAGCCATCAGGAGGTTACAACCATGAAATGGCCGCCCATGTGGATACGCCTGAAGATAAATAACGAGCGCACCCGGTTCGGGATATGGCTGCCGCTCTTCCTGCTCTGGCCGGTGGTGCTGGTGCTGCTCCTGGCCCTCTCGCCGCTCATCCTCATCGCCATCCTCGCCTTCTGGCCCAGCGGCTGGGGCCGGCTGGCCTGGGCAGTGCTGCGGTCGCTCGGCTCGATAATCTGCGCCCTGCGCGGCCTGCGGGTGGATGTCGCCAGCGCCGGGCGCAACGAAACAGTGTATATTTCCGTCGTATAGACGGTGAAGGAGGCAGAAAAAATGTCCGATAGCAAGAAAAAGATTCTGGAAATGCTGGCCAAGGGGAAGATAAGCGCCGACGACGCCTACCGCCTGCTCAGCGCGGTTGACGAGAGCGAGCGCGACGACGAGACCCCGCCGGTCGAGCCGGCCGCCAAAGGCAAGGGCAAGTACCTGCGCGTCAACGTCATCCCCGACCCCGACTCGCCCAACAGCGAGCATGCCGACCGCGTCAACGTCCGCGTGCCCCTCTCGCTGGTACGGGCCGGCATCAAGCTGACGTCGCTGATACCGACCGACGCCAGGGACAAAATCAACGACTCGCTCAAGGAAAAGGGCATCAACTTCGACGTCAACAACGTCAAGAACGAGGACATCGAAGAGCTCATCGGGGCCCTGGGCGACCTGGAGGTTGACGTGGTGAGTGGCCACGGCGAGAAAATAAAGGTCTTCGTGGAGTAGCATTTGCCACGGCGACGGCCGTTTTCTAGCCGGAGCGGCGGGGGAGCCAGTTGCCCTTCCCCGCCGCTCCCTTTTTTTCATCACATCATGGCGCTGCCGCCGTTGACGACCAGGTAATGCCCGGTGACGAAGTCCGAGTCGGACGAGGCCAGGAAGACCGCCGCGCCGGGCAGGTCGGCGGGCTCCTCGCGGCGCTTGAGCGCCTGCAGGTCGATGGTGTCCCGGAACGCCCCGGCGTTGCCGTCCTCGCCCAGGCTGGCCTCGGTGGCGGTGAACCCCGGCCCGATGCTGTTGACGTTGATGCCCGCCGGCCCCAGCGCCCGCGCCAGTATCTGGGTGAGGCTGTAGACGGCCGCCTTGCTGCAGGCGTAGGCCAGCAGGCCGACCGCCCCCGGCACCCGGAAGACGTCCGAGGCGATGTTGATAATCTTGCCCCGCCCCGCCTTGACCATGAGCGGGGCGACGGCCTGGCAGCAGAGGTAAGTCCCCCGCACGTTCACCGCGAAGATGCGGTCCCAGTCGGCTACCGTCCAGGCGTCCCAGGGACGGCGCGCCACGCCGTAGTAGAGGGCGGCGTTATTGAGCAGGATGTCCACGCCGCCGTAGCGCTTAACGGCCTCCCCGGCCATTTTTTGCGTATCTTTCTCGTCGGAGATATCGGCGCGCAGGGCGTAAGCCTGCCCGCCTTTAGCCCGTATTTCGGCGGCGGTGGCCTCGGCCCGCTCCTCCGATATATCGGGCAGGAGCAGTTTAGCCCCCTCCGCGGCGAAGCGCCGGGCGAATTCCTTGCCCAGGCCGCGGCCCGCCCCGGTGATAATGGCTACTTTATCCTTTAGTACTGGCGACACGTTGCCTCCTTTCCCGGCGGGCTGCCCGCCCCCGTGCTTTCGGGCTGATTTTACCCTCTGGGCACGGCGGCGGTCAACGCGCCATACGGAGGCGGCAAGTTTGACAATCGCCGCCGGGCATTATGGGGGGTAAAGGGGTGGAATCTGCGGGCTAAGCCGCGGATGAACCGTGGGAGTGCTCGTGGGCGGGCTCGCCCTTCACCCACAGCAGCGGGAAGACGATGTCGCTGAAGCAGCAGGGTATCCACACCGCCAGGAAGAGGAACACCAGAATGATGGGCAGCAGCGGCAGCCAGTCGGCGGTGCCGAAGGCGGTAAAGCCGAAGAGCGAGGCCCAGGTGCTCAGTAGCACGTGCCCCAGGTGCGGCAGACTGGTCTTGGGCCGGAAGAAGCCGATGGCGATGCCGACGATGGCGGCGGCATTGACCATGACCCACTCCGGCGCGCCGATGTAGGGCATGATTTCCGTCGAGATAAAGGGCAGGTGGAAGTGCATGTCTAACTGCAGGCTCTGCCCCTCCAGGTAGGGGATTACGGCGTCGCTCAGGGTGGCGATGCCCACCGAGCCCACGTAGCCGATGATAATCACCAGCCAGAGCCGCCCCGATCGGTGGCGGCGGTACATGGCCGTGGTCACCAGGGCGCTGAAGACGACGTGGAGGGGGTGGAAGGTGTAGAAGAGGGTCTCGGAGACGGGCTGGGGGGTATGGACCACCGAGATGATGGCCATGGCGCCGACGCCGATAGCCGCCCCGATGGCCGTAAAGGGGATGTGGTGCAGCAGCTCCCGGCCGATGCGTTTCAGCACGTCTTGACCCCCGCCTTCTGCCGGCACCGGCGGCACTGGCCGACGAACTCCAGCAGGTGGCCGTCAATCCGGAAGCTGGTCTCCCGCGCCAGCCGCTCCTCCAGCTTGCCGAGGTCGCAGGCGGTAAAATCGACCACGGTGCCGCAGTCGGAGCAAATCAGGTGGTGATGGTGCTCGGCGGGGCGGCGCATCAGGTAGCTGCGGCAGTTGCCCCCGGCGTGCATCTCGCAGACGAGGCCCAGCCCGGCCAGCAGCTCCAGGGTGCGGTAGATGGTCACCAGGCCGATGCCGGGGTGCTCGGTGCGTACGCGGCGGTGGATGGCCGCCGGGGTGAGGTGCTCGCGGCTGCGGGCGATGGCGCTGAGGATGGAGCGGCGCTGGGGGGTAATCTTGAAGCCGCGCCGACGGAGTATCTTCTCGATGCCTTTTTCCGAGTAGGCCATTTCATCTACCAGTTGAAAACGTTTTTCAACTAGCAGTCTAACATTCCGTAAGTAGCCTGTCAATAAGGGGAGGATTTTCCCCGCCACCCCGCCGTGATTTTCTTTCCCACCCGGCCCACCCTGTGGCATCCTGCCACTACTCGCTGGGGTTTCCCCCACCCCTATGTGTCGGGTGGTGGGGTAACACTAAGGACTAAGCGGCGGATGCCGCGAGGGTGGTTTGGGTGGGAATAGATAACACCGAAAGGGTGGTGGCGTGGGGAGCAGCCAGCGTTCTCAGGCGCACTAGCCCCCGTGCCCACTTGATAATTTCACTTTGTGATAGTATAGTTTAACAGATGCCTCCGCTACTGATGGAAGACTCTAAATTGGTCATTAAGCCCGGCGCATCCCGGCTGCTGACACGGATAAGCCGCTCCCTCCCTCCCGAAGGTATCCCGGCGTATCTCGTCGGCGGCTTCGTGCGCGATGCGCTCCTGGGCCGTGACACGGCCGATATTGATATCGCCGTCCCCGACGCCCTGGCGACCGCCCCCGGGGTGGCCAAGGCGCTGGGGGGTACCGCTTTCGTCCTGGATAAAGATACCGGAGCGGCCCGCGTCGTCCTGCCGGATAAAGCCTGGCAGATAGATTTCACCTCCCTCCAGGGGGATATCGAGGACGACCTGGCCCGGCGCGATTTCACCGTCAACGCCATGGCCATCCCCCTCGGGGACGGGGCGGCTATCGCCGCTGCTGCTGTCATCGACCCCTACGGCGGGCGGCAAGACCTGGAACGCCAGCTAATCCGGGCCGTCGGCGAGGCGGTCTTCCGCGACGACGCCGCCCGCCTGCTCAGGGCGGTGCGCCTGGCCGCCGAGCTGGATTTCGGCATTGAAAGCGGCACCGAAGCCCTGATGAAGCGGGACGCTCATTACATCGCCGGCGTCGCCGGCGAGCGCGTGCGCGAGGAGCTATTGCGCCTGCTGGCCCGGCCCGGCGCCGGGGCGCGGCTTGCCTGCCTCGACGAGCTGGGGCTGCTTACCGCCCTCGTGCCGGAGCTTGGCCCCGCCCGGGGCGTTACCCAGCCCAAAGTCCACGTCTGGGACGTGCTGGAGCATTCCATCCAGACGGGAGCCGCCGTCGAGTTCGTCCTGCGGGAGAATGCCTGGGAATACGCCGGTGATGATATATTGAATGAAATTCCCTGGTCGGCGGAGATAAGCGCCCACTTCGACCGGGAGGTAAGCCCCGGCGGCACGCGCCGCGCGCTGCTCAAGCTGGCGGCCCTGCTCCACGATGTCGCCAAGCCCCAGACCCGCCGGATTGACGCCGACGGCCGGGCGCGTTTCCTGGGGCACCCGCAGCAGGGGGCCGCCGCCGCCGCCGCCATTATGGAGCGGCTGCGCTTCAGCCAGCGCGAGATTAACCTGGTGGAGCTTTTGGTCAAATATCACCTGCGCCCATTGCAGATGAGCCACGAGGTCCTGCCCACCCGCCGCGCCATCTACCGCTATTTCCGCGATACCGGCGAGGCCGGCATCGACCTGCTCTACCTCTGCCTGGCCGACCATCTGGCCACGCGGGCGCGGGGGCTGGATGCCGCCCAGTGGCGGGCACATACCGCCATGACCGCCTACGTGCTGGCAAAATACCGCGAGGAAGAGAATATTATCGCCCCGCCCAAGCTGATTGACGGGCACGATATCATGCAGGAGTTCGGGCTGGAGCCCGGCCCCGCCGTCGGGGAGCTGCTGGAGGCCCTCCGCGAGGCGCAGGCCGCCGGCGAGGTAACCACCCGCGAGGCGGGGCTGGCCTACCTCCGCCGTATCCGGGGCCGCCATTGAATTTAGACAGGGAGAGAAATGTCCAAAGGTAACATCGTCGTCCTGGCGCTGATAATCGTCGTCTTCGGCTTCGGCCTGTGGGTGCTGCTGCCGCTGCAGGGCGAGCGCCTGGGCCGGACGGGGCTGCACCTGGGGCTCGACCTGGTCGGCGGGGTGCACCTGGTCTATGAGGCCGATTTTAAGGACGTGGATCCCGACGACCAGTCGGCGGTGATGGAGCGGGCGCTGATTACCATCCAGAACCGCATCGACAAGTACGGCGTGGCCGAGCCCGTTATCCAGCAGGTGGGGAACGACCGCATCATGGTGCAACTGCCCGGCTTTACCGATATCGACGCCGCCAAGAGCCTGGTGCAGCAGACCGGCTTTCTGGAGTTCCGCGAGGTGGAGTTCAAGCCCGACGGGAATCCGGCCACCCTGGCGGATTACCTGGGGCAGACCGACCTCCAGTTCTACGAGACCGGCGATATCGACGACCGGGTCTTCGTCGGCCAGAACGACCTGGGAAAGGACGAGACCTACGGCTTCCTCAAATACGAAGACGGCGCCTACCATTTTGAAGATGCGGCGGGCAATACCGTGGCCGCCGACGCCCTGAGCGCCTACGGCGCCAGCGTCGCCTGGGTCAAGGCGCGCGGCGATAGCGGCACCCCGCTTACCGGCGACCTGCTGGCGGACGCCTACCTCACCACCACCCAGAGCGGCCAGCTCCAGATTGCCATCGAGTGGGACGATACCGGCACCGTTATCTTCGACCAGATTGCCGCCCGTCTCTACGACCCGCTGGGCACATCGGGGGCCTACACCCTGAAGCACGTCCTGGGGATATTCCTGGACAATACCCTGCTCTCGGCGCCCAAGGTGAACTCCTCCAAGTTCGAGGGCAAGGGCGTCATCAGCGGCAGCTTCACCCTGGCCGAGGCGGAGGAGCTGACCAACCTGCTCAAGTCCGGGTCGCTGCCCATGCCGCTCAAACAGCCGCCCCTCTTCGAGGAAAAGGTCTCGGCCACGCTGGGGGCCCGGTTCGTCGAGATGAGCTGGCTGGCCGGTCTCATCGGCATTATCCTGGTGATGGTCTTTATGTTAGCCTACTACCGCCTGCCCGGCCTGGTGGCGTCGCTGGCCCTGGTCTTCTACGGGGTGATTATGCTGACCTTGTTCAAGCTGATACCGGTCACCCTCAGCCTGGCCGGCATCGGCGGGTTCATCGTCTCCATCGGCATGGCCGTGGACGCCAACGTCCTCATCTTCGAGCGGCTCAAGGAGGAGCTGCGCTCGGGGAGGACGCTGGGTGCCGCCATCGAGACCGGCTTCAAGCGCGCCTGGTCGGCCATCTGGGATAGCAATGTCACCACCGTCATCGTCTGCATCATCCTCTACTGGCTGGGCAGCAGCATCGTGGCCAGCGCCCCGGTGATGGGCTTCGCCCTGACGCTGGGCATCGGCGTGGTCGTCAGTATGTTCACCGCCGTCGTGGTTACCCGCACGCTGCTCCGCTTTGTGATTCACGGCGGTATGGTGCGCCACCTGGCGTGGTTTAATGTATACAGGGGTAAGCAGTAATGTTCGATATCATCGGCAAGCGGTTCTGGTACTTCCTCATCTCCGGCGCGGTTATCCTCATCGGGATAATCTCGCTGGCTATCTTCGGCCTGCCGGCGGGCATCGAGTTCGGCAGCGGCTCGATAGTCACCGTTAAGTTCGTCGCCGACGTATCCCAGAGCGACCTGGAGGGCGAGCTGACCGACCTGGGCTACGGCAACGCCCTCGTCCAGCAGACCCAGCCGGCGGGGAGCTTCCTCATCCGCACCGAGCGCCTTGACGAGGCACAGGCCGCCGCTCTCAAGGACGATCTGAACGCCGTCTTCGGCGCCTTCGACGGCGAGCCTTCCAGCCAGGACGTTTCCCCGATGATTGCCTCCGAGACGCGCACCAACGCCGTCATCGCCGTGGCTATCGCCGCCCTGGGCGTGCTGCTCTACGTCACCTGGGCCTTCCGGCGCATGCCCCGTCCCTTCCACTACGGCACCTGCGCCATTATCGCCCTGGTGCACGACGCCCTGGTGGTGCTGGGGATTTTCTCTATCCTCGGCGCCATCCTGCACTGGGAAATCAACCTCATGTTCATCACCGGCATCCTGGCGGTCATCGGCTACAGCGTCAACAATACCGTGGTCATCTTCGACAGAATCCGCGAGAACCTGACCAAGGGCATCAGCGCCAACTTCGAGACCGTCGTCAACAACTCGCTGGTGGAGACGCTGAGCCGCTCCATCAATACCAGCCTCACCACCTTTATCGTCGTCCTGGCGCTGCTGCTCTTCGTGGGGGCCAACATCCAGAACTTCGTCATCGTCCTCATCATCGGCATCATCGCCGGTACCTTCAGCTCCGTCTGCATCGCGCCGTCCCTGCTGCTGGTCTGGGACAACAAGGAATGGGGCCGGTTCCTCTTCTGGCGCAAGTCCAACCCGGCCAAGGCCTGAAGGCGGCGGGTCATGTTTTCCGGCAGCAGCGGCGTCGCCCGGCTCTCCCTGATTACCATCGTCGCCTTGGTTGTCCTCAAGGTCAGCGTCGGCGCCGTTACCGGCAGCCTCAGCGTCCTGGCGCAGGCGGCGGATAGCTTCCTCGACCTCTTCGCCGTCGTCGTTACCTTTCTGGCGGTGCGCATCGCCGTCCGCCCCGCCGACGAAGGGCACCCCTTCGGGCACGGCAAGGCCGAGAACATCGCCGCCATCGTCCAGGCGGGGCTTATCTTAATCGCCTCCGGCTCCATCGTCTACGCGGCGGCGCGCCGCATCCAGAGCGGCGGTGCGCTCAGGATGACCGAGGCCGATATGGCCGTCATGGCCGTCTCCATCCTGGCCAGCGTCTTCCTGGCCCGCCGCCTGCGCCGGGTGGCCCGGGAGGAGGACTCGCCGGCGCTGGAGGCCAACGCCCGCAACATCGCCGCCGATGTCTATTCCGCCGCCGCGGTGCTGGTGGGGCTGCTGGTGGTGCGCTTCACCGGCTGGGCCATTATCGACCCCATCCTGGCCGTTCTGGTGGCCCTCTTCCTCATCAAGGTGGCCGTTGACGTGCTGCGCCGGTCGCTGGGAGAGCTGGTGGACGTGAGACTCCCCGACGCCGAGGAGAGCGCCGTCCGGGCGGCCATCGCCGAGCATTTCGGCGGGGAGGTGGTGAGCTTTCACAAGCTGCGCACCCGCAAGGCGGGCAACCAGCGCTATATTGACCTGCACCTGGTAATGCCCAAGCACATCAGCCTGGAGGCGGCCCACGATATGTGCGAGCACCTGGAGGCAGACATCAAGGCGCGGCTCAAACGCACCGATGTTACCATCCACGTGGAGCCTTGCGACGAAAACTGCGACGCCTGCAAACTCTCCTGCGAGGAGAGGAAATAGAAATCCTCCTTAGTCCCCCTTTATAAAGGGGGACAATAGTTCCGGCACGATGGGTCGTCTCCCTTTTGTAAAGGGAGAGTGAGAGGGATTTTCTCCACGGGCTAAGCGGCGGATGCCGCGAGGGTGGCCAGGGTGGGAATAGATAACTCCGACGGGGTGGAGTGGGGGTAAGAAAACCTAGACTGTCCCCACGTAAGCAATAATCCCCTTGACGACGAACTGCCCCCCGAAATAGAGCAGTGCCAGGCTCAGGGCGATGAAGACCCACTCCTGCACGCGCTGCCCCCAGAACTGGTGCGTCCGGTAGACGGTAAAAGATACCAGCGAGAGCCAGACCAGGTCGCAGAGCCAGTGTACCACGATGAAGAGGGGCAGTCCCCAGACCCCCACCGCCCCCAGAAAGTTCATCAGCAGCAGGCTGCCCACCGTCACCCACCACACCAGAAAGAACGGGTTGAGGCCGCTCATGAGGATGCCGGCCACGAAGGCGTTGTACCTGGTATCCTTGCCCTTCCGCGCCAGCTCTTTACGGGCGCGGAACAGCCCCGCCCCCATCCAGACAATCATGCCCCCGCCCACCACGCTCAATACCAGCTGGACGACGTCGTTCTGGAAGAACCGCGCCAGGCCGAAGTAGACCAGCAGTATCAGCGGCACCTCGATGACGGCATGCCCCAGCGAGACCCACACCCCGGCCCAGGGCGATTTCATGCTCTTGGCCAGGGTGACGGTGAACATCGGCCCCGGCATCATGACGCCAGAGAGCGAGGTGACGACGACGGTTCCCAGTGCTGCCAGCATAAGATTCTTTATATTATAACATTTAGCTACGATATATATTAAACTCGCTTGCCCGGGGGAACTTAATTAGAAAAGAGGGGCTGTGCCCCTCTTAAACGCCCTTTAACTCCCTAGCTTGAGTTCACGATATTCATGCACTATTATGGAACTAGACTTAAGACCGAGAGGGGAGGGGCCAGTTGTCGCTGGATATTACCAAGGTGGCGGCGCAGGTGGTCGCCATGATTGCCGGCCTCCGGGACCGGCGCGCCGAGCGTGAAAAGCGCCGGGAAACCGCCCTGCGCACGCTGACCGACCCGGCCATCGACCTGGCGGCGCTCAAGAAAAAAATCGCCGCCGCCCGGACGACCTGGCTGGTGGCCGGCCTTACCGAGGGGCTGGCCCGCCGCTACCCCGCCCCGGCGCCCCCGCCCGATTTCACCGTCCTGGCCAGCGACGGCTCCCACATCGAAGTCGACCGCCACCGCGCCGCCCGCTGCTACCTGATTAATATCGGCACGGTTGCCCTCAGCTACGGCCGAAATCCCGACGCCCAGCTTGCCAGCGCCCCCCGCCTCTACGCCGAGGACGCCGACCTGGTCATCGCGCCGCCGGGAGGGGGGCGCGAGCAGGTGGTGGAGGGGGCCGTGCTGGGCATCAAGCGCTCGGTGGAGGAATGCCGGGCGCTGGCGGAACTGGCGGTGGGGCTGCCCGACGGCAGCCGGGCCTTGGCTTTGCTCGACGGCACGCTCATCCTCTGGGGTCTGGAGGCCTACCCCGATTTCGTGGCCGAGGTATTATTGACCGGCGGCCTGCTGCCCTGCCTGGACGCCATGCAAAAAATTAACGGCGAGCGCCGCCTGGCGCTGGCCAGCTACATCAGCTTCCCCCGCTCCACCGATGTCGTCAACGTGCTGCGGGTGGCCATCTGCCCCAGCGACGCGCCCGACTGTGACCGCGACTGCCCGCCCGGCCGGGAGCGCCCCTGCGAGGCGGTGGCCGGCGTGCGCGACCGAGACCTATTTGAAAACCTGCTGGAAAACGGCGAGCGGTCGGCGCTGTTCGTCAATACCTCTAAGGTAACGGCCCGCTACGGGTCGCACCGCGTCTATTTCTTTTACCTGCGGGTGGGGGAGGAAATCGCCCGCATCGAGGTGCCGCAGTGGGTGGCCGAAGACAGCGACCTGCTCGACTTGACTCATTCGTTAGTGCTCGACCAGTGCCGGCGCGGCCAAGGCTATCCGGTGGCCCTGGCCGAGGCCCACGAGCAGGCGGTGGTCACCGGGGCCGACCGCGAGACCTTCTGGGAGCTGGTGGAGGTGGAGCTTACGGCGGAAAAGATGCCCGGCGCCGGCTCGGCCAAGAGCTTCAGCAAGCGGACGAGGTGGGT
>DAOUEP010000059.1:0-23915 GCA_034430515.1 Dehalococcoidales bacterium | reverse complement strand
GACGAAGGCGTTGGGGCAGATGAGGTTGCCGACGTTCTCGATGAAGAGCAGGTCGATTGCCTCCAGCGGCAGGCCGTTGAGGGCGTACTCGACCATGTTGGCGTCGAGGTGGCAGCCGCCGGCGGTATTTATCTGGATGACGGGGATGCCCAGGGCGTTGATTTTCTCGGCATCGACGCTGGAGGCCACGTCCCCCTCGATGACGCCGATACGGAGCTTGTCCTTGAGGTTGGCGATGGTGCTCATGATGAGGCTGGTCTTGCCCGCCCCCGGCGAGGACATGATATTGACGGTGAGGACGCCGCATTTATCCAGCCGCGCCTTGTTGGCCCCGGCCTTGTCCTCGTTGGCGCTGAGGATATCCTCGCCCACTCTGATTACTTTAACGGTCATTTACTCCACCTCGATACTTTCCATATAGCATTCCCGCCCGGAGATTATCTCCAAGCCAATATCCCGGCAGGCCGGGCAGGCCCAGGAGCCGTTCTGGGGGGTATAGACGTTATCGCATTTATGGCAGCGCAGCCGCGTGGGTACCTTTTCGAAGGCAAGCTCCGCCCCGCTGGCGATGGTGTCCCGGCTCAGCAGGTCGAAGTAGAGCTCGACGCACTCGCCGACGATGCCGGACATCTCCCCCAGCACCAGGTTGATGCGGGTAATCTTACCGGCCCCAGCCTCCCCGGCCTTCTCCAGCGCCAGCGCCAGCAGGCTTTCGGTCACGCTGTATTCGTGCATGATTCTTGCGGTGCTTGAGAGGTGAATGGCAAGTTCTAGTACGTTAGGGCACCATTATCATTATAAGGCAGCGCGTAAGAGGGGGCAAATGGGGGGACGGAGTTATCTATTCCCACCCAGGCCGCCCTCATCATCCGCGGCTTATCCCGTAGTGTTTGTCCCTCCCACACCCAGTAGAGCTGTCATTGCGAGGAGCGTAGCGACGCGGCAATCTATCGCTGCCTAGCCCGCAGTTATACCCCACGCCCCGCGAGTTATAACGTTGTCCCTCTCGCCGCCGGTGCGATATACTGGATGATTATGGTCGGGCGCTATGTACTTGTCTGGGGGCCCGTCGCCTCCGGTAAAACCACCGTAGCCAGCCTTATCGCCGGGCGCATCGGCATCCCTCATGTCGAACTCGACGCCATCTTCTGGAAACCGGACTGGGTGGAAAAACCGGTCGAGGAGTTCCGCGCCGACGTCTCCGCCGTTCTGGCGAAATATCCCGACGGCTGGGTCATCGACGGCAACTACGGGCGTATCAAAGACCTGGTGCTGCCCCGGGCGGATACGGTGGTCTGGCTCCGGACGCCCTTCCACGTTGCCTTCTGGCGGGCCTTCAGGCGCACCGTATCGCGCATTTTTTCACGGGAGCCGCTGTGGGGCTATAACTACGAGACCTGGGGCAAATCGTTCTTCAGCCGCGAATCGCTGCTGCTTTACCTCGTCAAAAACTGGCGCCGCCACGTAAGGAAAACCCGGCAGGAAATAGCCACCATACCCCATCATGCCGGGATTATCGAGCTGCGTTCCCGCCGGCAAGTCACCAGTTTTATAGCCGCTCTGGCCGCCCTGTAGTAAAAAGGCCGCGGATGTTTATGACAATCTCAATTTACTTATGTCTCCCCCTGTGCTATAATTTTCGTATATATTTATAAATATTATATGGTGGGAGAAATATACTTTGGACACCGCGAAAAAGACCGAAATTATCACCGCGCATCAGGCTCGTGAGGGCGATACCGGCTCCACGGAGGTGCAGGTAGCCCTGATTACCGAGCGTATCAAACAGCTAACCACGCATATGGCAGCCAACCGTAAAGACTTTCATACCCAGCGGGGCCTGCTCAAGCTTGTCGGGAAGCGGCGAAGGCTTTTGGCTTATCTCAGCCGGGAGGATGTCGGGCGGTATAATCAATTGATCAAGAGGCTGGGGCTGCGCAAATAAAAGCCTTTTGGAGAGAGAGAGTAATCTTTTGGAACCTAAATCATTCCGTTGCGACATTGGTGGTCGTGAGCTCGTCATTGAGACCGGCAAACTGGCCCCGCAGGCCGACGCTTCGGTAACGGTACGCTACGGCGAGACCGTCGTCCTGGTCACAATGTGCTTCAACCGGCACGAACGGGAAGGGGTGGACTTCCTGCCCCTGACCATCGACTACGAGGAGAGGCTCTACGCCGCCGGTAAAATCCCCGGCGGCTTTATTCGTCGCGAGGGGCGGCCCAGCGAGGCCGCCGTGCTGGCCTGCCGCCAGACCGACCGGCCCATCCGGCCGCTCTTGCCCAAGACCTGGCACAGCGATATCCAGATAATCACCACCGTCCTCTCCGCCGACCAGGAGAACGACCCGGATATCCTCTCCGTCATCGGGGCCTCGGCCTGCCTGACCATTTCGGAGCTGCCCTTCGACGGGCCGGTCGGCGCCATCAACATCGGCTACATCGACGGCGAGATGGTCATCAACCCGCTCATGGCCCAGTTCGAGGAGAGCCAGCTGGACCTGGTCGTCGTCAGCACCAGAGACAAAATCATCATGGTGGAGGCCGGGGCCAAAGAGGTCGCCGAGGACACCGTCCTGGCGGCGGTCAAGTTCGCCCACGAGGCCAACCAGGCCATCATCAAGCTCCAGGAAGACCTGCGCGACGCCGCAGGCAAGCCCAAGATAGCCGCCCCCGGGGCAGCCGCCAACACCGAGGCCGTGGCGGCCACCGCCAAGATAATCGGGAGCAAACTGTCCCAGGCCCTGGCCGAGGCCGATAAGGAAAAACGCGCCCGGATGCTGGAAGACCTCACCGACGAGGTCAGCCAGAGCCTGGGCGATAGCTACGCCGAGAGTGATATCCTGGCCGCCGTTGATACCCATCTCAAGGACGAGATACGCTCCGCCATTTTGGAGCGGGGCCAGCGCATCGGCGGGCGCGGCATCACCGAGATTCGCCCTCTCAACTGCGAGGTGGGCCTGCTGCCGCGCACCCACGGCTCCGGCCTGTTCCAGCGCGGCCAGACCCAGGTTCTCACCATCACCACCCTGGGCTCCACCCGCAAGGAGCAGATGCTGGACGGTCTGGGCATCGAGGAGAGCAAGCGCTTTATGCACCACTACAACTTCCCCGGTTATTCCACCGGCGAGGTAAGAAGGGTCGGCTCCGCCAGCCGCCGCGAGATCGGCCACGGGGCGCTGGCCGAGCGGGCGCTGCTGCCGATGCTGCCCGACCACGAGGACTTCCCCTACGCCATCCGGCTCGTCTCCGAGGTCCTGAGCTCCAACGGCTCCACCTCCATGGCCAGCGTCTGCGCCGGCAGCCTGTCGCTGATGGACGCCGGCGTGCCCATGAAGAAGGCCGTGGCCGGCATCGCCATGGGGCTGATGACCGACACCAGCGGCAAATTCGTCGTCCTCACCGACCTGGAAGGCCAGGAGGACTTCAACGGCGACATGGACTTCAAGGTGGCCGGCACCCGCGAAGGCATCACCGCCATCCAGATGGATACCAAGCTCAAGGGTATCTCCCTGGAGATAGTCGATAAGACCCTCACCCAGGCGCACGAGGGGCGCATGTTCATCCTGGACAAGATGAACTCCGTCATCAACGCCTCCCGCCCGGACGTGAGCCGCTACGCGCCGAGGATGACCACGATAAAGATTGACCCGGGTAAAATCGGGGCGGTCATCGGCACCGGCGGCAAGACCATCCGCTCTATCACCGAGGAGACCAAGACGACCATCGACGTCAGCGACGACGGCACCGTGGTCATCGGCTCGCCCGACATGGAGGCCACTAAAAAGGCCATCGCCATCATCGAGGGCCTCACCCGCGAGGCGCAGGTCGGCGATATCTTCACCGGCAAGGTTTCGCGCATCCTCGACTTCGGCGCCATGGTGGAAATCCTGCCCGGCAAGGACGGGCTGGTGCACGTCAGCGAGCTGGCCGACTACCGCGTCAACAAAGTGGAGGACGAGGTCAAAATCGGCGACGAGGTTACCGTCAAGGTCATTGCCATCGATAACCTGGGCCGCGTCAACCTCTCGCGCCGGGCTGTCTTCGAGGAAGGCACCGAAAAGGCCGCCGCCCGCGAGAGCGCCCGCCAGGAGCGGCGCAGCGGCGGTGGTTTCCGGAACAGCCGTCCGCCGCGTTATTCCGGCGGCGACCGCAACAGCCAGTCCAGCCGGGGCCCGTCGCGGCCTCCCTATAAGCGCAACTAGACCTTTCACCGACTTCTATCGAGGAGTTCTGTCATGGAGCCGATTAAGGTATTGGTCTATGGGGCCGCCGGGAGGGTAGGCCAGGAGGTGGTGCGAGCGGTTGACAGCGAGGCCGACATGACCCTGGTGGGGGCCTGCGACCTCAAGGCGACCGCCGCTTCCCTGCACCTCCCCACGGGCGGTAAAGTGCCCTTCTCCGCCGATTTTTCCGTTATATTGAAGGACTGCGCGCCGGACGTGGTGGTGGACTTCACCGCCGCCGGGGCGACCCTGCCGGCGGCGCGCGCCGCAGCGCGGCGCGGCGTCAACCTGGTCATCGGGGCCACCGGCTTCTCCCCGGCCGACCTTGACGAGCTTAAGAAGCTGGCCAAGAGCGGGAAAATAGGCATCGTGGTGGCGCCCAACTTCGCCCTGGGGGCGGTGCTGATGGTGCACCTGGCCAAAATCGCCAGCAAGTTTTTAGACCACGCCGAAATCATCGAGCTGCACCACGACCGCAAGCTGGACGCCCCCTCGGGCACATCGCTGGCCACGGCGCGGGCCATGGCCGAGGCGCGGGGCAAGCCCTTCCGGCCGCCGGCCGCCGGGGAGCCGGCACTCAGCCGCGGTCAGACCGAGGGGGGCATCAACATCCACAGCGTGCGCCTGCCGGGACTGATGGCCCACCAGGAGGTGGTCTTCGGGGCGCCGGGGCAGACTTTAAGCATCCGCCACGATACCATCAACCGCGAGTGCTACATGCCCGGCGTGCTGCTGGCCATCCGCGAGGTAGTCAAACGTCAGGGATTTATCTACGGGCTGGACGAGCTGCTCGGCCTGTAAGGAAGATAAAAAAGTGAAAGATTATAACGTCGCCATCGTCGGGGCCACCGGGCTGGTGGGGCACGAGTTCATCAGGATACTGGTGCAGCGCCGCTTTCCCATGGCCGCGGTCAGGCTCATGGCCTCCGACCGCTCGGCGGGGAAAGTGCTCCCCGTCGGCGACCGCGAAATCGAGGTGGAGGAGACCGCTACCGCCTCTTTCGAGGGGGTGGACATCGCCCTCTTCTCGGCGGGGGCCGAGCAGAGCCGCCACTTCGCGCCCGTGGCCGCGGCGGCCGGGGCCGCCGTCGTCGATAACAGCTCCGCCTGGCGCATGGAGCCGGACGTCCCCCTGGTCGTCCCCGAGGTCAACCCCGAGGACATCAGATTACACCAGGGCATCATCGCCAACCCCAACTGCTCGACGATTCAGATGGTGGTGGCCCTCTACCCCCTGCACAAGGTCAATCCCATCCGGCGCATCGTCGTGGATACCTATCAGTCGGTCTCCGGCGTCGGCGGCGTCGCCGCCCTGGAGGAGCTGCGGACGCAGGCGCGGCAGGTGCTCGACGACGAGCCCACCACCCCGCACGTCTTCCCCCACCAGATAGCCTTCAACGTCCTGCCGGAGATAGACGTCTTTCTGGACAACGGCTACACCAGGGAAGAGTGGAAGATGCGGGAGGAGACGCACAAAATCATGCACGCCCCGGAAATCGCCGTCTCGGCCACCTGCGTACGCGTGCCGGTGCTGGTGAGCCACTCCGAGGCCGTCAACGTGGAGTTTTCCCGCCCCATGAGCGTGGACGAAACGGTGGCCATTCTGTCGCGGGCGCCGGGGGTCAGGGTGCTCGACGATACCTCGGTCAGCCTCTATCCCCAGCCGTGGGCGGCCGCCGGCACCGACGAGGTCTTCGTGGGGCGCCTCCGCCAGGACGCTTCCCACCCCAACGGCCTGGCCATGTGGGTGGTGTCCGATAACCTGCGCAAGGGGGCGGCCCTCAACACCATCCAGATTGCCGAGGAGATGATTAAAAGGGGTTGGGTAACACCGCAAGGAGGCCGGTAAGATGAAGCAGCTGGGCAGGGTACTCACCGCCATGGTCACCCCCTTCAAGGCCAGCGGCGAGGTGGACTACGCGCAGGCCAAGAAGCTGGCGCTGGCCCTGCTCGACGCCGGCAACGACGGCATCGTGGCCGCCGGGACGACCGGCGAGGCCCCCACCCTCTCCTGGGCGGAGGAGCTGGAGCTCTTCCGCCAGCTGAAGGCGGCCATCGGCGACCGGGGGACGCTGGTGGCCTACACCGGCTCCAACAGCACCCGCGAGGCGGTAGAAGCCACCAAAGACGCCGAGCGAATCGGCGTGGACGCCTGCCTCTCGGTGGTGCCCTATTACAACAAGCCCAACCAGGAGGGCATCTACCAGCATTTTAAGGCCATCGCCGCGGCCACCAGTCTGCCCGTCATCATGTACAACATCCCGGGCCGCGTCGTCGTCAACATGGAGCCGGAGACCATCGGGCGCCTGAGCCGGATTGATAACATCGTCGGCGTCAAGGAGGCCAGCGGCAACATGGAGCACGTCGCCCGGACGCTCAACGCCGCCCGCGAGGGATTCCGTATCTGGAGCGGCAACGATAACGATACCTTCCCCATCCTGGCGCTGGGGGGCTACGGGGTCATCGGCGTGACGACGCACCTGGTGGGCAAGCAGTATAGAAGGATGATGGACATTATCCGGAGCGATAAGATAGCCGAGGCCGCCGCCATCCACCGCCATCTGGTGCCGCTGGTCAACGCCATGTTCGCCTCGCCCAGCCCCGGCCCGGTGAAGTACGCCTTAAATCACCTGGGCTTCCGCGTCGGCGACCCGCGCCTGCCGCTCTTGCCCCCCGACGACAAGGTGGCGGCGCTCATCCGGGAGACGCTGAAGAGCTACACGATTGACCTGAAAATCTAAAAATAATACCGGAACCCGTGCGCCGAGGCCGCAAAGCCCAGAGACTTGTAGAACCCGTGGGCGGCGGTGCGGCGCGTATCGCTGGTGAGCATCACCTTGTAGCAGCCGGCGGCCCGCGCCCGCTTAAGCACTTCCGCCATCAGCATCCGCCCGATGCCCTGCCCACGCCGGGCTTCGTCCACCACCACGTACTCCACCACGGCGAACGGCGATACCCCGTGGGCCAGCCCCGGCAATATCGCCACCATCAGCGTGCCGACGATTTCGCCGCCGTCCTCGGCCACCAGCAGGCTATAGCCGGGCATGGCGGTCATCTCGGCAAAGACGCGCCGGCACGCCTCCGGCGAGCGGGCGGGGACGGTATCGGTGGGGCTTAGGGCCAGCTGGCGGTAGAGCGCCGTTACGGCGGGTATATCCGGCTCGCGGGCGTCCCTGACGACCACCACTAGAATATCGACTTCCTGACGATGGTATCCTCGCGGCGCTTGCCCACCGAGATAAGGCTGGCCGGGCAGCCGACGAGCTGCTCCAGGCGCCGGACGTACTTCTGTGCCTTCACCGGCAGGTCGCGGAAGAGGCGCACGTCGCCGGTGGTCTTCTCCCAACCCGGCAGCTCCTCGTAGACGGGCTGGCACTGCTCCAGCCTGGCGATGGAGGCCGGGAAGTCGGTGACGGTCTCGTCCCCAATCTTGTAGCCGGTGCAAATCTTCAGGCGCGGCAGCGTGTCCAGCACGTCCAGGCGCGTGACGGCCAGCGACGTGAAGCCGTTGATGCGGGCGCTGAGGCGGGCGGCCACGGCGTCGAACCAGCCGCAGCGGCGGGCGCGGCCGCTGACGGTGCCGTACTCGTGCCCGCGCTCCCGGATGGCGCGGCCGATGTCGTCGTCCAGCTCGGTGGGCATCGGCCCGGCGCCCACCCGCGTCTGGAACGACTTGAAGACGCCGAGGACGTGGTTTACCTTACTCGGCCCGAGGCCCACCCCCAGGCAGCCGCCGCTGGCCAGCGGCGACGACGAGGTAACGAAGGGATAGGTGCCGAAGTCCGGGTCGAGCAGGGCGCCCTGGGCGCCTTCAAGGAGGATGGCCGCGTCGCGCTCCAAGGCGGCGGACAATAATGCGCTGGTATCGGCGATGCAGGGCGCCAGCCGCTCGGCGTAGGCGCAATACTGGTCGTAGATTTCGTCCAGGTCCAGCGGGTTCTTGCCGTAGACCTTGACGAGCAGTTTGTTCTTATACTCCAGCGCCGCCGCCAGCTTGGCGCGCAGCACGGCTTTCTCCAGCAGGTCGCCGACGCGGATGCCCGTGCGGGCGACCTTATCGGCGAAGGCGGGGCCGATGCCCTTGCGCGTGGTGCCGATGGCGTTGCCGCCCCGCGCCTCTTCCTCCAGGCCCTCCATGACGATGTGGTAGGGCATAATCAGGTGGGCGCGGTCGCTGACGATGAGGCGGGAGGTATCCACGCCCCGCGAGTTCAGCTCGTCCATCTCCTGAATCAGCACCGCCGGATTGACCACCACACCGTTGCCGATGACGACGGTGGTGCCGGGATAAAAGATGCCGGAAGGCATCAGGCGCAGCTTGAATTCCCCCTGGGGATTGACGACGGTATGGCCGGCGTTATCGCCGCCGGAGAAGCGTACCACGTATTCGGCCTTCTCGGCCAGCATATCCACAATTTTGCCTTTGCCCTCGTCCCCCCACTGGGCTCCGATTACAGCAACGACTGGCATATATTCCTCCGCTTATCTAAAAATCCCGCCCAATTCTACTATCACGGACACGGGTTGTCCAGCTTATTTTGTTCGTAAACATAGCTTAATCCGGGCGTCTTAATCCCCGGCGTGCCGCCAGGCGTGGACGAGTCGCTGGACGGCGGTGAAGTAGCTGAAAAAGGTAATAATGGCCAGGGCGACCACCAGGGCGTAGTCGAGGCCGCTGAGGAGCAGCCCCAGCGCCAGCACGACGACCCGCTCCGGCCGGGTGAAAAGCCCCACCCTGCCCTCGATGCCCATCGCCTCGGTGCGGGCGCGCAGGTAGCTGACCAGGAGCGCGCCGACCAGGGCCAGGCCGACCAGCATTCCTTCGCCGACCTGGCCGCCCCGCAGGTAGACGAACAATATCGCCAGCAGCAGCGCCGCCTCGGAGAGGCGGTCGAGGGTGGCATCGAGGACAGCCCCGAAGCGGGAGACCCGCCCGGTGAGCCGCGCCAGGGCGCCGTCGAGCGTATCGCAGAGCCCGGCCGCCAGCACCACGAAACCGGCGGCGAAGGCGTGTCCGGTGGCGATGAGCACGGCGGCGGCGACGTTTATCAGCAAGCCGAGCCAGGTAATCATGTTGGGTGTCAGCGGCGTCACGGCCAGCCGGCGCACTACGGGCTGCGCCAAGCCGGTCGCCACGACCCGGCGGGCTTGTTCCAGTTTCGACATGAACTTAGTGTGCCCCGGAAGTCTCGCGAATCCCGGGGGGCCCTTCCGTCGGGGTTTTGGCCCGGTTGAGCTTCTCCAGCGTGTCCGTGTAGTAGTCCAGCAGCCGGCGCGCCAGCAGCGTCCAGTCGTAGGCCAGCGCCTTGGGCTTGCCCCGCTCGCCCATCTCGCGGCGCAGGCGGGCGTCGCGGCCCAGCCGGAGCAGGGCCTCGGCCAGGCTCTCCACGTCGCGCGGCGGCACGCTGATGCCCTCGACGCCGTCGCCGAGGACGCCGGCGTAGCCGGCGATGGAGGTGGCCACGATGGGCTTGCCGGCGGCCATGGCCTCCAGCAGGACAATGCCGAAACTCTCCCGGCCGGTGGCCGGAAAGCAGACGATATCGGCGGTATTATAGTAGCGGGGCAGGTCGGCGTAGGTGGCGTAGCCGGTAAAGACGACCTCGTCCAGATTATGGCGGCGCACCTGCCTTTCGTACTTCTTACGCAGGCGCACGCCCGGCCCCACGGCGATGAGGCGCAGGTCGGGGAGCTCCTGCCGGACCATCCGGAAGGCCTTGAGGAGGTAATTAAACCCCTTGCGCTTTTCGAAGCGCCCCACGAAGACGATATTGAGCTTGCCGTCGCGGTACTGCTCGAAAGGCGCCGTATGGTTGTTGAAATGGTGGGTATCGATGCCGTTGGGGATGATGGTGTAATCGGCGGGGAAATAGGTCTTCACGTAGTCCCGGGCCGTCGGCGAAACGGCGATATGCCCGTCCAGCTTGTGGAACCAGCGGTCGAGGTACCACTTGACCAAAGGCGAGAAGATGGTGTACCAGGGCCGCCCGCCGCAGGCGTGGAAGGTGCCCACCATAGGGGCCAGCTTCATGCGCAGGGTGGTGGTGCAGAGGTTGGGCATCAGCGGCTCGTGGAGGTGGCAGATATCGAACTTCTCCCGCGCGAAGGTCTCCCTTATCTGCTGCTCCAGCCGCAGCGAGCAGGTAATGCGGGCGATAGAGCCGCTCACCGGGATGGAGCGCGGCGTGCCGATGCGGATAAAGCGGTCGCCCAGGGTATACATCGCCTGCGAGGCCGGGGCGATGATTTTCGCATCGTGCCCCAGGCGCGTGAACTGCTGTTGCAGGCACGATATGTGGTTGATCACGCCGCCGGGATAGGCGAAATCGTAGGGCGATACCAGCGCTATTTTCATGACCGATTTACGCCGCCGCCTGGCGCTTGACGGGGGGTGGAGCCTTCTCGGCCGGGCGGTTGGCGGCGATGAACTCTTCCACCTTGCGGCGGGCCTCGTCGTCGGTGTACTGGATGGGCGGGCTCTTCATAAAGTACGAGGACGGGGCGGTCAATTCGCCCTTGAGCCCCTTGTCCAGGGCCAGCTTGCAGCAGCGCACCGCATCGATGACGACGCCGGCGGAGTTGGGGCTGTCCCACACCTCCAGCTTCATCTCCAGCATGAGCGGAACATCGCCGAAGGTGCGCCCCTCCATGCGGATGTGGCAGAACTTGCGGTCGTCCAGCCAGGGCACGTAGTCGGACGGGCCCACGTGGATATCGCGCTCGTCCATCTTGTAGTCCAGCTGCGAGGTGACCGAGGTCGTCTTGGATATCTTCTTGGACTCCAGCCGCTCCCGCTCCAGCATATTGTAGAAATCGGTGTTGCCGCCGAAGTTGAGCTGGTAGGTATGCTCCAGCTTGACGCCGCGGTCGCGGAAGAGCCGGGTCAGCATGCGGTGGGTGATGGTGGCGCCCACCTGCGACTTGATGTCGTCGCCGATGATGGGCAGGCCCCGGTCGGCGAAGCGCTTCTGCCAGTACTTTTCCTTGGCGATGAAGACGGGGATGCAGTTGACGAAGCCGCAACCGGCGTCCAGCACCTGCTCGATGTACCACTTGGTGGCCTCTTCGCTGCCCACCGGCAGGTAGTTGATGACCACGTCGGTCTTGGTCTCCTTGAGGATGCCGACGATATCGGCGGTGGGGCCGGGGGCCTTCTGGATTATCATTGAGAGGTACTTGCCCAGGCCGTCGTGGGTCATGCCCCGGTCAACCCGGACGCCCTTGAGGGGCACGTCGCAGAACTTGAAGGTATTGTTCGGCTTGACGTAGATGGCCTCGGCCAGGTCTTTACCCACCTTGTTCTTGTCGATATCGAAGGCGGCCACGAACTCGATGTCCCGGATGTGGTAGCCCCCCAGGTTGACGTGCATCAGCCCCGGGACGAACTCGTCCTCGCTGGCGTTCTGGTAGTAGTGGACGCCCTGGACGAAAGAAGAGGCGCAGTTGCCCACGCCGATGATTGCCACATTTATTTTGCCCATGTTGCCATATCTCCCCTCTTTCCAGAAATGATGCCGGGTAGACTCTATACGTTACGCGGCGGTAACTGGCACCGGATTGAACTATACCCCCTCCGGGCACGAAATGTCAAGATTTGGGCCCCGATGTTACCTAAATCACTTACGGCCCGTTTTTGTTTCTGGTATAATGTACGAACTACCCCGGTACGGAGGTAAGTGATGAAAATCAAAGACATCTCCCGGATAAGCCACCGCAAGGTGGTTACCGTCCGGCCGGACGCCGTCCTTTCCGAGGCCATCAGGGAACTGGTGGATAACCACATCGGCGCCGTGCCGGTCTACGACGCCAAGGAGAAGCTGGTGGGCATCCTCTCGGAGAGGGACATCCTGGAATGGGTCAGCCGGGGCAGGGTTGACATCGGCGGGACGAAGGTCAAAGACATCATGACGCGGGAAGTCCTCGTCTGCAACCCGGAGGACAACATCGAGGCCATCCTCCAGACGATGACGGACAAGGGCATCCGCCACCTGCCGGTGGTCGCGGAGAACCGCCTGGTGGCCATGCTCTCGCTGCGGGACATTACCGAGGAGATGCTCCTGGAGTGCAACGTCCAGGTACAGCACCTGCACGACTACATCTCCGGGAGCCCCACCTAGCGCCCTATTTATCCGGCGGACGGTCCTGGGGCCGCACCAGGAACACCGGCACCCGCGCGGCGCGGAAGACGCGATCGGCCACGCTGCCCCGCACCAGACGCTGCAGCCCGGAGGCGGCGTGCGAGGCCATGATGATGAGGTCGGCGTGGCTGCGGGAGACGTAGTCGGCGATGGTCTTGGCGCGCCGCCCCACCAGCACCTTGGTATTCACCCGGAGCTTTTTGCCCTCGAACCGGGTGGCAATCCCGGCCAGGTATTCCTCCGCCAGCGTCACGGCGTCGTCTTCAAGGTGCTCGCGCTCCTCCGGGGGCACCTGGGCCTCCAGGCCGCCGGTGATGTGCAGGTGCTGCACCACGCGCAGCAGGGTCAGCTCGTCAACATCGGAGACCTTGATAAACCAGTCCACGTAGGGTAACACGCATTCGGCCAGTTCCGAGCCGTCCAGCGGGACGAGTATCTTGGTATACATCTTGCGTCCTTTCTCGTATTGCCAGCGGCGGGCGCCGCCCGTATTTTACGTATCCCCCGGCTTGTTGCCGAAGTACACCTTGGTATGGGGCCAGGGTATCTCGATGCCGACCTTGTCAAACTCCTTCTTGATGCGCAGCCTCAGCTCGCCCATGGCGTTCCACTGCTCCAGGGGCTGGACGTCCCCCACCACCTTGATATCTATCCCCGAATCGCCGAGTTTATTGACCCGGAGCGCGCTCGGCACGCTGCGCAGCCGCTGTTTCCAGCGCTCTTCGTCGGCCATCTCCTTGCAGACGCGGTTTATCGTCTCGATGGCAAAGTCGAGGTCGGTACCGTAACCCACGGATATATCCAGGTTGATGCGGGCGAAGTGCCGGGAGTAGTTGGAGGCCACGCGGATTTCCCCGTTGGGCACGTGGTGCACGATGCCGTCCATATCGCGCAGCACCGTCTTGCGCAGGTTGATGTCCTCCACCACGCCGACGACATCGGCCACTTTGGCCACGTCGCCGATGCGGTACTGGTTCTCCATGAGGATGAAGATGCCGGCGATGAGGTCGCGGATGAGGAACTGCGCCCCGAAGCCGACGGCGATGCCGGCCACGCCGAAGCCGGCCAGGATGGGGCCGATATCAATGTTCATCTCGGAGAGTATCATGAAGACGACCAGCAGGACAATGATGATGCGCACTATCCCCAGGAAGACGCCCTGGAGGGTCTCGGCGCGGCGGCGCAGCCCCTCGCGGCTCTCGCCCCCCCGGGGGCGCGTCATGACGCGGCGCACCAGCGGCGGCATGGCCTGCTTGAGGACAATCCAGAAGACGATGCCCACGACGATGATGATAAGGACGGTCAGCCCGTGGTCGAGGAACCAGGCCTGGATGGCCTCCCCCGTGATGGAGGCGCCGACGCCCGTTTCGGAGAAGATAAGCCCGACGAAGCCCAGCAGCATCAGGGCCACGCCAATCGACTCAAACGCCCAGAAGGCGATGTTGATATTTTCATGGTCTTCCCTCTGCCACTTTGCCGGGGTCAGCTTCCGCATCCCGCTCCTCACCCTGTCCCGGAAGAAGAGCAGCAGCACCACCGCGATACTGGCGCCCACCAGAATCCAGATACCGTTATCGATAAACCCCTGCCACATGATCAAAGCTCTCCTTTAACCGGCTTAGAGATATTATACAACAATCTGCAAATTATAAAAGAACCCTATCGTCGCCGACGCGCCGGGTAATCCGCTCGCGGTCGAGGTACTCCAGCAGCGCCTGGGCGTACTTGCGCGACGTGCCGAACATATCGCGCACCTCGGCCAGGCCCACCTTGCCGCTGGCCTGGATTCGGTCCTTGATTTTGGCCACCATCTCCTCGTAAGCGGCCGCCCCGAAGACGACGCTGTCGCTAACCCGCACCACCCTGCCCTGCCCGGCCAGCATGGCCAGCAGGTCGGCCTCGGGGATGAGGGCGCTGTCCGGCGCGTAAGGACTGGCCACCAGCGACTTGAGAAAAGCGTCTATTCTGGCCTGCTGCGCCGCCGTGAGCCGGATAGCGTGACCGGGCAGGCGCAGCCCGGCCCCCTCCCCGACCATGACCCCCTCGGCGGCGAGCCGCTCCAGCACCGCCGCGGCGTGAACGCCCAGCTTGAGGCGGCCCGCCAGCTCCAGGCGGGGCATGCCGGGGCGGGCGGGGTATTTCCGGTGGTATTCCGCCAGCGCCGCTGTTACTTTAGTGCCGAGGCGGCCCCAGCCGGTGTCCGTGAAGAGGAGCTTGCGCTCGCCCTCGCCGGCGGCGATAATCCGCCCCTCGCCGACGAGCGCCTCGATGGCCTGGCGGGCCGGGTCGGCGGGCAGGTTGCTCTGAGTAATCAGGGCGGGCGGCTCCAGCGGCTGTTTCGTCTCCAAGAGCGCCATAATCAGGTCGGCGGCGGTGCCCCCCCCGCGCGCCTTGAGATTTTCGATTACTTCGGGGCGGAAGCGGCGCAGGCGGCGGGCGTGCGCGTCGACGATGCCGCCGCCCCCCAGCGTCTCCATGGGCGAGCGGATGATGTATCTATCGCCCCTGACGACGGCCAGCGGCCGGGTCAGCGTCAGCTGCGCCCAGGTGGCGGCGCCGGGCTTGACCTCGTCGCCCTCCAGCAGGCGCACCTTGGCCATGGTCTCGGCGGCGCCGGTGTGAAAGCTCACCGCGCTGCCGTGCCGCAGGGGGCGCTGCAAATAGGCGATGAGCGAGAGCTTGACGGTGACCATGCGGGTGGGCTTGAGCCAGCCCGGCGTGGCGACCACGTCCCCCCGCTCGATTTGGGCGGTATTGACCCCCACCAGGTTGGCGGCCACGCGCGAGCCGGGGGTGGCCGTCTCTAGCTTGGCCTTGTGGGTCTGCAGCCCGCGCAGCCGCGACTTGAGCCCGGCGGGGGCAATCTCCACCTCCTGCCCCACCCGCAGGCTGCCGTCGATGAGGGTGCCGGTAACCACCGTGCCCGCCCCGGCCATGGTGAAGACGCGGTCGACGGGCAGGCGGGGACGGCCCAGGTCGGCGCGGGGCTGGGTGGCGTCCAACAGTTTATCGATGGCGGCCAGCAGGTCGGGTAGTCCCTCGCCGGTGAGTGCCGAGACGGGGACGATGGCCGACCCCGCCAGGGTCGTCCCGGCCAGGACTTCCTCCACCTCCAGCCGCACCAGAGTTAAAATCTCGTCGTCCACCAAATCGCGCTTGGTGATGACGGCGATGCCGTGCTTAACCCCGATTATGTCAAGGATGGCCAAGTGCTCGCGGGTCTGGGGCATGACGCCCTCGTTGGCGGCCACGATGAGCAGTGCCAGGTCGATACCGCCGACGCCGGCCAGCATGTGCTTGACGAAACGCTCGTGGCCGGGCACGTCGACGATGCCCACCTCGCGCCCGGAGGGGAGCGTGAGCCAGGCGAAGCCCAGCTCGATGGTCATGCCCCGCTCCTTCTCCTCGCGGAGGCGGTCGGGGTCAATGCCGGTGAGGGCCTTCACCAGCACCGACTTGCCGTGGTCAATGTGCCCCGCCGTACCCAGAACGTACATGGTAATAAGCTACCTAAATCTCCCGCAGCGCTGCAACCACAACCCCGTCCTCCTCCGGCAGGACGGTGCGCGGGTCGAGGAGAAGGGTATCGCTCTCGATGCGCCCGATGACGGGAATCTCCCGCGCCCGCAGCGCCCCGGCCACCCGCTTGGCGGCGCCGCCGCTGCCGTAAGCTATCGCCAGCAGGCGCGTCGGCAGGCTCCCGCCGGGCAGGCTGCCCCCGCCCACCATCGTCTCGCCGGGGATTACTCTGGCCCCGCTACCCGCGGACTCCGCCCAGGCGGCGGCGCGTTTTTCAATATCGGGAAGCCGGGCGGCAATCATCCGCCAGACGGGGATTTTGCTGGCGGCCTCGCCCTTGAGATAGTGCACCAGCGTTGCCGCCAGCCCCGCCAGGCGCGTCTTGTCCACCCGTACCGCCCGCGCCAGGGGGTGCCGCTTGAGTTTATCAACATATTCTTTCTTCCCCACGATGATGCCCGCCTGCGGCCCGCCCACCAGCTTGTCGCCGGAGAAAAAGGTCAGCGCCGCTCCGGCGGCGATACTATGCTGTACCATCGGCTCGGCGGCCAGCCCGTAAGCGGTCGTATCCAGGAAGCAGCCGCTGCCCAGGTCGTCGAGGACGATGAGGTCGTGACGCGCGGCGACGGCGATGATTTCTTCCAGGGAGACCTCGTTGACAAAGCCCTCCAGGCGGAAATTGCTGGAGTGCACCCGCATCAGGGCGGCGGTGCGCTCGCCGACGGCGTTGGCGTAGTCGGCGGCGTAGGTGCAGTTGGTCGTGCCCACCTCGACGAGCCTGGCGCCGCTCTGGCGCATCACGTCGGGGATGCGGAAGCCGCCGCCGATTTCCACCGCCTGCCCCCGCGAGACGATGACCTCCTTGCGGCGGGCCAGGGCGGTCAGCCCCAGCAGCACCCCGGCGGCGTTGTTATTGACGACGAAGCCCGCCTCGGCGCCGGTGATTTCGCACAGCAGTCCCTCCACGTGGACGTGCCGCGAGCCGCGGGCGCCGGTCTCCATGTTGATTTCCAGGTTGGAATAGCCGGAGCTTACCGCCGCCATGGCCGCGACGGCCTCCTGGCTCAGGGGGGCGCGCCCCAGATTGGTGTGCAGGACGACGCCGGCGGCGTTGACCACCCGGCGCAGGCCCGGCCCGGTGAGCGCCTGTAGCTCGGCGAGTACACCGTCAACGATTTCATCCGGCGAGGCAATAGGCTTGCCCGCCGCGATGGCCGCCCGCGCCCGCTCCAGCTGGCGGCGCACCAGGGCCACCAGCCGCTCGTGGGGGTAGTCCCCGGCGAGACGGGCCAGGCGCGCGTCGGCGAGGACTTTGTCCACGCCGGGCAGGTTGCGGAACCGGCTCTCCATAAGCCCTATTCTACCCAATATGCGGCCATACTTCCAGCCCCACCCCCGGGGTTATCTATTCCCACCCTGGCCACGCCTGCGCTATAGCTTCGGCGGGTAAACCGCCCTCGGCGCATCCGCGGCTTAGGCCGTGGGTTTCCTCTCCCCTCCGCGGGAGAGGACTAAGGTGAGGGGGACTTTTGCCAGACGCGATAATTCCACCCTCACCTGACCTCTCCCATCAAGGGAGAGGAAGAGGCATCTTTCCCCTTTACCCCCGGTGGCGAGGGGTGGAGAAGCCCCAGCGAGTAGTGGCAGGATGCCACCGGGCGGGCCGGGTGGGAAAGAAAATCACCGGGTGGGGCGGGGTGAAAGGGAGTGGCCTGCGGAGAGGGGAACGAAGGGGGTGAGGTAAGCAGCAATCTCACAAATAAGGTATAATTAGGGAAAAGAGCCGGCGGCGCTTTATTTATCAAGGGGACAAGACCATGTGTAAAGGCATCCGGGAGGATATCCGCACCGTCTTCGCCAAAGACCCGGCCGCGCGCAGCGCGCTGGAGGTGCTCTGCTGCTACCCCGGCCTGCACGCCCTCTGGGCTCACCGGGTGGCCAACTGCCTCTGGCGGCACGGCTGGCGGCTGCCCGCCCGCTGGGTATCCCACCTGAGCCGGTTCTTCACCCAGATAGAGATTCACCCCGGCGCCACCATCGGGCGGCGGTTTTTCATCGACCACGGCAGCGGCGTGGTCATCGGCGAGACGACCGAAATCGGCGACGACGTGCTGCTCTACCAGGGGGTGGTGCTGGGCGGCACCACGCTGGAAAAACGCAAGCGCCATCCCACCCTGGGCAATGGCGTCGAGATGGGTAGCGGGGCCATCGCCCTGGGGCCCATCACCATCGGCGACGGGGCGCGCATCGGGGCCAGCTCGGTGGTCATCAAGTCGGTGCCAGCGGGCGTCACCGTCGTCGGCATCCCGGCGCGGGTGGTCACCAAGCGCGAGAAGCCGGCCATGGATTTGGAGCACGGCAAGCTGCCCGACCCGGTGGCCGAGGCGCTGCACTCGGTCGTCCGCGAACAGCACCGCCTGGAAGAGCGCCTGAAAAAGCTGGAAGACGCCGGCCGGCAAAAAAGCTAGAGGGAGCCAGAACAGCATGGAAAAATTCAGTCCGGTGGGTGAGAAGGAAATTACCCGCGCCATCGTCTCCGAGTTTACCCGCGAGTTCATCGAAAACGTCGAGAGCGACTGCATCATCGTCGGCGGGGGGCCCAGCGGGCTCGTCGCCGCGCGCGATATCGCCCGGGCCGGTAAAAAAGTGGTCATCGTCGAGCGCAACAACTACCTCGGCGGGGGGTTCTGGAGCGGCGGCTACCTCATGCCCAAGGTAACCGTGCGCCACCCCGGCGAGCGTATCCTCGACGAGCTGGGCGTGCCCTAT
Organism: Dehalococcoidales bacterium; assembly: GCA_034430515.1. Taxonomy (GTDB): domain Bacteria; phylum Chloroflexota; class Dehalococcoidia; order Dehalococcoidales; family RBG-16-60-22; genus DAOUEH01. Next base: position 5,266 of record DAOUEP010000059.1, on the reverse strand, counting down.
AAGACGGTAAGTAAGGGCCTGGTGGTCTGCGACGCCCCCCACGCCTGCGCCACCCTCATCGCCGCGGCCTGCGCCGCCGGCGCCAAGATTATCAACATGACCATGCTCGAAGACCTGGTCGTCAAGGAAGGCCGGGTCTGCGGGGCGGTCATCAACTGGTCGCCCATCGCCTCGCTGCCGCGGCAGATCGCCGCCCTCGACCCGGTCGCCCTGGAGGCGCCGCTGGTCGTCGAGGCCACCGGCCACGAGGCCTGCGTCGTGAAAAAGCTGGAGCAGCGCGGCCTCATCAAGATGAAGGGCGAGGGCGCCCTCTGGATTGAGCGCTCCGAAGACCTCATCGTGGAGCACACCGGCGAGTGCTTCCCCGGCCTCATCGTCACCGGCATGGCCGTGGGCGCCGTCTACGGGCTGCCCCGCATGGGACCCACCTTCGGCTCGATGTTCGTCTCCGGCGAGGTGGCCGCCCGCGTCGTCCTCGAAAAGCTGAAGGGATGAAGGTCGTCATCGCCCTGAGCGGCGGCGTCGATTCCGCCGTGGCCGCCGCCATCTTGCAGCAGCAGGGGCACGAGGTCGTCGGCGCCACGATGCGGGTCGTGCCCGGCGACGACCGCGCCCCCCGAGCCGCCGCCAGCGTCGCTGGCGTTCTGGGTATACCCCATCACGTCTACGGCCTGACGGAAGCGTTCGAGGAATACGTCATCGCCGATTTCTGCCGCCAGTACGCCGCCGGGCGCACGCCCAACCCCTGCGTGCGCTGCAACCGCTACATCAAGTTCGGCGCGCTCCGGGACAAGGCCCGCGCCACGGGCGCTGACTACTTCGCCACCGGCCACCACGCCCGCATCGAGAAGGATAAAAGCGGCCGCTACTTACTCAAGAAAGGGCGCGACGCCGCCAAAGACCAGTCCTACTTTCTGGCACAATTAACTCAAGAGCAATTATCGCGCGCCGTCTTCCCCGTCGGCGAACTGACCAAGGGAGAGGTGCGCAAGCTGGCCGCCGCCGGCGGCCTGGCCGACGCCGCCGGGAGGCCGGAGAGCCAGGAAATTTGCTTTATCCCCGGCGGCGACCACGTTAAGTTTTTAAGGGAGCGCGGCGAGATAGAGGACAGACCCGGCCCGATACGCGATTCTCAGGGCAACGTCCTGGGGACGCACCGGGGGATTTCCGCCTACACCGTCGGGCAGCGGCGGGGGCTGGGCCTGGCCGCGGCGGCGCCGCGCTACGTTACCGCCATCGCCCCGGCGGAGAACGCCGTGACCGTCGGCCCGCGGGAGGCGATTTACGCCACCGAACTCGTCGCCGGCGACCTCAACTGGCTGGCCGGAGACCCGCCGCAAGAAATGATTAAGGTTATGGCCAGGGTGCGCCACCGCCACCCCGAGGCCGCCGCCGCCCTCACGCCGCGGGGCAACGGGGAGTATCACGTAAAATTCCGTAAGCCGCAGCCCGCCATCGCCCCCGGCCAGGCGGTGGTCTTTTACCGCGGGGACAGCGTCCTCGGCGGCGGCACGATATTGAGACAGGGGAGCTTACCATGAAGACCATCATCGCCGTCTGCCGCAGCGCCAAAAAGGGCACCAGAAAGCAGGCGGTCGCCGAAATAACGCTCGAGAAAGACTATGGCGTCGTCAGCGACGCCCACGCCGACAGCGCCAGCCACCGTCAGGTGAGCCTGCTGGCCGTCGAGAGCATCGACAGGATGCGCGCCAAAGGCTTCGACCTCCAACCGGGGGACTTCGCCGAGAACATCACCACCGAAGGCATCGATTTAGCCCGCCTGCCCGTCGGCACGCGCCTGGCCGCCGGCGACCGGGCCATTCTGGAGATGACGCAAATCGGCAAGGAGTGCCACGCCGCCTGCGCCATCCGCAAGCAGGTGGGCGACTGCATCATGCCCCGCGAGGGCGTCTTCGCCAGGGTCATCCGCGGCGGGCGCATCAAAGCCGGGGACAGGATAAACATCGATACCGCCGCTCCGTCTGGGAATAAACCCGCCGATGGGGTAAAATAGAGACAAGATGAAAAAGGCAGCCTCCCTGGTCGAGCGCATCCTCAAGCTCAAAGAGGAGCGCCGCGCCGTCATCCTGGCGCACAACTACCAGCGCGGCGAGGTGCAGGACATCGCCGATTTAGTCGGCGACTCGCTGGAGCTGAGCCAGCGTGCGGCTAAGACCGACGCCGCCGTGATTTGCTTCTGCGGCGTGCACTTCATGGCCGAGACGGCCGCCATCCTCTCGCCGGACAAGACCGTCCTCCTGCCCGACGCCGGGGCCGGCTGCCCCATGGCCAACATGATTACCGCCGACCAGCTCCGCCAGAAAAAGCGGGAGCTTCCCGGCGCCACCGTGGTTACTTACGTCAACTCCACCGCCGGGGTCAAGGCCGAGTCCGACTACTGCTGCACCTCGTCCAATGGCGTCAAGGTGGTGCAGAGCATCGCCAGCGATAACATCCTCTTCGTCCCCGACCAGTACCTGGGCGACTACATCATCCGGCAGACCGGCAAGCAGATGCACCTCTGGCCCGGCTACTGCCCCACTCACGTGCGCATAACCGCCGGGGACATCGCCGCCCGCCGCCGCGAGCACCCGCAGGCTCATGTGGTGGTACACCCGGAGTGCCGCCCCGACGTCATCGCTCTGGCCGATGCCGCCCTGAGCACCAGCGGCATCATCCGCTACGCCGCCCGGCCCGACGTGAGCGAGCTTATCGTCGGCACCGAGGTGGAGATTCTCCACCGCCTCCGCAAGGAAAACCCCGGCAAGACCTTTATCCCCGCCTCGAAGCGGGCCGTCTGCCCCAATATGAAGAAGATAACCCTGGAAAAAGTGCTGGCGTCGCTGGAGGCGATGGCGCCGGTGGTCAGCGTGCCGGAGCCTATCCGCGTGCGGGCTAAAGCCGCCGTAGACCGGATGCTGGCGATAGTCTAGGCCTCTCTCCCCCGCAGCCACTTCCCCTTCTGCGCTACCCGCGCTACTTCATCGGTGGTCTGGTAGCTGGCCAGAAAGTCCCCGCGGAAGGCCGCGAAAGTACCCCCGAGTATCGCCTCCCTTATCTCTTCCATGAGCCGCGCTATAAAGCGCAGGTTGTGCAGCGTGGCCAGCCGCAGCGCTAAAAGCTCGTCGGCGCGGAAGAGGTGGCTCAAATAGGCGGTGGAAAAGTTCCCGCAGGTATAGCAGTCGCAATCGGGGTCGAGGGGGGCGTCCAGCTTGCGGTACTCCGCCCGGCGGATGTTGACCCGCCCGGCGCGCGTGTAGAGGGCGCCGTTGCGGGCGACGCGGGTGGGCAGGGCGCTGTCGAAGATGTCCACGCCGCGGGCCACCCCTGCGATGATGTCCTCCGGGGCGCCCACCCCCATCAGGTAGCGGGGCTTGCCTTCCGGCAGGGCGGCGGCGGTGGCCGCCAGCAGGGGCAGCGTGACCGCCTTCGGCTCGCCCACCGATAGCCCGCCGATGGCGTAGCCGGGGAAGTCTAAAGAGGTTAGATATTCCGCCGATGCTTGCCTCAATTCCGGGGAAAAGCCCCCCTGCACGATGGCGTAGAGGGCGAGGTCGTCTCTCTTACGCGCCCGAAGACATCTTTCCGCCCATTCATGCGTGCGGTGCATGGCGCGGCGGACTTTGGCCTCGCCGGCGCCGTAGGCGGTGCACTCGTCCAGCACCATCATCACGTCGGCGCCGAGGGCCTCCTGATAGCTTACGGCCAGCTCCGGCGTGAAATGGTGGGTGCTGCCGTCGATGTGGGAGCGGAAGGTAACGCCTTCGTCGTTGATTTTGCAGAGCGGCGAGAGGCTGAAGACCTGGTAGCCGCCGCTGTCGGTGAGGATGGCGCCTGCCCAGGCCATGAAATGGTGCAGCCCGCCCATCTCGCGGATGATGTCAATGCCGGGGCGGAGGTAGAGGTGGTAGGTGTTGGCCAGCACCATGCCAAAGCCGGTGGCCTTGATTTCGGCGGGGGTGAGGGTCTTGACGGTGGCCTGCGAGCCGACCGGCAGGAAGACCGGCGTGGGGACTTTCCCGTGCGCCGTGTTAAGCTCGCCGGCGCGGGCCTGGTTATCGGTTTTGAGGAGCTTGAAATGCTTTTCGGGCGTCACCACTCACTCCAAAAGGTGGTTGGCAATAATGGTGCGGTGCACCTCGGAGACGCCCACGTAAATCTCGGTCATCTTGGCGTCGCGGTAGAGCCGCTCCACCGGCAGGCTCTTCATCGTGCCGTAGGCGCCGTGAATCTGCATCGCCGCCCGCGTGACCGCCACGGCCGCCTGCGAGGCGAAGAGCTTGGCCATTGAGGCCGCGTACTGGATGCTCTGCCCCTGGTCGCGCAGGAAAGCGGTGTGGTAAATGAGCCAGCGAGCCGCCTCGATTTGCGAGGCCATCTCGGCCAGCGGCTGCTGGATAGCCTGCATCCGCGCGATGGGCCGCCCCTGCGCCCGGCGCTGCTTGGCGTAGTCCAGCGAAGCTTCCAGGGCCGCCTGGGCGACGCCCAGCCCCTGCACGGCCACGCTTAGCCGCTCCAGGCTGATGGCCTCCAGCAGGATGTCGAAGCCCTGCCCCGGCTCGCCGATGAGGTTCTCCGCCGGCACTTTTACCTCGTCCAGGTAGACGACCGACGTCCCCAGGCCGCGCAGGCCGATGGTCTCGCACGGCTCGCGGACGGAAAAGCCTTTGGATTTGGCCTCCACGATGAAGGCGTTGAGTCCTTCACCGTCGTCGCGGCGGGCGAAGAGGAGCACCACGGAAAGCTTTGGGGCCAGCGCCATGAACTGCTTTTGCCCGGTGATGACGTAGTCCTTCCCGTCGCGGTGGGCGGTGGTGGTAATCAGGCGCGGGTCGGAGCCGGTCTCGGCCTCGGTAAAGCCGATGCCGCCCAGTTGCTCGCCGCCGGCCAGCGGGGTCAGCAGGCGCTTTTTCTGCTCTTCCGTGCCGAAGCGGTAGATGGCCTCCTGGGGCACGCCGTTGACCGACATGATGGCCCCCACCGTGGCCGAGGCGCGGCAGACCTGCTCCAGCACCAGGACGAAGCTGAGGTAGCCGGCCCCGCCGCCCCCGTATTCCGGGGGATACGGCAGCCCCTGGAAACCTTGCTGGCCTATTTCTTGGGCCAGGCCGGCGGGGAACTGGCCGCTGCGGTCGATTTCCGCCGCTCGCGGGGCGACCTCTCGCGTGACGAAGTCGCGCGCCAGGTTTTGGAGCATCTTCTGGGGTTCGCTTAAGTTAAAATCCATGGCTAGTTAATTATACACAAAAACGGGTTTCTTTGCCCC